>NZ_JAGQTN010000150.1 GCF_020438995.1 Gordonia sp. (in: high G+C Gram-positive bacteria)
AGAAGTCCCAGTCTTCGTCTTCGGTGTTGACGGCTTTGCCGATGACGTAGGAGCTGCCGGAGCCGGAGAAGAAGTCGTGGTTTTCGTCGGCATTCGGGGACAGGGCGGCCAGGATGGCGGGGTTCACGTCGGTCTCGTCCTTGGGGAACATCGCCTCGTAGCCGAGGTTCATCAGGGCCTTGTTGGCGTTGTAACGGAGGAACTTCTTGACGTCCTCGGTGAGGCCGACCTCGTCGTACAGCGCTTCGGTGTAGTCGGATTCGTTGTCGTACAACTCGAACAGCAGCTCGAAGGTGTAGTCCTTGAGTTCCTGACGACGCTCGGCGGTCTGCGTTTCCAGGCCGCGCTGGTACTTGTAGCCGATGTAGTAGCCGTGCACGGCCTCGTCGCGGATGATGAGGCGGATGACGTCGGCGGTGTTGGTGAGCTTGGCGCGGCTCGACCAGTACATCGGCAGGTAGAAGCCCGAGTAGAACAGGAACGACTCGAGCAGCGTCGAGGCCACCTTGCGTTTGAGCGGGTCGTCGCCACGGTAGTAATCCATGACGATGCGTGCCTTACGCTGCAGGTGTTCGCTCTCCTCCGACCAGCGGAAGGCCTCGTCGATCTCCCTGGTGGAGCACAACGTGGAGAAGATGGAGCTATAGCTCTTGGCGTGCACCGACTCCATGAACGCGATGTTGGTGAGCACGGCCTCCTCGTGCGGGGTGACCGCGTCGGGGATCAGCGAGACCGCGCCGACGGTGCCCTGGATGGTGTCGAGCAGCGTCAGGCCGGTGAACACCCGCATCGTGAGCTGCTTCTCGTACTCGGTGAGCGTGCTCCACGACGGGATGTCGTTGGACACCGGCACCTTCTCCGGCAGCCAGAAGTTGCCGACCAGCCGGTCCCAGACCTCGGCGTCCTTCTCGTCGGGAACGCGGTTCCAGTTGATCGCGGACACCCGGCTGACGAGCTTGATCGCGGCGCCGTCGGCTGGACTGTGGGCGGGTTCGAACATGTTCCCTCGATCTCGATCGTGATCTCAATGGCATCGGAAGACTGATCGCAAGGATACCGTTCTGGAGCCGAGCCGCTTCACTACGGACTGCGTGCAGCGTTTCCGCTGGTTCGACTGATCAGGTCGGGAGCAACATATGCCGACCCTGCTCCGACGACGAACGGAGTCGGTGCGCCCGGCCTCCCCCCGGGCTCACCGGCCGTCCGCCGGGGCGCGTTCGCCGACCTCACGCTCGACAATGCCGCGAACAGTGCGGACGCAGCGGTCGAGGTTGCCCTGCAGATCGGTGCGCCGGTCCCGCACACCGAGCGCCAGCACCTCGAAGAGGCGCGCCACCAGCGGCAGGTCGACGCGCATCACGAACTCCTCGGTGAGCAGGGCGCCCTCGGCGTGCGGTTCGACGAGGTAGGCCCAGCCGGTGAAGTCCTTGCCCATCATCTCGACGACGAACCTGAACTCGCGGTCCGGCTCGTTCGCCACCACCGTCGCCGTGGTCTTCCACCTGCCCCGGCGGCGACGGTTGTGCCCGACGAAATGCGTGTCGTCGACCCATTCGACGCGGTGACACTCCGGGCTCCACTCGGGGTAGCGGGTCGGGTCGGACACCACCCGGAAGACCTCGGCGGGCGCGGCACGCACGACCGTCGACGCGCGGATCGTGTCGTCCTTACGGAGTTTTCCGGTCATCGGTCTCCTCGGCTGAGCGGGACTCTCGTGGTCAAAGGTGATCCCCCTCAGGTCACAGCATGCAGCTGACGCAGCCGTCCACCGACGTACCCTCCAGCGCCATCTGACGCAGGCGGATGTAGTAGAGCGTCTTGATTCCCTTGCGCCAGGCGTAGATCTGCGCCTTGTTGACATCACGGGTACTGGCGGTGTCCTTGAAGAACAGGGTCAGGCTCAGGCCCTGGTCGACGTGCTGCGTGGCGGCGGCGTAGGTGTCGATGATCTTCTCGTAGCCGATCTCGTACGCGTCCTGGTAGTACTCCAGGTTGTCGTTGGTCATGTATGGCGCCGGATAGTAGACGCGGCCGATCTTGCCCTCTTTGCGGATCTCGATCTTGGCCGCGACGGGATGGATCGAGCTGGTCGAATGGTTGATGTAGCTGATCGATCCGGTTGGCGGCACCGCCTGCAGGTTCTGGTTGTAGATGCCGTCACGCTGCACGGCGGCCTTCAGCGCACGCCAGTCGTCCTGGTTGGGGATGTGAATCCCGGCCTGCCCGAAAAGATCCCGCACCTTCTGGGTCTGCGGCTCCCACGCCTTGTCGACGTACTTGTCGAAGAACTCACCCGAGGCGTAGGCCGACTTCTCGAATCCACCGAACGGCTTACCGCGCTCGCGGGCAATCTTGTTGGAGGCCCGGATCGCGTGGTACAGCACGGTATAGAAGTAGATGTTGGTGAAGTCGACGCCCTCGTCGCTGCCGTAGAACACCCGCTCCCGCGCCAGGTATCCGTGCAGGTTCATCTGCCCGAGTCCGATGGCGTGGGACTCGTTGTTGCCCTTCTCGATCGAGGGCACCGAGGTGATGGCGGTCTGGTCGCTCACCGCGGTCAGACCACGGATCGCGGTCTCCACGGTCTGCCCGAGATCGGGCGAATCCATCGCCTTGGCGATGTTGAGCGAACCCAGGTTGCACGAGATGTCCTTGCCCACTTCGGCATAGGAGAGATCGTCGTTATACGTCGACGGCGTGGACACCTGCAGGATCTCCGAGCACAGATTGGAGTGGGTGATCTTGCCGTCGATCGGGTTGGCCCGGTTCACGGTGTCCTCGAACATGATGTACGGGTAACCCGACTCGAACTGCAGTTCGGCGAGAGTCTGGAAGAACTCGCGGGCCTTGATCTTGGTCTTTCGAATCCGCTTGTCGTTCACCATCTCGTGGTACTTGTCGGTCACGTTCACGTCCGCGAACGGCACTCCGTAAACGCGCTCGACGTCGTACGGGCTGAACAGGTACATGTCGTCGTTGGCCTTGGCCAACTGGAACGTGATATCGGG
>NZ_JAGQTN010000151.1 GCF_020438995.1 Gordonia sp. (in: high G+C Gram-positive bacteria)
ATCAGTGCCCACGGGTCGGCGTACTTGCCGGGTTTGCCGCGGTATGGCGAGCGGTGTTTGAGGATCTGCTTGATCAGCGGGGTGGTCGCCGACATACCGAGGCGTTTGACGCCGCTGAGCCGGCCGCGGGCCATCAGCTCACCGAACGTGGTGTTCTGGAACTGCAGCACCCGCTGGGATTCGGTCGAGTCCATCCAGTCGGTGGCGAACCAGGCCGCGTCGTCGTCCGGGTTGCCGGGCCGGCCGTGGCCGCCCATCGCACCGCCGATGCCGAGTGAATCACCAGCCGCCTTCACCAGCGGTCCCTGGATATGGCGGTGGGTGTCGTCGCCGCCGATCAGGTACTCGCGGCGGGTTTCGGGGGTGGTGACGGCGTTGGTGAACGCCGTGGCCACATCCGATGCGGCGACTGATTGCACGTGGCCGTCGTCGGGGAGGACCGCGTCGAGTTCGGCCAGGCGCGGATTGGCGGTGAGGAGACTGTCGGGCAGCACACCACCGAGCCGCAGAATCACCCATTCGAGTCCGGAGTCGCGCACGATGGCGTCGGCCTCGGCCTTGTGCCCGCCGTAGAGGTCGCCCGGTGCGACGGGTGTGTCGGACCGCAGAATTCCTCTGCGGGAGTATGGATTGCGGGGACCGTACACCGCGATGCTCGACGTCTGCAGGAATCGTGGGGGATTGTCCAGCTTCTTCGCGGCATCGACGAGACTGCGGGTGCCTTCGACGTTGACAGCGCGTGCGAGCTTGCGGTTCTCGTAGCAGAACGGTGGGATGACGGCGGCCAGGTGCACGATCGCATCCGGCGCGGTGCGGGCCACGAGGGCATCGACGGCCGATCCGTCGGTGAGATTGACCCATTCGACGGCCAGGGTGCCCGGCGAGTCGGCGGTATCGGCGGCCAGTTGCCTGATCGCCTTGCGGCCGGCGGGGGTGTCGAGGTCGGTGGCGGTCACATGAAAACCGCGGCGCCGCAACTGCGCGACGGTCGCCTTACCGACCAGCCCGCATGCTCCGGTGACCAGCACCCGGGCTGCGTTCCTCGATGCGGGGCCGTTCTGTGTCGCAGATGTCTGGGTCATGGATCCACTCTCCTGTTCGACTGTTCCGGCGGGCTCGCGCCCTCTGCGCGATAGTGTCGCCATCGTTGGGCTGGTCTGACGGGTGTGCCACAGCTCACCCGATCAGGACGGTCAGACCCGGACCACGGTCCGTCCGCCCACTGACGCCCGCTGCCGGGGCGCGAGGTCGAGCCGGTACAGCGTCGCCCAGAACGCCAGAAGCATGAGGACGGTCGTCGCTGCGGCCAACAACTGCGATCCGAGCAGGAACCTATCAGACGACGCCCAGTCGAGTGGCGTCCGGTTCCAGCCGTCGGCGATCACCATGACTCCCGCCGCGGAGACCGTCATCGCCCCGGCCGCGAGCGCCACGACCGCCGCGTTACGCAGTGCGGTACTGCCTATCTCGTCTGCCACCACTCGCAACCGGATCGCGCCGCACGCGGTGAACATGATCATCACCAGGCATGCGACGCCGACGGCGACCGCGTTGGCGCCCACGGTGTCCGAGAGCCGATGCCACTTGGCGACGACGGTGTACGTACTGATCGCGGTGGCGGCCACCACGCCGAGCACCCCGACGATTCCCCGTAGGCGGAACGGCACGACCACCAGAAGGGCACAGACGATACTCGCGGCGATCGCGCTGTGGCCGCTGGGGAAACTGTTATGGCCGGGTGCCCCGGTCGCCGTGAGCAGGAACGGCCGGGTCAATTCCTCCTTGAGAGGCTGCGCGACGATCTGGCCGCCGATCACGATCACGACACCTGCCAGTGCGAGCAGCGGCCGGCCACGGACGAGCCCGATGGCAGCCACGACGATCGTGGTGATGATCAGTGAACCGGTCGTTATCTGCGACAGGAAGTCGCTCGCCCGAAGTTGCGCGTTGTTTCCGATCTGGTCGGCGCCCGACAGCGCGTAGTCCTCGATGATCTGGCCACGTTCGGTGCGGACCATCAGGTAGTAGGTGGCCGCACACACCGCTGCCGCGACGATAAGGAGTAGCACCCAGCGCACGACGGCGCGCACCGACCCGTTGACCGGGTAGTCGGCGTTCCGGTGGTCGTGGTGCATCTGTGTCCTTTCCTGGGGCGTGGCGATTCCCGAAATCGAAGGGTAGTCGCCGGGTGCGGCACACCGCACGGTGTGCCGGATTGAGCCTAGGCTGGGCGGGTGTCGTTGACCGAGCTCGTTCCGCTGCCCGGCGGGGTGTTCGTCATGGGCTCGGACCGCCACTATCCCGAGGAACGGTCGGCGCACGAGCGTCGGGTTGCGGCGTTCGCGATCGAGCGCCACCCGGTGACCAACGCACAGTACGCCCGATTCGTCACCGACACCGGTTACCGTACCGTCGCTGAGGAACCCGTCGATCCGGCTGATTTTCCCGGTGCCGACCCCGCACAGCTCGTGCCGGGCGCGCTGGTGTTCACCGCGACGGACGGTCCGGTCGACCTCGGTGACTGGACCCGCTGGTGGCGGTGGGTGCCCGGGGCACACTGGCGGGCCCCGGCCGGGCCGGGCAGTGGCGTCGACCATCGGCCCGACCATCCGGTGGTGCATATCGCCTACCGTGACGCGACCGAGTACGCGCGCTGGGCGGACCGGCGCCTGCCGACGGAGGCCGAATGGGAGTACGCGGCGTGGGGAGGGCGGACCGGTACCGAGTACGCCTGGGGATCGGAGTTGCGTCCCGACGGACGGGTGATGGCCAACACCTGGCAGGGACGCTTTCCATATGTCAGTACCGGCTGGGGGTCGACGTCGCCGGTCGGAACGTTTCCGGCCAATGGCTTCGGGCTCGACGACATGATCGGCAACGTCTGGGAGCGGGTGAGCGATGTCTTCGTGCCCCGACATGACACCGGTGTCGGTCCGGTGATCGATGCCGACGGGCGTCCCGATCTGCTG
>NZ_JAGQTN010000152.1 GCF_020438995.1 Gordonia sp. (in: high G+C Gram-positive bacteria)
CGTCCGCGCCTCCCAACCCGGCACTCGCCGATATCTCCGAACCGCTCGACGGTGTGTTCCGGATAGAAACCCATCCGCGTTCGGCGAACACGGCACTGGTCGTCGACAAGATCCGTTCGGTGTACCCGCACCAGCAGATCTACGGAAAGTTCTGTCCCGTCCAGGGTTACGTCGATGCACCGCCTCGCGAATTGTACGAGTGGCTGGCCGATACCCGATCGCTGGAGGAATGGACGTACAGCACCAGAGGATTCAGCCGCGACACTGATTCCGGCCTGTGGGTGGGTTACGACATGCTCAACGCCGACACCAAGATCTACGTGCGCACCGAGGCCAATCCTGATGCCATGACCGTCGACTATCACTGTGCCTGGGATCAGGGTGAGCACCTGTGGATGATCTACCTTATGCGGGTGGTCGACGCCCAGATCGTGCTGAACAAGCCGGGTTCGGTGGTGTTGTGGAACAACTGCCGGCATCCCTTCTACGACGACAATCCGTTCCCCGACACCGCGCCGCCGGAGCGTGAGGAATGGGTGGGCGACCTGTGGGACATGTTCTGGGCGGGGCACCAGGTCGAACTCGACAACCTGACCGCCATCGCCGAGTTCCGGCACCACAACGGCCTTCCGCTGACCCCTGATTGGATGCGCACATGAGCACTACACCCACCGTCCGGCTGGCCGACCTGGCCACCTATCGACCCGAAAACAGGGTTCCCGCAGACTATTTCGCCCAGTTCGCGGAGACCGACGAACTGGCCGGGAACGTGATGTTCCGATCACCCTCGTTCCGTCACCACGCGGCCGACGGCGAGACCTCGGCCGACATGATCGTCACGGCGGCAAAGACTCTCACCGACCGCCATGGCGCCGACTATCTCGACGACGTCGACGTGGTGCTCACCCACAGTCAGCTTCCGGAGGTTCCGGTGCGTGGCTGCGTCGGCGAGGTGGCGCACCGGCTCGGGTTGCGGCCGGAAGTGGTGCTCGATGTCCACAACGGTGGATGCGCCGCATTCATCCTTCTCGTCGAACTGGCGGGCGATCTGCTGCGGGCACGCGGAGCCCGCAAAGCACTGATCGGGCTGGCACAGAACAGTGCCGGGCAGATCTTCGTGCAGGAACAGGTGCGTGGAAAGGCCCAGGCGTCCATTCCCGGTGACGGTGCGGCGGTCGCGGTGCTCACTCTCTCGGAAGTGGGAAGTCCCGTCCTGGACACGGTGTGCCGCTCGTACGGCCAGTATTCGGCCGACATGACCGCGGTCTCCTCGCCCGAACGCAAGTACTGGGAGGCCGGGCCTGGCCAGATCCACGTCGGGTTCACCGAGGCCAAGATCGCGAAAGTGCTGGCCCGCGGAAACCGGCTGGTGCCCGAGGTCGCGTACGAGGTCGCCGGCCACATCGGGGTGCAGACCCGTGATCTCGACGCGTTCATCACCAATCAACCAAACCGCATCTTCCTGCGGAACTGGCGTGAGGCCCTGGAACTTCCGGAGGAGCGCCACCCCGACACGTTCGACGAGTGCGGAAACCTGTTCGCCGTCGGCATCCCGATGACACTGGATGCCGCGGTGGCCGACGGCCGGATCACCGACGGAGATGTGGTGTTGATGGCGGCGTTCGCCCACGCGGGTGATTTCGCCGCCGCGGGCGCCATCCGCTGGGCCGGCCGGTCGTGAGCGGGCCACTACGCCATCCCGGCGACCCCCCGCTGGTGGCTCGTTGCGATCTCAACGAATCCGCCTATCCGCCGTTACCGGCGGTCGCGACCGCGCTCGCCGAGCAGGCTCGTCGTGCACACCGCTATCCCGAGTTCCTCCCGGACACTCTGCGCGCGGCGATCGCAACGCATCTGGGTGTCGACCCGGCCGCGGTGACTGTGGGCGCCGGCGGCACCGCCGTTGCGTTCACGATCCTGCAAGATTGCCTTACTCGCACCAGAACTCGGCGGCCGAGGATCTCCACCCCGGTACCGACGTTCGACGGCTTCGCGATCCTCGCCCGGATGCTCGGCGCGACGATCGATCCGTCTCCGCTGACGCCGTCAGGGATTCCCGACCTCGATGCTCTCCTCGCGGGTATCGGCCCCGATACAGCCGCCGTGATCCTGTGTTCTCCGCACAATCCGACCGGTGCGATCATCGGCAATGCCGAGCTACGCGCATTCTTGCGCGCAGTCCCCGCCGGTATTCGCGTGATCCTCGATCAGGCGTACGTCGAATACCAGGAGAATCCACCTGACATCGCGCAATTGCTGGGGGTGAATCCGGATCTTGTTGTGCTCCGCACATTCTCGAAGGCATATGGTCTTGCCGGCGTCCGAGCGGGTTACGCATTCGGCCTACCGGAGAGCATCGCCGGATCACGAGGCCGCGAGATTCCGTTCGCGGTGAGCGCGGCCGCAGAATGCGCGGTCCCGGTCGCGTTGGCCGCCCAGCGTGAGTTGACGTCCCGTATCGAGGCCATGCGCGCCGAACGCGACCGCCTGATCGGGGCATTGTCCGCTCTCGGCGGCACGGTTCTGCCGAGTCACGCGAACTTCGTGTACCTCCCCGGTGACGACGGCATCGCGCTCGGCCGACTGTTGCGCAGTATCGGAATCATCGGCAAGGAATGCCCGGAGCACGGCTTCCGCCTCACCGTCGCCGATATCCGAACCACCGACTACCTCGTCGACGCACTCCGCCTCACCGCCCAAACCGCCTGACGCACCGGTCGTTACTCATCCAAAGCAACATCCGAAGCAGAAACCGGCGCTGAACTGTGCCTTGTCCGGATTCGGTATCCCTGCTTTCATAGAACGACCAGCCTCAGTGTCTCCTCTGTGCCGGGGCTCTGGTCCACGAGCTGGCGGGAACAACTACGCACACTCGGAGGAAATCATGTTCTCGCATCACCATAGTTCTCTTCTCTTTCGGACCGCGAGCACAAGGACGGCGACCCGACCCATCGCACGATGGTGTGCCGCCGCCACCTGTGCCGCCGCCGTCGTCGGGCTTGTCGCCACAACCGCTCCGGCGCACGCGGCCACCCGGTCCATCACCGGGGATGCCTCGTTCGTCATCAACGACTACGAAAACTTCGGTTCGGACGAACGCTGCAACCGTGATGTCAACATCAACTTCACACTGACCTCCGGACAGACCCGCTCGAGGGTTGCCACGGCCCGATGCGGTGGAGAGATCCGCGTCGAGCTTCGCTACACGGTCCGCGAAGAGAACGGTACCGTCTACCTCACCAAAGGACGCGTCGACTTCTTCGAAGGTGACAGCGAGAACACCAACGACCTGGACGGTACGAAGCGACTCGCGGCCGACAATATGAAACCGGGCGAATCACTCACGTACCGACCATTTGTGTACAACCGTGACGAGAACGAGCCA
>NZ_JAGQTN010000153.1 GCF_020438995.1 Gordonia sp. (in: high G+C Gram-positive bacteria)
ACCGCGAACAGGGCCACCACCATCTCGATGGAGCGTTCGATCCCCAGGGCCACCACCGTTTCCGGTGCGGCCCCCTCTGCGATCAACAGCCTTGCGAGTCTGTTGATCTCGGCATCGAGTTCGCCGAAGGTCAGCGATCGGTCGCCGAAGATCAGGGCGGTGGCGTCGGCGTTCTCGGCCGCGGTCGCGGCCAGCAGCTCCGATACCGACAGCTCCGGCACATCGAGTGCACGGCCGATCTGTGGCCGTTCGGCCGCAGCGATCGGCAACTGGGCCAGCTGGGTGTCGAGAACCCCGTCCGGGGAGGCGAGCGCGGTCAGCAGGGTGATCAGGTCGTCCGACAGTCCGTCGGCGGTTTCGTCGGAGACGATGTCCGAGCGGGTCTCGATCTTGACCGCCAGCTCGTCGCCGGGGGTGATCACCACGGTCAGCGCGAAATGGGTGTGGTCGTCGCTGGTGTGCCCGACCACGCCGTGTTCGGCCCCCAGCAGGGCGTCGGCGATGAAGTTCTGCAGCACCAGCAGGGTGTCGAACAGGACGGGAGCCGACGCCTGAGCCTGGATCTCACCGAGGCTGAGCCAGTCGTGTCCGAGCACGGCGAGCGCGGTCGACTGCTGCGCGCCGAGCAACTCGGCCACGGTGGCGTCCGGGCGCAGCCGTGCCCGCACCGGAACCGTGTTGAGGAACATACCGATCGCGGCGTCGGCCCCGTCGACCTCGGGTGGCCTGCCGGCCACGGTCTGGCCGATCGCCACGTCGGTGCGCCCGGTCCACCGGCTGACCACCAGCAACAGTGCCGTCGACAAGATCGTGTTGAGAGTGACGCCGGCGGTCCGGGCGAGTGCGGGCAGCGCCGCGGACTGCTCAGTGGTCAGAGTGTGCTCGTGAATCCTGGTGGAGCCCCGGACGATCGGATCGGCCTCCGGCACCAGGACCGAGGGTTCGTCGTACCCATCGAGATAGCGGGCCCAGGCCGCCGCCGCGGCGTCGTGGTCGCGTTCGCCCAGCCAGCGCAGATATCGGGCGAAGACGGCGGACTCGATCGGCGTGGGCTCGTCGTCGCGCTCGCCGGCGTAGTGGGCGAGCAGGCCGCCGATGAACGGCCCGTTGGACCAGCCGTCCCAGACGAGGAACCGGCGGGACACCGCCACCCGGTCGCCGTCGGGGCGCCGGATCAGCGTAACCCGCCACAGCGGGGGCGCGGCCGGATCGAACTTGTGCTCGCGATCGGCCAGGATCACCTGGTCGTACGCGTCGTCGAGTGCGGCGCCGCGTAGTTCGCGCAGGTCGGCGATCTCCAGCGGTGCCGGCAACCCGTCGACGATGTACTGGACCGGTGCGGGCAACCCCTCGTGGGTGAACCCGCCACGCAGCGACGGATGGTCGGCCATCAGAGCGGTCAGCGCGTGCCTGAGCCGTGGTGGGTCGAGCGCCCGGTCGAAATCGAGCACGAACTGTGCGTTGTAGATGTCGAGGTCCTCGGACACCACCGACTGGAAGTACAGACCCTCCTGCAGCGGTGACAGGGTCCAGATCGCCTCGATCGGCCCGGGAGCCAATTGCCGAAGCCGGCTGCGGGCCGTGTCGGAAAGCGCCACGCCCACGATGTTGTCCGGGGACGGACCGACCTGGTTGGCGGGATCGGCCGCGGCGGTGGCCACAGACTCGGCCGCCCGGGCCCAGGCCTGTGCCAGCGCAAGTGGCTCGACGGAACGCCCACCCACCGCGAGCGGCGAGTAGACGGTGAACTCGAATCCGGTGTCGGTGACACGGACCAGCGCACCGGACTTCGGCTCGTCGGCGCGCAGCACACGCAGGCCACGCTCATCGCGAACTCGGATCCGCCAGCGGTCGCCGGTACCGGCGAGCACACCCGAGGCCTGCGGATGCAGGTACCGCAACAATGCGAAATCGATTCCGTTGTCGCGCTGTCGATTCAGTCGGCTCCGCGCTGAGCGCAGCGCGGCCGACGGATCGCTGGCCGCGGCGATCGCGACGGGTGCGGCGAAACCGAATGGGGCCGCGCTTCCGGCGACCGGCTCCGGATATCCCGTGCGACCGGTGCGGTCCAGATCGACGATCGTTTCCGAAGCGTTTGTTGCGGAATCGATGTCGTGCAGAGCCAGGCTCAGGGCCGCGAGTGCGGCACCACCGGGGTCCAATCCCGCGGCGGACGTCGCGGACGGATCGGTCGTGACCATCGCGGTGGCGGCAGTGGCCGACTCGCCTGCGGGGGCCGGAGATGGTGCTCGGCGTGCCAGTTCCAGCCAGCCGTCGAGTTGTTCGACACATGTACCGGATTGGGCGCGGTCCCCGGCCCAGGTCACCGCATCCGCCGGTGCGGGTGCCGCGGGAAGGGTCGGAGCACCACCGGATGCGAGGGTGGCCCAACAGGTTTCGATATCCTGCCGCAGGATCTGCATGCCCTGTGCGTCGACGACGAGCGGGTGCGCCGCCAGCAGCAGCGTTCCCGGTCGTCTGCGTACCCCCGGAATCCATGCTGCCGCGAAACCTGCTGCTGTATTGGCCAATTCGTCGGCAGCCTGGTCGGCAGGGGTGGCGGCGTCGAGGATCGTAGGCCAATCCGCGGCATCGGCCGGAACGTACTCCCACAGACCGGGAGCCCAGCGTTCGGCGCGCAGCGACAGTTCCGGATGAGCACCGGCGAGGGTCGTCAGCACCGCTCGCACCTGGGCGGCCTCGGTTCCGGGAGGTGTCGACACTGCGATCACCGTCGCGGCCGGCGGGCCGGTCTCGGCATCGGGGCCCGGGGAGTCGAGAGAATCGGCGTCGTTGTAGGTGATCCACTCCTCGGCTCCGGGAAGCGTCCCGGCAGGTGTCTCCGGAGCGGCCGATCCGGCGGCGAGAACGGTCAGCGGTGGGCCGATGACCTGTTCCGGATCGTTGACCAAGCCACGTACGTACTCTGCCAATTCATCTGCGATGACGGTCATCTCGGCCATATGGGTACCCGGGCCGTGCAGATTGAGGCGGATCTGCTTAGCCGGTACGTCGACCTCGAAGAACACATCGATGTCGCCGGTCGGACCCGACGACAGGATCTCCAGCGTCGCGTCCAGACCGAGCCGGGTGAACGGCCGCGTGCTCAGCGGCAGCACGTTGGCACCCACACCGAACAGAGCCTTGGGTGTGCCGGCCTCGCGCAGCGCCCGGCCGAGATCCTCACCGCGGAAGCGGCTGTGCGGGGCCACCTGGCCGAGCAACTCGTCGATGTCACCGGCCGCCTGCCGCCAGGTGGCGCCGGACCGCAACTTCACCCGGACCGGTAGCACGGTGGCGAAAGTGCCGAGATGCGTACGCAATTCGGGGGTTGTGCGCCCCGCCATCGGCATCGCGAGCATCAGATCCGACTGGCCGGTCCGCTGATGCAGAAAACCGGCGAGTGCGGCGAACAACAGGCCGGCGGTCCGCACCCCGAGTGTGCGTGCCAGCCCGTACAGCCGGTCGTATTCGTCGTCGGTGAGCCCGACGGACAGAATATCGGCCCGGCGGGGGATCGGATCGAGGTCGGTGAGCAGGCGCGGGGGCGGGGGAGCATCGGCCACATGCGCGAGCCAGAAATCGCGATCCTCGGTGAACTGCGCCGAGTTTCGGTAGTCCTCGTCGAGGTCGACCAGACTGCCCAGCGACCACTGATCCCCGGAATCGTCGCCACCGGCGTACTTTTCACCGCGACGCAGGGCGTCATAGCGAGCGAGCCCTGTCGCCAGCACGAATCCCACTGCCGTGCCGTCGAGGATGAGGTGATGCGCCGACAGATAGGCGAGGGTGTACTCGTCCTCCACCCGGATCAGACTGATCCGGAACAGTATTTCGCCGGTGACGTCGTACGGGCGTTCCAGCTCGGCCGCGATCCACTCACGGGCAGCCGCGTAGGCGTCCGGACGCTCACGCAGATCGTGGAGGTCGACCGTCGGGATGGTGTCGGTCGGCTCCTGCACCACCTCACCGCTGTCGGTCACCCGGAACCGCACCCGCACCGCCTGCGATTCGGCCATCGCGGCGCTCATCGCGTCGAGGAGAACGTCGAAATCGGCGGGACCGCGGGCGTGTGCGACAAGGACCGTCGAGTAGGCGGTGGCGTCGTCGGTGAGCCGCTGCCCCACCCAGATCTCACGCTGAGCGGCGGTCAGCGGCCGTGCCGATGCCCCGTCGAATATGGGTGCCCCGTCGGTTGCGGGACTGGCGGTGACGGTGGTGCTGTCGGTCATTACGGCGTGGCGGCGGGCTTAGCGGCCTTCACTGCGGATTCGATGGCCTCGACCTGCTTGTCGGCGGCGGTGATGGTGTACGCGTACGGAGCCGGATACGGGAACAGGTTGCCCGCCTTGACCGCCGGCAGATTCTTGAACGTCGGCTTGTCGAGCAGTTCCTGGGTCCGCTTGGTGGGTTTGCCGTCGAAGTCGGCCTCGTAGAAGATCACGTTGGCCGGTTCCAGCTTGCTGGTCAGCTCCAGCGAGATGGCCTGGTTGTAGCGTTCCGGGTTGGGGTCGGCTCCCGAGAAGTAGGTGAGGCCCGCCTTTGTGAGCCGCTCGTACGTCAGCGCCTTGGACGTGGCGATCTGGAACGAGCCGGGCACCGCTGAACCCTCGACGTACGCTACCTCGCCGAGCTTGGCGATGGTGTCCTTGTGGGTGGTGCCGATCTGCGCCAGTTCGGTGTCCAGGCGCTTCAGATCGGCAGTGACCTTGTCGCCGCAGCCCACGGCGTCGGCGACCTTGGTGTAGTTGCGCCACACGTCGGCGGGCTCCAGGATGCCGAAGGCCGCCACCGGCACCTTGTCCTTGAGCTTCTCCACCGCAAGGGTCTCGACGATGTCCTTGCGGATCGAGGTGACCACCAGATCGGGCTTGAGCGACAGGGTCTTCTCCGCGCTCAGACCGTCGGAGATCGACCCGACCGTGGGCAGGTCCTTGGCCTTGTCCAGTTCTTCCTGGGTCGCGTTCTGCTTGTAGTCGTCGAGCAGTCCGACCAGCGGAACCCCGAGGTCGAGGAGCTGATTGCCGACGAGCCAGCCCGCGACGATGCGTTGCGGGGTCACCGGTGCCTCCACATCGCCGAGGAAGGTGTCCTTGATCACGCGGGTGCCCGACTCCGAACCGGACTGGCAACCGGCCGCCTTCGCAGTGGAGGAGGTGGCCTCCTCCGACGAGTCGCTGCCACACCCCGCCGCGACGAGGGCGGCGGAGGCGGTGAGCGCGACGATCAGGTTGCGCGCGCGCCGGTGGCCGCGAGCCGCTCGAGTGGTGGTTGCCCGTGTGGTTGCTGCCATCGGTGAGGCTCCTCGGTGTGTCGTGCTGCCTGGACGTCCGTGCTCGGTAAGTCGGGCACTCCGGACTCAGGTTAGGGTAACCTATGGGCTTTCTACGAGCGGACATGCCCTGAGCAGACACGCCCTGAGCGGGCGGCCCGCTCACACACGGTGGCCTCGACCGAACGCACCAGCGCTTCGATCTCCGGGCCGGTGAATACCAGTGCCGAACAGGTCACCTCGACGACGAGCCGGTCCTGGCCCCGCGAGTCACGTTCGACGCGGGCATCCACGGTGACCGCGTACTCTGCGCCCAGATCGTCGGCAGGGCGGGTGCGGGTCCACGTGGCCTCGGACGCCGGTTGCCAGTCGGCCTGCCCGCCCGGAACCGACTGCCCGCCCAGCACGATCGTGCCTAGATAGTTGACCAGGACCTGCGCCTTGGGTGCACGGGCCAGCACCCGCGCCGTGCGCGCGTTGCAGTAGCGCAGCAGTCCGTACGAATGGCTCTCCTGCCCGAGTGCCGACGCGATGTCATCGACCGGGTCGTCTGCGGCGGGGTCGAACAGTACCGGTCCGACGGTGGTGAGCCAGCCGACCGTCCGTGACAGGTCGAGTCCGCCCAGGTCCCGGCCGTGGCCTTCGACGTCGATCAGGAGTGGCCCGGCTTCAACTGGGTTCCCCCGGTGAGGGAGCCATCTGGTGATCGCGGTTCCTGTATCGGCGATCAGCGCTGCGGTCACCGACCCGGACGTCAGGTAGGCGCGGGTCTGCTCGGCGTCCAGGGTGATCACCTCCTTGGCCAGGTCGGCCTGCACGCCGAGTGTCGCGGCATCGGTGATCGGGGCCGACCGGGTCAGCAGACCTCGCCAGCGGGTCAGCTCCGCCATGATCGACGGTGCGGCCGCCAGCTCGGCGGCGGTGTCGGTGTACCGCGAATACGACACCGCCGGTGGCGGGAGTGCCGGTGTAGCTCCGGCGGCCACCGCATTCGCGGCCTCGGCGAGATCATCGAGCAGGATGCGCCAGGACACCGCGTCGACCGCGAGGTGATGGATCACCAGCACCAATCTGCCGTAGCCGGTGTCGGTCGCATTGTTGCCGGATTCGAAAACTGCTGCCGCAGTGATAGTTCCGCCGACCGTCGGATCGAGACGGGCGTGAGTGCCGGCGGCGACCGAGGCGAACGCCTCCTCAGTGGCGTCGGTGATCTCGTGAACCGTGAGAATGCCTGCGGTGTCGAAGGATTCGGATGGGATAGGTTGCACCGTCCAGACCCCGGCCACGGTGGTGGTGACCCGTAGCCGCAGCGCCTCGTGGCGGGCGATGACCGCGGCCAGCGCCTGCCGGACTTCGTCGGCGGTGATCGCGGCGGGCAGTGCCACGGTGATGGACTGGGCCAGTGACTGCCAGCGTCCGGGCCGGCTCGCGAGTTGCGCGACGATCGGGGTCAGCGGCAGGGGGTCCGTACGCTCGGGGTCGCCGGTGCTCACCTCCGGGGCGTCGGTCTCTTCGGCGCGGCGGACCACGGCGGCCAGGGCCGCGACCGTGCGCTGCTCGAACAACTCCCGCACATCGACGAGCAGCCCGCGGCGCCGCAGTCTGTTGACGACGGTGATGGCGACGATGCTGTCGCCGCCGAGTGCGAAGAAGTCGTCCCCGGCACCGACACTGCCCTGGTCGCGGTGCAGGACCTCGGCGAACACGTCGGCGATGTCGGCGGCCACCGGGTCATCGACGGTGCCGCCCACCCCTGCGATCACCGGGTCCGGTAGGCGCCGCGCGTCGAGTTTGCCGTTCGTGGTGACCGGCAGCGCGTCGAGCAACGTGAGCGTGGCGGGTACCAGGTGAGCGGGTAGCGTGAGCGCCACTGACAACAGAATCTGTTCCGGTGCAATATCTTCGGGTGACATGGGCACGCCGTAGGCGACGAGCATGGTGCGGCCGTCGGCGGTGGTGTGGCCCACCACCACAGCCTGCGCGAGGCCACCTGCGGACAGGAGCGCCTGCTCGATCTCGCCGGGTTCGATGCGCTGACCGCGCAGCTTCAATTGGCTGTCGCTGCGTCCGGCGTATTCGAGCACTCCGTCGTCGGTCCAGCGGGCGATGTCGCCGGTCCGGTACATTCGCTCGCCGCCCGCGCCGAAGGGACAGGCGACGAAGCGGCCGGCGGTCAGACCGGGCCGGCCGGCGTAACCGCGGGCGAGTTGGCGCCCCGACAGATACAGTTCGCCCCACACACCGATCGGCAGTTCGTCGAGCGTCCGGCCGAGCACGTGCAGGCCGGTGTTCCACACGGGTGCACCGATCGGCATGACCGGGCCGTCGAGGTCGGTCACGTCGATCTCGGTGACGTCGACGGCGGCCTCGGTGGGGCCGTACAGGTTGTGCAGACGCACGTGCGGGAACCGCGCGGCCACACCATCGCGCAGTGGTGCGGTCAGAGCCTCGCCGGAACACAGAATCCGGCGCAGATCGGGCAGTGCGTCACTGGTCTCGGCCAGGAAGGCGCGTAGCAGCGACGGAACGAAGTGTGCCGTGGTGATTCGTTGCCGTGCAAGGGTTTCGGCGATGGCCACCGGTTCCCGGTGTGCTCCGGGCGTGGCCATGACGATGGTGGCGCCACAGATCAACGGCCAGAACAGTTCCCACACCGACACATCGAAACCGATCGGCGTCTTGTGTAGCACCCGTTCGCCGGGCCGCAGGCCGAACCGGTCCTGCATCCATTCGAGCCGGTTCACGATGGCCGGGTGATCGACCACGACCGACTTGGGCTTTCCGGTGGAACCGGACGTGTAGATCAGGTAGGCGCCGCGCTCGGCGGGCAGTGCTCCGGCCAGTGGCAGGATACCGGTGGGACCGGGTTCGGTGGGCGTGCCCACCGCATCGACCACGACGACGGGAGTGGCGCCATCGATGATCGAGGCGCCGTCGTCGGTGACGATCGCGGCCGGCCCGGCATCGGCAAGGATGAAGTCGCGGCGTGCAGGCGGATGGTCGCGGTCGAGCGGAAGATACGCCGCGCCCGCCCGCATGATCGCCAGCACGCTCACCGACAGTGCGATACCGCGGGGCACATCCACCCCCACGACATCGTCGGTACCGACGCCGGCACCGAGCAGACGTTCTGCAAGAGTGTCTGCGGCGCAGATCAATTCGCTGTAGCTGAGTGCCGTGGTCTCGTCGACGACGGCCGGAGTGCCGGGGTGGGCGGCGGCTGCTTCCCAGATCAGGCCGGGCAGGTCGACGTCCGTGCGCACCTGGGTCGCGGTGTCGTTGAAGGCGTGCAATGCGGCCCGGTCCGGGTCGGTCAGCAGCGGCAACCGGGACAGCCTGATGCCGGGGTCGGCGACCATCGCCGTCAGCATCGCGGTCAGTGCGTCGGCGATCCGAGTGACGGTCGCGTCGTCGAACAAGTCACGGGAGAACTCGATGCGACCGGAAAGTGGTTGTCCGGGACCGTTTTCCAGAAACTCGACGGTCAGGTCGAACTTGGCGGTGGTGGCCGGTATCGGTACGATGCGGGCGGTGAGTCCGGCGAAATCCGGTGTGCTGATGGGGCTGCGGTACTGCACCATCGTCTGGAACAGCGGACTGCGCGCCACATCGCGCGCCGGGTCGACGGCGTCGACGACCTCCTGGAACGGCAGCGACTGATGGTCGAGCGCGGACAGATCCACCTGCTTGACGTGGTCGAGGAGTTCGGCGACAGTCGGATCGCCGGTGACCCGCGCACGCAGGACGACGGTGTTGGTGAACATTCCGATCACCGATTGCGTCGCCGAGTGGTCGCGACCGGCGACCGGCGTACCCAGCGGGATGTCGTCGGAGCCGGTCAGCCGTGACCAGAGCGCCACGACCGCCGCATGGGCCACCATGAAACCGGTGACGCCCGTGGCGCGGGTCAATCGGCCGAGAGCATCCGCTGTCTTGGCGTCGATCGAGAACTCCACTGTGCCACCTGAATCCGACGGAATCGCCGGGCGCGGGCGGTCGTAGGGCAGCGGCAATTCGTCGGGCAGACCGTCGAGAACATCACGCCAGTGCTCGCGTTCACGTTGCCGCAGCGACGTTCCCGATGCGTCGGTCGCATCGAGTTGCCGATCCTGCCGGAGTGCGGCGTCCGCGTACTGGATCGCCGGCGCAGGAAGGGGGGCGGCGTGGCTGATCGCGTTCTCGTACCCGGTTGCCAGCTCATCGAACACCAGCGGCGTCGACCACTCGTCGCCGGCGATGTGATGCATCACGACCTGCAGGATCGTCGTCGCGTCGCCGGTGTGGGCCAGGTCGATCCGGATCGGCACGTCCTCGGCCAGATCGAACGGCGAGCTACGAGAAAACTCCATGGCCGCAACCGATCCGGGGCCCGTGTGCTCGGTCGACGGTACCGGGGTGCCGGCCGGGAGGATCTGCTGGAAAAGGGCACCGCCGTCATCGACGACGAGTTGGGTGCGCAGCGACTCGTGCCGGTCCACCAGTGACTGCGCCGCGGCCCGTAGTGCGTCCACGTCGAGGTGACCGTCGAGTTCGACGACGAATGCCAGATTGTAGGCCGACCCTTCGAAGTCCGTCTCCGCGTGCATCGCCGACAGGTCCCGCTGCAGCCGGTCGAGTGCCCACAGTCGTCGCTGGGCGGGGGAGGCGGGCAGCGGGTCCGGGCGCGGCTCGTCGCCCGGGCCGGCGTCTGCGCCGGCGGTCGGGTGCGGCGCGTCGGCACGGCCGTCGACCCAGGCGGCCAGCGCGGCGACGGTCGGATGATCGAAGACGGTGCGCACACTGGCCGGGGCATCGAGTTCGAGGGTCAAGCGATGTGTCAGACGGGTTGCCAGAAGTGAATGTCCGCCTGCGGCGAAGAAGTTCAAGTCCGCATCGATATCGGCGAGTCCGAGGAGTTCACCGTACAGCGCGGCGATCGTGCTTTCGGTACCCGTCGCCGGCGGCCGGGACCCCGCCGTCGCGGTGAGCGTCGCGGGGTCCGGCAGCGAGCGCCGGTCGACCTTGCCGTTGGGTAGCGTCGGCAGTTCGTCGAGGACCACGACCGCGGGAATCTGATAGTCGGGCAGTCGCTCGGCCAGCCCGGAGCGCAGCGCTGCCGGGTCGGGCCCCCCGTCACCGGTCACATACGCCCACAGGGTCAGCGATCCCGTCGGGTCGGGGCGGGCCACCACGACGGCCGTGTCGACGCCCGGCAGGGTGCGTAGCGCGGCTTCGACGCCGACGGTCTCCACCCGATGTCCGCGGATCTTCACCTGACCGTCGCCGCGACCGTGAAACTCCAAGTCGCCGTTGCTGTCCCAGCATCCGATGTCACCGGTACGGAACAGTCTGCCGGTGCCGAACGGGTTGGCCACGAACCGTTCGGCGGTCAGACCCGGCCTGCGTGGGTAGCCGCGCGCGAGTTGTGTTGAAGCGACATAGATTTCGCCGACCACACCCACCGGTGTGGGACGCAGCGCGGCGTCGAGCACGAGGATCTCGGTGCCGGGGACGGGGCGTCCGATCGGGACCGGATCGGCGGTGGCCGCGTCGACCGCCGCGAACGTGACGTCTCCGACGACCTCCGAGGAGCCGTAGGAGTTCACGATGGTGGCGCGTGGTGCGAGCTCGAGCAGACGTCCGGTGATGTCGGCCGACAAGGTCTCACCGGACAGGATCCACCTGATGATCCGGGCACAGGCCCGCGGTGCGGAGGCGGCGAGTTCGGCGGCCAGGGACCCGACGGCCGTCACCTGCGTGACCGCGTGGTCGTCGATGAGCCCCGCCTGGGCGATCGGATCGACCCGTTCGTCGTCGGTCGCCAGAATCATCGGCGACTGCGCCGCGACCGCACCGAGCAGTTCGGTGAGGCCGTCGATGAACGACAGCGAACTCTTGACCAGCCGCACGTCGGGATCGGTCGGTGGCCACAGTTCCCGCGCCCACGTCAGCCGTGCCGCCAGACCCGCACGGGTTCCGGCCACCGACTTGGGGATTCCGGTCGATCCGGACGTGTACAGCAGATAGGCGAGATTGTCCGGATGGGGTTCCTTGGTGGTCAACGGATCTTTAACCGGATCGGCCTCCGGGGTGTCGATGATGAGCTGCCGCAACCCGTTCGAACCGGGGACCGGTGTGGAACCATCGACGATCAGCAGGTCCGGTGCGGCGTCGTCGAGGATGAAGGTGATGAAGTCGGTGGGGTAGTCGAGCGCGACCGGCAGGATCGCCGCCCCGGCCCGGAGGATCGCGAGCACAGCGGCGACTGTGTCCGCCTGCCGTGGAAGTGACAGGGCGACAATTGATTCCGGACCAATCCCGCATCGCCGCAGTCGTGCGGACAGGGTGTCGGCGCGGGCGTCGAGCTCGGCGAACGTTATCGAGTGTCCGGCGCAGGTCACCGCCACCCCGGGACTGCCGGTGCGGTCGCCGGGTGTGATCGATAGCAGCGCATCGAGTTCGGTGGGCACGAGCGTGGGTCCGGTACCCAGCGCACGTATGTGTTCCAGCTCGGTGTCGTCGAGTACGGGTAGCGCCGCGACCGGTGTGTCCGGTGCGTCGGCGAGCGCGGCCAGCACGGTGACCAGAGTCCGCACCAGCCGGTCGCGCCGGTCGGCGGACACCACCTCGGGCAGGTAGTGCAGGCGAATCTGCATCTCGGGATTGGGGATCACCTGCAGAGTGAGCGGGTAGTGAGTGGAATCCTGTGGCTCGATCGTGGTGATGGTCAGACCGGCCGAAGCGATCGTGTCCTGCAGCGGGCCCGCGCTCAGCGGATGATTCTCGAACACCAGCAGAGTGTCGAACATCTCGCCGAGCCCCACCGCACCCGAGATCGCCGGCAGGCCGACCCAGTGATCGTCCATCACGGTGGTCTGCGCGGCCTGCACCCGCAGTGCCACTTCGATGAGCGAATCCGCCGCCCGTGCTTCGACGCGAACCGGAACGGCTCCGAGCGTCATGCCGATAATCGACTCGGCACCCTCGAACTCCGGGCTGCGGCCCGAGACGGTGGTGCCGAACAGCACATCGCCCCGGCCGGTGTCGAGCCCGAGGGTCAGCCCCCACGCGGTCTGTACCAGTGCGGCGGCGGTGGTGCCCGCGGTGCGTGCCCGCGCGGTCAGGCGGTCGGTCACGTCGCCCAGGTCGTCGATCCGCAGTTCCGCCGGCCGCGACCCCAGGACCTGCGCGGTGTCGGGGGCGATCAGGGTGGCCGACGGCGTGGGCCCGAGGACTTGCCGCCACCGGTCCAGCGCGGCGGCGCTGTCACGCTTGCCCAGCCACTCCAGGAAATCGCGGTACGAACGTACCGCCGGCAGACCGTCAGCGCTGCCGCCCGCGGCGTAGGCGGCGAAGATCTCGCGAACCAGCAGCGGCGACGACCAGCCGTCGAGAATGAGGTGATGGTTGGTGATCAGCACCCGCCACGAGCGGGCGGACAGCCTGGCCACGGTCAGTCGCAGCAGCGGTGGTGTGCCCGGGTCGAATCGGTTGTCGCGGTCGGCTGCACGCAGCTCGCACCAGCGCCCGTGTGCGACGTCCGGCGGCAGCGCGGTCAGATCGTGTTCGGTCCAGCCGACCTCGGCACCGTCGAGTACCAGCGCCACCGGCATGCCGTTCTTACGACGACGAAATGCGGTGCGCAGGTTGGGATGCCGGTCCAGGACGGCCTGGGTGCTGCGGCGTAGCAGCCGCGGATCGAGATCGCCTTCGATACCGAGATCTGCCTGCACCGTGTACGGATCGGGACCCGCATCCGAGAGAGTCGATGCGTAGAGCAGCCCCTCCTGCAAAGGGGTGAGCGGCATGATCTCGGCGATCTTCATCAAGTTCTCCCTCACATGCTCTTGGCCGGGCACCCGGTGCCCGGCCAAGAAGTAGTGTCAGTGCCCTCAGGGAGGGTAGCAGAGAGATTAGGTAGGCCTAACTAGCGATTTGCCGGATATCAGGCCGGTGCCATCACCTGCGGGGAGTCGACTTGCGCGCGCCCGTCGCGATGAG
>NZ_JAGQTN010000154.1 GCF_020438995.1 Gordonia sp. (in: high G+C Gram-positive bacteria)
ATCGTGACCGCGGTGCTCGGACCGTCGGCCGGGCATGGCGCGCTCGTGGCGCCGGTCTCGGACTTCCGGGTGATGAGCAGCCAGGGGGCGATCTTCACCGCGGGTCCGCCGGTGGTCCGCGCGTCGACCGGCGAGGAAGTGACCAAGGAAGACCTGGGCGGCCCGAGCGTGGCGATCCCGAGCGGGGTCATCCACAACCACTACGACGACGACCTGACCTGCCTGAATGAGGTGCGGCGCTACCTGTCGTACTTCCCGCCGAGCGCCTGGTCCTATCCGGTGCCCCGCCCGGACGACGAGGACGATCCGGAGGTGACCGGCCCGCGCGATTCGTCCGAACTGCTCGAGGTGGTCTCGCGCGACAACCGCCGCGTCTACGACATGCACGATGTTCTCGACGTAGTCCTCGACACTGACGACTGGATGGAGATCCAGCCCAAGTTCGGGCCCGCGGTCATCTGCGCGTTGGGGCATCTCGGCGGACATCCGGTGGCGGTGGTGGCCAATCAGCCGCAGGTGCTGGCCGGGTCGATCGACGCGGCCGCCGCGGACAAGGCGGCGCATTTCATCCAGGTCGCCGACTCGTTCCATCTGCCGCTGATCTTCCTCGCCGACAACCCGGGCATGCTTCCGGGCAGCAAGTCCGAACGCGAGGGTGTGCTGCTCGCGGGCGGCAAGATGTTCGCCGCGCAGACCACCGCGACCACCCTGAAACTGCACCTGACTTTGCGCAAGGCCTACGGTTTCGGGTCGATGGTGATGAGTCTGCTCGGTTTCGACAATCAGGTGGCCGCGTTCGCCTATCCTGGGGCCACCATGGGGGCGATGGGAGCGGGGGCGTTGAGTTCGGCGTCCGGGGCGGATGCGGATATGGCCAAGCAGTTGCGTGACATGGAACTGGCCGCGTCCTACTACTCGGCCGAGATGATGGGCTTCGATGAACTGATCGATCCCCGCGAGACACGTAACCAGTTGTTGTATGCTCTGCGCCGCGGGTTGTACGCTCGGCAGGCTGCTGCCGAGCCCGTACAGCGGACCGCGATCATGCCCTGACCCGAGGGCATGCACTGAGGAGAAAGCAAGCGATGACCGCCAGACCCGTACTCGCCGGTACCACCAGGGTGCCGGGGCTGCGCAAGCGCATCGGGCAGGCGAACGCGCGGTGGGAGAAGCTCGGCGAGCAGGCGCTGTACTACTTCGTCTCAGTTGCCAGCATCCCGCGGGCGGTCAAGCACTATCGCCGTGAGGTGCTGCGGGTGATCGCCGAGATCACCATGGGTACCGGCGCGCTGGCGGTGATCGGCGGAACCGTCGTGGTCGTCGGATTCCTGACCCTGTTCACCGGCGGCACCATCGCGGTCCAGGGCTACAGCTCGCTGGCCAACATCGGGGTCGAGGCGCTGACCGGCTTCTTCTCCGCCTACATCAATGTGCGCATCGCGATCCCGGTGATCTCCGGGATCGCGCTGGCCGCCACAGTGGGGGCGGGTACCACCGCACAGCTCGGCGCGATGCGGGTGTCCGAGGAGATCGACGCACTCGAAACCATGGCGATCCCGGCGATCCCATACCTGGTGGGCACCCGGATCCTGGCCGGCCTGGTCGCGATCATCCCGCTGTACGCGCTGGCGACGGTGGCCGCGTTCTTCTCCAGCCGGTTCGCCACCGTCTACATCTACGGACAGTCGTCCGGTGTGTACGACCACTACTTCACGACGTTTCTGGCGCCGAGTGATGTGATGTGGTCATTCGTGCAGGCCATAGCCATGGCTGTGGCCGTGATGCTGATCCACACCTATCACGGGTACAACGCCTCCGGCGGTCCGGTGGGCGTGGGTGTGGCAGTGGGCAATGCGGTCCGCGCATCGCTGGTGGCGGTGGTGCTGATCACCCTGCTGATGTCGCTTGCCATCTACGGCATCGACGGCAAGTTCAATCTGTCGGGGTAGGGGAAATCGGGGCCAATGCATTTCGGAAGTGAGTTCTCGGGGGGAGCCAAGAAGGCCGCAGCGGCTGCGCTGGTGTTCTTCGTGGTGGCCGCCGTCGTCCTGGCGATCATGCAGTTCCAGGCCGCGTTCACCCGCACCGTCGGTGTGACGGTGGTGGCCGATCGTGCCGGTCTGGTGATGAATCCCGAGGCGAAGGTGCAGCTGCGCGGGGTCCGGGTGGGTCGCGTCGCGTCGATCGACGAGGATCCTGCACACGGCAAGGTCACCCTGAAACTCGATATCGAAAGCGATCAGACCAAGTTCATCCCGGCCAATGTCACGGCGATGATCCGCTCCAACACCGTGTTCGGAGCCAAGTCGGTGGAATTGCAGACGCCCGACGATCCGTCGCCGCAGACGATCTCCTCGGGCGCGGTGATCGCCGGTGACCGGGTGGCGGTCGAACTCAACACCCTGTACCAGCGTCTGGTCGTGGTGCTCGCCGACCTCGAACCGGTGAAACTCAATGTGGTGCTGGGAACGTTGTCCAAGTCGCTGGAAGGCAAGGGAAACAAGCTCGGCGAGGGGCTCGCCGGTATGTCGCGCCTGTTGGGCGAGATGACCACCGGGCAGCGCGCGGCCACGCTGCGCAACGACATCAGCTCCGCCGGCCGGGTCCTGGACACCTACGCCGATGCCGCACCCGATCTGGTGCGCACCGTCGACAACCTGACCGTGCTCGGAAACACCCTGCGCGACAAGCAGTCCGATCTCGATGCGCTGCTGGTCAATCTCACCGGCATGGCGGACGCGGGCAACGACATCCTCGCCCCGAAGAAGGACAAGCTCATCACCACACTGTCCGATTTCACGCAGACCGCCACACTGTTCGGCGGCCTCGCACCTGGTGTGCAGTGCTTCTTCGAGCCGATCGCCCGCGTCGCGCTCGGTACCGCGATGGCACCCGGAGGCGTGTTCGGCACCGACACCGGATTCTTCAAGTTCAACGCGACCCTGCGGCCCAACAAGGACGCCTACCGCTTTCCCGACGACCTGCCCAAGACGGGTGCAGAGGGCGGGCCGACCTGCATGGCCGGGCTCTCGGACGTGAACCTGCGCACCCCGGCGCCGTTCTATGTCGCCGACACCTCCACCCGCCCCTATCAGCCGCGGACCAGCCCCCAGGTCAATCCGAAGCGACTGTTCCAGTTGATGTTCGGTGAGTACAACGGACCGGGACACAAGTGATGGCCACCGAAAGAGATCGCGTCTTCCGCGCCACCGCCCTCAAGCTCGGCGTCTTCGGCACCACCATGGTGCTGGTGTTCGCCGGCCTGGTGATCGTGTTCGGACAGTTCCGCGGCGGTTCGTCGGGTGACTATTCGGCGATCTTCACCAGCGCCTCGCGCCTGACATCCGGTTCCAAGGTGCGGATCGCGGGCGTCGAGGTGGGTCGCGTGCAGAGCGTCGAGGTGACCCGCGACCACCAGGCCAAGATCGGTTTCTCCGTCGATGACGCCTATGAGCTGCCCGCCGATGTGCGGGCGCTCATCCGGTACGAGAACCTCACCGGCGACCGCTATCTCGAACTGGAGCAGGGAGCCGGCGATTCGCAACCGACCCTCAAACACAATGCGACGATCCCGGTGGAGAACACCGAACCCGCGCTGAATCTCGACGTGTTGCTCGGCGGGTTCAAACCGTTGTTCCAGACGCTCAAACCCGACGAGGTGAATTCGCTCGCCGACAGCCTGATCAAGGTGTTCCAGGGTCAGGGCGCCACGATGGAATCGCTGCTCGGCGACACCGCGTCCTTCACCTCGGCCCTGGCCGACAAGGACAAACTGATCGGCGAGGTCATCGACAACCTCAACACCTCGCTGGGCACCTTCGCCGACAACAGCGAGGGTCTGGACACCTCGCTGGTGCAGATGCGGGAACTGGTCGACGGCCTCGCGCGTCAGCGCGGCACCATCGGGTCGTCGTTGCAGAGTACCTCGGAGCTGACCACCAGGCTCTCCGATGTGCTGGAGACCAACCGGCCGGCACTGCGTGACCTGGTGCCGGAGGTCCATCAGCTCTCGGACAACCTGCTGCGGTCGCAGGGGCAACTGAGCACCACGCTGCGACAGTTCCCGGATGCCTTCCGCCGGCTCAGCAATCTCGGCAGTTACGGTTCGTGGCTGCAGATCTGGCTGTGCCAGGTCAAGATCCTGTTCACGGGCCCCGACAACAAGACCGTGTACTGGACGGCGCTTGATTCCACCACCAACAAGAATCAGAACCCCGGGGGGAGGTGCCAGAAACGATGAGCGAGCAGAACGATCAGCAACAGCCGGCCGAACGCATACCGTTGCACAAACATTCGTCCAACGATGCCGCGGTGATCGCCTCCCGGCGCCTGCGGATGGGTGTGATCGGTGTCCTGGTCACCTCGATGGTGGTGCTCTCGGCGTTGCAGGTGGACAAGCTGCCGTTCCTCAGCAACGGGGCGGTCTACACGGCGCAACTCGCCGACGCCAGCGGCCTGCACTCGGGTGATTCGGTGGTCGTAGCCGGAGTTGCGGTCGGCAAGATCCGCTCCATCGCGTTGCGCGACAGCACCGGAAGCGACGGCAAGCCGCAGACCACCGCCGAGGTCACCTTCGATATGGCCGACGACATCATGATCGGCACGTCGTCCAAGGCGTCGGTACAGGCCGAAACCATCCTGGGCAGAAGGAATCTGACCATCACCCCGGCCGGCGACACCCGGCTGCGGCCCGGCGGCGACCTGCCCGTCGAGCAGACCACACCCGGCTACACCCTCACCGAGGCGCTGCAGGACACCGCCTCCACCATCGGCGATACCGACCTGGAAAAGGTCGACACCGCACTCGACTCACTGTCCGACGCGTTCGAGAACACCCCCGACGACCTGCGCAAAGCAGTCGACGGCATCAGCAGGCTCTCGCGCACCATCGCCTCGCGCGACGACCAGCTCGGCCAGGTGCTCGGCCGCGCCGAGGAGGTCACCGCGATCGTCGGCAAACGCAGCGGCGACATCACCACGCTTCTGGCCCAGGCCAATTCGCTGTTCGGTGAGCTGCAGCGACGCAACCAGGCCATCGAGACCCTGCTGACCGGGATCAAGGACGTCTCGATACAGCTGCGGGGATTCATCGACGAGAACGGCGACAAGCTCGCCCCCGCCCTGCGCAGGCTCGATGACGTCGTCAAGGTGCTTCAGGAGGACAAGAAGTATCTTGCCGATGGTATCGACCGACTCGGGCCCTACGCCAACTCGCTCGGTGAGGCGGTCTCGAGCGCCCCGTACTTCCAGGCGCTGGCCCAGTTCCCGTCGTCGGGCGACATCACGAACATCTTCATCAAGCTGTTCAAGCAGAAGTATCCGCAGGCATGGCAGGCGCTACTCCGGTACAACCCGATCGACCCGAAGAAGTTCGAGTTGAGGCCCGAGTACGACGTCAAGAACGACCCGCGCGACGCGCCGATCGCCACCTTCATGCCGCCCACGTCGTTCACCCCGGGACCGCCCTGACATGCGGCCATCAGCAAGCACATTCGCGATTTCGGGCATATTCGGGATCTCAAGCACGGACACAGCACCCGGCAGGGGAGAGGGACGGACATCATGAGCGGATCGAGCGGTATCGCCGCCGGTGTGCGATCGGTGCCCCGTGGTGTCTGGATCGCGATCGTGGCCGTGATCACGATCGGTGTGGCGTTCGTCGTCGGCGGCAAGATCATCAACAATCTGCGCTACAACAACTACACGGCCTACTTCAAGGCCACCTCGGGCCTGTTCGTGGGCGACCCGGTGAAGATCATCGGCGTCGACGTGGGCAAGGTCAGTTCCATCTCGCCCCGCTCCGGGGACGTGCGGGTGAAGTTCACCGTCGACAGCTCTCGCAAACTGCCCGCGGACGCGAGCGCCTACATCGTCGCCGACAGCCTGGTCGGTGGCCGGTTCATCCAGGTGACACCGGTCTACCAGGGCGGCCAGAAACTCGCCGACGGCGCTCAGATCCCCATGGAACGCACCGCGATTCCCGTCGAATGGGATCAGATCAAGACCGAACTCGACAAACTGACCAACAATCTCGGACCCACCGGGGACAAGGGAACCGGGGACAAGGGATCTCTGGGGCGCGTCGTTGACACCCTGGGCCGCAATCTCGACGGCACGGGCGCCGATCTGAACCGGGCGCTCAAGGAATTGTCCACGGTGACAACCACATTGGCCGACAATCGGAGCGATCTGTTTGCCACGGTACGTAATCTGCAGACGCTGACCACCGCGCTGTCATCGGTGGATGATCAGATGATGCAGTTCAACGGACGCATCGCCTCGGTGTCCAAGCTGCTCGCCCGCAACACCGGAAAGCTCGACGGTGCCCTCACCGAGGTGGATTCGGTGCTGGGCGAGGTGAATACCTTCCTGGACGACAACACCTCGGCGCTGAGCACATCGGTGGCGCGTCTGTCCGATGTCACCGGGGTGCTCTCGCAGAAGGACGAACAGATTCGGGGCCTGCTGCATTCCGGACCGCACCAGCTGGTCAACTTCTACAACATCTACAACCCGCTGACCGGTTCGCTGACCGGCGCGTTCGCGCTCGGTAACGGCGGCAGCCTGATCAACTTCCTGTGCCAGGCCATCGAGGGTTCGGACCTCAAGGGTAATCCGGCGCAGGCCGACGCCGCCGAATGTGTCGAGGTCCTCGGGCCGATGCTGGCGTCGATCGCCGTCAACTATCCGCCGTTCCTGTTCAATCCGATGACCGGTATGTCGGCCACCCAGGACCAGCTGATCTACCAGAACGCGGACGTGAAACGGCGCGCGCAGGCCCGGCAGGACGACATCGACGCCGCCAATCGCCGGGAGAACCCCGGCAAGGACACCAATTCGCTGACTTCGCTTCTCGTTCCGTTCGGTGGTGGACGATGACGGGGTCGATGATGAGGTGGCCGGTGATGAGGCGCGCAGGGGGTAAGTCCGCACCGCGGATGCTGATGGCGGTTGGCGTGGCCGCGACGCTGCTCGTGTCTGCGGGGTGCTCCTTCGACGGCGTGCAGAACATGTCGGTGCCGGGCGTCGCGGGCACCCAGGACGGCTCGTACACGCTGACCGCGGTCATGCCGACCGCCGGCAACGTCACCGTCAATGCCCCGGTGATGATGAATGACGCGACCGTCGGGTCGATCGGCTCACTGCGCGTGAAGAATTGGCAGGCCGAACTGACATTGCGCCTGCGTCCGGGCATCAAGGTGCCGGCCGGATCGTATGCGCGCGTCGGCTACACCAGCGTGCTCGGCTCGATGCATGTGGCGATCGTGCCGCCCGAACACGAGCGCGGCGGCTACCTGCGGCCAGGTGATCGGCTGTCGGCGCAGGACTGCCCCGACCAGCCGACGATGACTGCGCCCGAATCCGGTGGCGAACCGAATGTGACTGTTGCCCAACAGATCAGAAAATGCACGGTACCGAGTACCGAGCAGGTCCTCAGCTCGCTGTCGGTGGTGCTCAACGGCGGCGGCCTGTCGCAGGTGGGTTCGGTCGTCGACGAGTTGAACAAGGTCTTCCTCGGCCGCGCCGACGAACTGTCTCACCTGTTGCCGCGGGCGGCGACGATGATGGAGGTCCTCGACGACCAACGCGGCGCGCTGGTCACCGCGCTAGTACTACAGCCGGACTTAGCGATTTCATGTTTGTGACCTGCGGTTTTGGTGGCATGCCTGCGCTCGGAACTGATGTCGGCGCCGCCACAGTGACCATTCCAGGAGACGTGTGAGGGTGCGTTC
>NZ_JAGQTN010000155.1 GCF_020438995.1 Gordonia sp. (in: high G+C Gram-positive bacteria)
ACCCCTGTGGCCGAAGAGACGGATGCGCGACCAAACATCTTGACCCCTGTGGCCGAAGAGACGGATGCGCGACCAAACATCTTGACCCCTGTGGCCGAAGAGACGGATGCGCGACCAAACATCTTGATCCCTGAGGCCGAAGCGACGAAGGAGCGAGGGTCACGAAGGGCCCGGCGACCATCCCCACCTGACGCAGCCACCTCGAACCCCACCCGAAGTACCCTCGACTGGACCGGCGCCACGTGGACCATCGCCGCCGCCACGATCACGGTGATCGCCGTGCAGCTCCCGTTCATGATCCTCGGTTTCGACGGCTGGAAGGCGGCACTGTCGTTCCAGGGCCAACGCAAGGCCGACGTCGACACCAACTCGATCTGGTACTGGGGCCTACGTCATTTCACGGGCGGCCAGAACAGCACCTACAACAGTCTGGTCGGTGTCCTGTCCCCGCTGCTGATCCTGGCCGCGTTCGCCCTCTCGATCCACCTGGGCCGCCGCTACTACGAGCGGGTGGGAACGTTCCCGTGGATCGGTGTCGCGGCGTCGATGCTGGCCGGTTTCATGCTCTTCCACAAGGTCCATTCACCCCAGTACACACTGTGGATACTGCCGTTCTTCGTGCTGCTGCAGATCAGGTGGCCGGTCATCGTCGCCTACCTGATCGCCGACTTCGTCCTCGACGTCACCATTTTCCGTCTGTTCGGCATCTACACGTCGGGCTCGGACATGAAGTGGTGGGTGATCGGCGGCGTCAACTTCGGAGTCTGGGTCCATGCAGTGGTCCTCACCTACCTGATCTTCACGTTCGTGAAATCCCCACCCCGAGAACCACTCCGCTCGATGCTCACCCCGAAATCCTCAGTCGGCCAATCCTCTTGATCTCGACTGGTCGCGAAATAGGTGTCCGGGATCCCATCGTGATCCCGGTGGACGCCGGGTTGGTGTCGGGGGCGCTTCTTGATCCCTGAGGCCGAAGTGACGAAGGAGGGAGGGACGCGTTGGGTCCGGCGACATAAGGTTCCCAACGTAATTCACGAATCTCTGAATGCAGTAGAAAGGCAGTGATGAGCATCTGGCTAGGCACTAACGAACTGGTAGCAGAACAAATCACCCTGCGCCCCCTCACCTTAGATGACGCCGAACAACTCGCCCAGGTCGTCGACAACCCCGAACCCTACCGCTGGACCAGCGGCACACCCACCGACATCGCGTCGGCGAGGGACTGGATCGAGAAGTCCCTGGCCGACCCCGAACACCGCGTCGCCTACGCCGTCGTCGACAACTCCACCGGCCGCATCCTCGGCTCCACCAGCTTCTACGAGATCGACGCGGCCAACCTGTCGACGTCGATCGGCTACACCTTCTACGCTGTCGATGCCCAGGGCACGACGGTCAACCCGACCGCCAAGTACCTCCTCCTCAAGCACGCGTTCGAGGATTGTGGCGCGGTGCGGGTGGTCTGGCACACCCACGAGTCGAACGCGCAGTCACGGGCGGCGATCGCCAAGCTCGGCGCCACCTTCGAGGGTCTGCTGCGTAAGCACCGGCGGTTCGGCGCGAGCGGAGCGACGGGGGATGTCACCGGATGGCGGACGACGGCGCAGTACGCGATGACCGACGACGATTGGCCCGCTGCCCGCGCGATCTTGCTGGAGCGGATGTCCCGCACGTCCTGACGCGTTCGGTGACCCTGTGCACTACCGGCATGGAGTATTCAGCGACCCGACGCCGTCATGTGGTTGTCCAGACCGGTGGAAGACACGCCCGATGACGTTATCCCGACACGCCGCGTGATCGACAATTTTCTCCTGTGGAAACTCTCTAACGCTGTGACCTGCGAAAAGACGGAACAGTTCGGCAGAATTCCCCAGCTTCTCCCCACTGTGTGCACAACCTTCTCCGCCATCTGCACACATAGTGCACAGGCAGTCAACAACCCTGTGCACAGCCCCGGTTGAGTGGGCCGCCCGGCAGCGCCTAATGTCTCCCGAAGTGTTTCGGCAGACCGCGTCACAACCGATCGGGGGCCTGAATCGTCGGGGCACGAAGGTTCCGGTTCGCGCCGGAACAGTCGGGACAGGCCGGATGTGAGTCCGGCGCGCAGTACGAGGGGTTTGGCACGTGGGAGTTGACGATGATCGCGGGCAGGGTTCCGCTTCGGAGGAGGCTCCACGGGAGCAGGACTTCGGCCGGCAGCCACCGCAGGATCTGACGGCCGAGCAGTCCGTTCTCGGCGGCATGATGCTCTCCAAGGACGCGATCGCCGACGTCATCGAGCGGGTGCGTTCGGGCGACTTCTACCGCCCCGCCCATCAGTCCGTGTACGAGGCGATCATGGAGCTCTACGGCAAGGGTGAGCCCGCGGACGCGGTCACCGTGTCGGCCGAACTCGAGCGTCGCGGCGAGCTGCGCAAGATCGGCGGCGCCCCCTACCTGCACACCCTCATCTCCACGGTCCCGACAGCGGCCAACGCCGGCTACTACGCCGAGATCGTCGCTGAGAAGGCGATCCTGCGCCGTCTGGTGGAGGCCGGCACCAGGATCGTCCAGTACGGCTATGCGGGCGCCGACGGCCAGGACGTCGCCGAGGTCGTCGACCGGGCGCAGGCCGAGGTGTACGAGGTCACCGAACGGCGCACCGCCGAGGACTACGTGCCGCTGGAAGAACTGCTGCAGCCGACGATGGACGAGATCGACTCCATCGCCTCCCGCGGCGGCCTGTCACTGGGCGTTCCCACGGGATTCGCCGATCTCGACAAACTGACCAACGGCCTGCATCCGGGCCAGATGATCATCGTCGCCGCCCGACCGGGTGTCGGCAAAGCGCTCGCCCTCGACACCCCGCTGCCCACCCCGAACGGCTGGACGACGATGGGCCGGGTCTCGGTCGGTGACCAGCTGCTCGACGCCGACGGCCGCCCCACTCGGGTGGTCGCCGCCACCGACGTGATGACCGAACGCCCATGCTACGAAGTCGAATTCAACGACGGCGCGATCCTCGTCGCCGACGAACAGCACCAGTGGGTCGCCGAGGTCGACGGCGAACGCGTCACCATGACCACCGAGGTGCTGCGCGGGCATGTGGGGTGCGCCATCGTCCGCAACACCAAACCCCTCGAACTACCCCGCAAGAACGTCGCGTACGGCCCGTATACCGTTGCCGCACTTGCCGGTATGGCATTCGACGACCCCGAGATCGCGATGCGTATCGACGCCGAGGGTCCGGTCGACGTGATGACCCTGATGGCCGACCTCGGCGGCCTGATCCCGCTGGAATACCTGCGCGGTTCGATCGCCCAGCGCCGCGCGTTGCTCGCCGGCCTGCTCGACGCCCGCGCCACCGTCGACGAGGACGGCTGGATCATCGTCCCCGCGGCCACCCGCCACATGACGGCGGTTGTCGCGGATCTCGTTGCGGGACTGGGCTACAACTACAAACGCTCGGCCACCGGCTGGCTCCGCGTCGACGCCGACGACGATGTGTTCACGTTGCACCACAAGGCGATCCGCCACAAGGAACTGCGCCGCCGAGCCGGAATCCGACGGGTGGTCTCGGTCCGTCCGGTACCGAGCGTCCCGGTGCGGTGCGTCCAGGTCGACAACGACGCCGCCATGTACCTCGCCGGCGAGGCCATGGTCCCCACCCACAATTCCACTCTCGCAATGGATTTCCTGCGCTCGGCCTCGATCGGGCATCATCTGACCGCGGCGATGTTCTCGCTGGAGATGTCGAAGATCGAAATCGTCATGCGCCTGCTGTCGGCGGAAGCGAAAATCAAACTCGCCGATATGCGTTCGGGTTCGATGAGCGACGACGACTGGAGCCGCCTGGCCCGCCGCATGGGCGAGATCTCCGAAGCCCCCCTGTTCATCGACGACTCACCCAACCTGACGATGATGGAGATCCGAGCCAAGGCCCGCCGCCTCAAGCAGCGTCACGACCTGAAACTCGTTGTCGTGGACTACATGCAGCTGATGACCTCGGGCAAGAAAGTCGAATCCCGCCAGCAGGAGGTCTCCGAGTTCTCCCGCTCCCTCAAACTCCTCGCCAAGGAACTAGAGGTCCCCGTCGTCGCCATCTCCCAGCTCAACCGTGGCCCCGAACAACGCACCGACAAACGCCCCCAGGTCTCTGACCTTCGCGAATCGGGCAGCCTCGAGCAGGACGCCGACATGGTCATCCTGCTCCACCGTCCCGACTCCATCGAACGCGACGACCCCCGCGCCGGCGAGGCCGACATCATCGTCGGCAAACACCGCAACGGTCCCACCGCCACCATCACTGTCGCCCACCAACTCCACCTCAGCCGCTTCGTAGACATGGCGCGGGGCTAGCAGCGGCTGTAGGTTCTCATTCCACATCGCAGTTTCTCATCGGCGTTCTCCATACTTTGCAGTCTGTCCTGGGGATTCTCACCTAGTTTGCAACTCCTTTGGCTTTCGGTGGTCAGCACATTATCGCCGCATCTTCTGGCCCTAGTGCGGCGGCTTGCTTCGCATGCGGCTGAGGCGGTGGGCCAAGGATGATGTGTGGGGCTGCTCTGCTCTGCTAGCGCACTCTTGACCAATCACCAGGCTCGACTCCTACTCGCCGGCTGTTCTTCAGCGCATGTCTAGGCGCCTGGGCACATGTCGTCAAGTCGATGATGATACGTTCGCTCAGCTTCTCAGTGCTCCGAACTGCGGTTCGAAGGTTGCCACGTCGGTGTGCACCTCGGATTCTGGTCCGTACTGGTAAGTAACCATAGTGACACTGTCGCCTACTGTGCGATTGTAGAAGTACGAGGTGAATCGAGCGTCGCGGGGAGCTGCCCGAAGCTGGACAAAGCTCGCGAGATGCAAGGGAGTCTGCGCACCATCGCAGAGTAAGTACAATTCCCCGTCTAGCATTGAGTCACCCACTAGGAATTCCATGGTTTGGAACGGGGAGCGAGTTCCAATCGCCAGTTCGGCGGTCTGTAAGTACCCGTCGGGTTTCCGTCGAGCGGTACCGGCACGAACGAGGGTAAGCTGTGTCCAGACTGGCCCCAGAAGTTGACGAAGACCACGAATATCCGAGATGAGCGAGTCGACACGTGTCTTTTGATCTTCCTCAGACACGTAACCGGAGTGACCACTCCATTGGTTGCGTTTGCCGGCCAATTCCTTGAAAATTCGGACGATCTCCTTGGCGATCAATCGTTCGATTCCAGAGCGACTGAGGCCACCAAACATGTCTTGAGCTCGAGCTAGTTCATCTGCATCGCCACTTTCGACCGTGCTACGGAACTGCTTGGATGTCTGTTCGATGATGACGATCCACGTGCCAAAAGAAGCCCTGTCAATGCCTAGGCTCTTCAGCTGAAGAGTGCTCCTGATCGCGCCCTCGATTTCTGCGCTTCTACCCGGGTCACACCGGGTTGCGGACAGGAGGACAATTGCATGGAAGGCCACGATGGCTTCCCATGCTTGAAGGTATGCCCGGAGCTTGTCGCCGGGTGACTTTTCTGTATCGGCCCTCCATATAGCCATTGCGATGGGGTACGGCCACTGTTCCAGCCAAGCTGTGCCGGAGTCATCGAACGCGGCGGAAATTCTCGCCACGATATCGCTTACACCTTCGGCGGAGTCCCAAACTCTTTCACGTAGCCGCGTCAGTTCAGTGTGGTATGACTGGAGAAGCTCGTCAGTCGAAGCCAGCGAGAGTTGTGTTTTCCTATCGGGTACTGGAACGACGAGCTCATCGGCCCAACGCATCAGTGACTTTGGATCGTCGCGGAGGTGCCTCTGACTCGTGCCGAATGCTGCTGCGTTAGAAGCCCGGATTCTACTCATCACGCCATGCTCGGTGTTTAACCATGCTGCCAGGAAACCTGGTTCAACGATGCCGCTGTCGATGTCGACCAATACGGTCGTTTCTCGGACCTCCGTGCCACCTCCGGGGTGTGACGAGGAACGGCCTGCTGGCGACGAAGGGATGAGTAGCTGGCTGCCCTCTCGCTCGTCTATCTTGCCTTTCGCAACCCGTGGTGCCGCCGTTACTAGCTGACTCAGCCGCTGGCAGGGCCAGCCTTTCGTAGCCATCGCTTTCTGTAGGGCGGGCGCACTTCGTTCGAAGAAGTGGCTAGGATCTAAGTCGAATATCGTCCTTGGTGCCTTGGTGCCTTGGTGCCTTGGTGCCTTGGTGCCTTGGTGCCTTGGTGCCTTGGTGATGCGGATTTCAGTGTCATCAGACCTAGATCCGCGAGTAGCGGTGGCGTATCGGATCTGACTGCGAATTTGCGTGTTGCACAGTGTGTTTAGCAGTGTTTGGCATGCCGATGTTCCCGAGGTCCGTTCGGGTGGGCGGGGTTTC
>NZ_JAGQTN010000156.1 GCF_020438995.1 Gordonia sp. (in: high G+C Gram-positive bacteria)
CACATCAACCGGTTGAAGGTGTTCAGCGCATCCGGCCGGTTCAGCGTGATGGTGGCGACGTGCGCATCGGCGTCGACCTCGTACAGGATCGTCTCGAAGTCCGTGGTCATCGTGCCTGCCAGTTCGGTGCGCGCTTCTCGACGAACGCGCGCGGGCCTTCGAGGGCGTCCTCGGTGCGGGTGACGCGTTCCCGGAACGATTCGGCGAGCAGTTCCGCCTCGTGCATCGGCAGCCCGAGGGTCTTGTGGATGGCCAGCCGCGTACCGCGAACGGCAAGGGGCGCATTGGAGTTCACGATCTCGGCGATCTCCTTCGCGCGGGTCAGCAGATCCTCGTGCGGCACCACCTCGGTGACCAGGCCGAGTTCGTAGGCGCGCTCGGCGCTCATCCGTTCGTGCTTGCCCATGATCGCCATCCGCAGCGCGACCGAGCGGGGCAGCACCTTGGCCAGCCGCACCACCTCGCGCCCGGCGACCAGACCGATGCTCACGTGCGGGTCGAAGAACGTCGCCTTGTCCGAGCAGATGACGATGTCGCCGGTGGTGATCCAGTCCAGACCTGCGCCGCAACAGATTCCGTTGATGGCTGCGATGATCGGCTTGGCCATCGTCCGGAACGGGGGCGTGCCCTCCTGCGGTGCCTCCCACTGCTCGTACGTCGACAGGTAGGGACGTTCGTTGATCACTTTGCCGTCACCGGGGATCGCCTTGACGTCGGCGCCGGTGCAGAAGGCGCGGCCGTTGGCGGTGACGATGATGGTCCACACCTGATCGTCGTTCTCGGCGGCGTCGTAGGCGGTGCGTAGTTCGGTGATCATGAACGGGCTCAACGCGTTCAGGGCGTCGGGACGGTTCAGGGTGATGACGGCGGTGTGGCCCTCGACCTCGTAGATGATCGTCTCGAAGGTCAGCTCTGTGGACATCTGTGCTCTTTCGGTGTGAGTGCGGATATGGCTAGCGCCCGGTGAAATCCGGATCGCGGCGTTCCCGGAACGCTGCCAGGCCTTCTTTGAAGTCTGTTGTGCGGGTGGATAGTTCGAGAGCGTAGAGCTCGTTGTCCATCGAGGTGGGCAGATCCTGGTGCAGATTGGTGTGCAGGCAGTGCTTGGCCAGCCCGAACGCGACGGTCGGCCCGGAGGCCACCCGTGCCAGCAGTTTCTCGCTGACCCCGTCCACCTCCGACTCGGGCGCCGATGCGTGGATCAGTCCCCAGTCGGCGGCCTGCGCGCCGCTGACCTTGTCGCCGAGCAGCAGCATCTGCTTGGCCCGGGTCAGGCCGACCAACCGCGGCAGAAGCCAGGTGGATCCGGTGTCGGGGGTGAAGCCGCGGCTCATGAACGGCTCCCAGAACACGGCGTCGTCGGCGGCGACGGTGAAGTCGGCGGCCAGCGCCAGATTGCAGCCCAACCCGGCCGCCCAGCCGCGGACGGTGGCCACCACCGGCAGCTGGATGGTGGTGACGAGCTCGATGATGCGGTGCTGTGCGTGCGGTACCCGGCGGACCTGCTTGCCGGTGCGCGGACGTTCCCCACTTGCGGCGTTGCCCGACACCAGGTCGGCGCCCGCGCAGAAGTGCCCACCCGCGCCGCTGATGTGCACCGCGCGCAGCCCGTCGTCGGACGCGGCGTCTGTCAGCGATTGCACGACCCGCGACACCATGTCGTGATTGAGTGAATTGCGGGCCTTCGGCCGGTTGAACTTGATACGCAGGATCGCGCCGTCGCGATCTATCGCGATGTCATCGCTCGGTGGCGCCATGTCACTGGTGGCTGGTTCCTCGGACACCGGGAAACACCTGCCCTTCCGCCGGCCCGCTCGGGAACCGGCAACCTCTTGGATCAAGCGATGGCGCAGACGATACTGTTAGCGCTACGGTAGGCACTACTGTTAAGTCTCGTCCAAGTTAGCAACTAATGGTGGCCGGTGGGAACAGACCCGGCGGAAACGAGGGCACATGACATGCGCGCGGGAGGTGGCATATGAGTTCGGCGGCAGCTGACCAGCAGTCCGTCGTGGTCGCGGACGGCGAGCACACCGGGTATGCCAGGACCGGTCCGGGGATGGGCTTCGGGGAGGTGCCGCTGCCGCAGACCGTGGCGGCCGCCGCCTCGATTCGCAGGCTCACCGGCATCCTGCTGGCGCTTGAACAGCCCGACTCGATCGTCGACGACCTCGTCGCGCGGATCGACGCGGTGAGCGACAGGCTCACGGCGTTGCTGCCGGCAGACCTGGGGCCGCGGATCGGCGACCATCAATCGCCCGACCGGCGGATCTACCTCGATCACTCCCGTGACATCGGCGTCTACAACCCGGCCTTTCCCGAATTCGCCTTCACCACATCCGAACCCGACCGCGCGACGGGCACGGTGATATTCCCGCTGAATTTCGAGGGCCCACCCGGACTGGTGCACGGCGGATTCCTGAGCGTGTTCTTCGATTCGGTTATGCAGCAGCACAATTGCCAGGAAGGCCTGGCCGGCAAGACTCGCTCGCTCAATGTCCGCTACCGTCGGCCGACGCCGCTGTTGCGGCAGCTCGACTTCGACATCACCCGCACCCGACACGAACGCGGCCTGCTGTCCACCGGACGACTACTGCTCGACGGCGAGGTGCTGGTGATCGCCGAGATGGACGCGGTCGCAATGGATCCGGACAAACTCATCACCCGCACCTACGGGCGGCGCCGCCCGGTGGCCGACAGCGTAGGCCACCCAGAACTTTCCATACCCCGTGCTTTGGAGGAAGACCGATGACCGAAACCGGCAGTAGCGACGGCCGGGTGCTGTTCGACGTGGACCGCGACACCCGTGTCGCGACGATCACGCTGAACAATCCAGCCCAGCGCAACTCCTACGACAAACCGATGCGTGACGACCTCGCCCGGTTCCTCGACGACGTGGTTGACGACGACGACATCACCGTGGTGCTGCTGCGCGGGGAGGGCGGGGTGTTCTCCACCGGCGCCAACATGAACAACGCCTACGGCTGGTACGGCGACAAGAAGGAGGGCGAGGCGGCACCGACGAAGGTCGACCGCAAGGCCCGCCCCAGCCAGCGGCGCAGGCTGATCGTCGACCGCAAAACGTTCGAGTTCTACCACAATTTCATGGGCTTCCCGAAGGTCACCGTCGGCGAGATCAACGGTTTCGCGCTCGGCGGCGGCTTCGAGATGGCGCTCATGTGCGACATCTCGGTGATCGCCCGCGACACCAAACTCGGCATGCCCGCGACCCGGTTCCTCGGCCCGGCACTGGGCAGCCTGCACATGTTCTTCCACCGGCTCGGCCCGGTGCAGGCCCGCAAGCTGCTGCTCACCGGTGACATCGTGGAGGCGTCGTCGCTCGAGCATCTCGGCATCTTCACCGAGACCTGCGACAAAGAAGTGGTCACCGCCCGCGCCCGGTACTGGGCCGAGAAGGTGGGCAGAATGCCCGCCGACGGCGTCACCATCGCCAAGGAGGCCTTCCGGATGGTCGAGCAGAACCAGGCGTACCAGGGCGAGGAGGTGGCCAGCTATCTGTTCCACGCCTACGCCACCAACCTGCAGTTCTCCCCGGGCGAGTTCAACTTCGTCAAAACCCGTGCCCAGCACGGCACCAAGGAGGCGTTCCGGTTGCGCGACGAACACTTCCATATCGACGAGCCGGAACTGCGCTGACCGATCTCACCGACCCGGCCCGCAATCTGGACACCAGTCTGGCCATCCGCATCTGAGTCACCTACTGTTGTCATTACAGTAGATGCCACTCGCACATAACATTGAGGAAGCAACACATGCCGTCACCAGTCATCGTCAGTGCCGTGCGCACCGCCATCGGCCGCTCGTTCAAGGGCTCGCTCGTCAACACCCCGAGCGAGAAGCTCGCCACCTGGATCCTTGAGGCCGCCGTGCAGCGTTCGGGCCTGGACCCGGAGAAGTTCGATGATGTCATCTTCGCCGAACTCAACTACGGCGGAGGTGACCTCGCCCGGCACGCCGCCGTCGTCGCCGGCTACGAGCATTTGCCCGGGCAGGCCGTCAACCGGCACTGTGCCGGCAGCCTCACCGCCATCGGCAACGCCTCGGCGCAGATCGTCTCAGGTATGGAGCGGGCCATCGTAGCCGGCGGCGTGCAGTCGCTCTCGACCGCGCCCCTGATGAAGTGGCGCATCCCCAAGGCCGGTGAGTTCAACTTCATTGAGCCGTGGATGCCGCCGAGCCACCCCGAAACCCCCGACGCCCCGGCTATCGACATGGCCATCACCGTCGGCTGGAACACCGCGCAGAAGGCCGGCATCACCCGCGAGGAGATGGACGCCTGGGCCGTCCGCTCGCACGAGCGCGCCATCGCCGCCATCGATGAGGGCCGGTTCGTCGACGAGATCCTGCCGATCAAGGTGGAACTGGCCGACGGTTCGATCACCGAATTCGCCGTCGACGAGTTCCCGCGTCGCGGTACCACGATGGAGGCGCTCGCCGGGCTGAAGGTGCTGCACCCGGAGATCGAGGGATTCTCCATCACCGCGGGCAACAGCTCCGGCATCAACGACGCCGCCGCCGCCGTCGCGATCGTCGGTGACGACCTCGCCGCTGAGGAGGGTCTGGAGTCCCTGGCGACCGTTAAGGCCTGGGGTGCTTCGGCTGTGGCGCCGCGCGATACCGGTTTCGGTGCCGTCGCCGTGATCGGCAAGATCCTCGACCGGGCCGGCCTCAAAGCCTCCGACGTGGCGCTGTGGGAGATCAACGAGGCCTTCGCCTCGGTCCCGATCGCCGCCTGCCGCGAATACGGCATCGACGAAGAACTGGTGAACGTCTCGGGCAGCGGATGCAGTCTGGGACACCCGATCTCGGCGTCGGGTGCCCGTCAGGTCACCACCCTCATCAACGACCTCAAGCGTCGTGGCGGCGGCATCGGTGTGTCGGCCATGTGCGCCGGCGGTGGCCAGGGCGGCGCCGTCGTCATCGAGGTCTAGAACCTTCCGGACAGAGCAGAAAGCAGTAGGAATGTCTGACGCAGTACTCGTTGAGCGCCGCGGACGCGCGCTCATCATCACCATCAACCGCCCTGAGGTGCGCAACGCGATGAACCTCGCCGTCGCACAGGGCGTTGCCGATGCCGTCGACGAACTCGACAACAGTCCGGAGCTGTCGGTGGCGGTGATCACCGGTGCCGGCGGAAACTTCAGCGCCGGAATGGATCTCAAAGCCTTCGCCAAGGGGGAGTTCCCGTACGTCGTCGGCCGCGGCATGGGCTTCACCGAGAAGCCGCCGGTCAAGCCGATCATCGCGGCAGTCGAGGGCAATGCCCTGGCAGGCGGCACCGAACTGGTGCTGGCCTGCGATCTGATTGTCGCGGCCAAGAACGCGCGCTTCGGTCTGCCCGAGGTCAAGCGCGGCCTGGTGCCCGGTGCCGGGGGCCTGATCCGTCTGCCGGATCGGGTGCCGCTGCAGAAGGCCCTCGAATGGTCGCTCACCGGCGAACCGTTCACCGCCGAGGACGCCGAACGATACGGCCTGATCAACATCCTCACCGAGGAGGGCGGTGCGCTCGACGCCGCCATCGCGTTGGCGGACAAGATCACCGAGGGCGGTCCGCTGGCCGTGGCCAAGATCAAGGAGATCGTCGTCGCGGCGCCCGATTGGCCGGCGGCCGAGCGCTTTCAGAAGCAGATGGAGGCCATCGCCCCCGTGTTCGGATCCAAGGATGCCGCCGAGGGTGCCGCGGCGTTCGCCGAACGGCGCAAGCCCAACTGGACCGGTGAGTGAGACGGATCGCCGGGGGGATCGCTCCGTAGAGTAGTAAAATTATTATGCTGTATGACGACCGGCCGGGAACCCCTGCCGGTTGATGTGCGAGCCTGTGAGCCTCGACACCACGTGGGATGACGTTGTCATCTCACCGGATTTCGAAGCTCGTCGCCAGGGCTCCTCGCACGTCAACCGGCGGGGTGCCGGCCGGTCGTTGATCCATATGTCCGTGTACCCGCGCGGTCTACTGAATACAAAGGAGCATCAATGTCTTTCGAAGGTGAAGTCGCCGTCGTCACCGGCGGTTCGGGTGGCCTGGGCGCGGCCACCGTGCGCCGGCTGCACGCCGCTGGTGCGTCGGTGGTGATCGCCGACCTCAACGACGAGGCCGCCACCGCCCTGGCCGACGAGCTCGGCGATCGTGTCGCGTACGTGAAAACCGATGTTCTCGATGATGATTCGGTGCAGGCAGCACTCGACAAGGCTGCCGAACTGGGCACGCTGCGGTACGCGGTGATCACCCACGGTGGTTATGGTGCGCTGCAGAAGATCGTCAACAAGGACGGCAGCCCGCATGATCGGGCCGTATTCGCCAAGACCATCGACCTGTACCTGGTCGGCACGTTCAACGTGCTGCGTCTGGCCTCGGCCGAGA
>NZ_JAGQTN010000157.1 GCF_020438995.1 Gordonia sp. (in: high G+C Gram-positive bacteria)
ACTTCGTGCCGCGAATTGATTGTCGCGATATCCGGATCGCGCGACGGAGTTTGCGACGCGGGAAACGCGGTCAGGTGTCGGTGAGGGCGGCGCCGGTGGCTATGGCGGGCAGGGCCGTGGTGACCAGGGTGACGAGGTCGTCGCGGGTGATGTCGTGGGTGGTGAACCAGTTGATGGTGGTCTCCTCGACGAAGGCGATCCAGCCGTGGACGGCGAGCCGGACGATCGGGGTGACCTCGACGCCGAGGGCGGGTGCGTGGGTATAGATGCGTTCGGCCATGGCGGCGCGGGTGGAGTCGAACACCGCACGCATCGCCGGGTCGGAGCTGGCGGCACCGCGGATCAGCGCCATATAGGCGATGCGGTTCTCGCTGACGTAGTCGATGAACGCACCCATCGACTTCTTCAAGACCTCGATCGGATCACCGAGGGAGGCGTCGGGTGCGGTGCAGGCGAGCATCCGATCGGCCTGCGCCTGGGCCAGTGCGACGTGGAAATCCTGTTTGGACTCGAAGTAGTGGAACAGCAGCGCCCGGGAGACACCGGCGGCGTCGGCGATCGCGTCGATGGACACGTCCTCGATAGGACACTCACGGACCATCGTCAACCCGAGTTCGATGAGCTGCTCGCGGCGGGCCTCCGGGCTCATCCGGGTGCGGCGGGGCTTTCGGGGCGATGCCGTGGGCCGATCCGTTGTGCTCGTCACGAACCGCTCCTCCATATCGCCGCACCCGGCGTATCACCACACCCGTCGCATTTCCCACATTACGGTCGCCAGCCCGGAGGGCCTTGTACCCTTCACCTTCCCCGGCGAAAGGCGCTCAACTCCGAACTGGCGACCACACCACCATAGCCGGTTACTGACCGATACTCAATAGTGTATTGACTGACGTTCAATAGCGCTTTATGGTAGGTCGCATGACAACGAACGATGTTCAGGTCGCCATCATCGGCGCAGGCTTCTCCGGACTCGGCGCAGCCATCAAACTCAAGCAGAACGGCGTCGATGACTTCGTCGTCCTCGACCGCGGCCAGAACTTCGGCGGTACCTGGCGCGACAACACCTACCCGGGTGCTGCCTGCGACGTGCCCTCGCAGCTCTACTCGTACTCGTTCGAGCTCAACCCCGACTGGACCCGCTCCTACGGCCATCAGCCCGAAATCCACAGGTACATCAACGACGTCGCCGTCAAATACAACATCGAGGCCAAGACCCGATGGGGCTCGGACGTCACCCGCGCGGAGTGGAACGAGGACGAGAACCGCTGGCACCTCGAGGTGACCCGCAACGGCACGACCGAGCACTACAGTGCCCGGACCGTCGTCGCCGCGGCCGGCCCGCTGTGCGAACCGAACCTGCCCGACATCGACGGCATCGACAGCTTCGGCGGCAAGATCATCCACTCGGCCCGCTGGGACAACGACTACGACTTCACCGGCAAACGCGTCGCGGTCATCGGCACCGGCGCCTCGGCGATCCAGCTCGTCCCCGAGATCGCCAAGATCGCCGGACGCCTCGACGTGTACCAGCGCACCGCCCCGTGGATCGTGCCGCGCACCGAGCGCACTTACCACCGCGCCGAGAACTGGGCGTTCAAGAACGTGCCCGGCGTGCAGAAACTGATGCGAGCCACCGTGTACGGACTCAACGAGGTCACCGCGTTCGGACTCACCTACTCCCCCAAGGCACTCAAGCCTGTCGAGCTGGTGTGCCGCGGCAACATCGCCAAGTCCATCAAGGATCCCGAGCTGCGCGAGAAGGTCACCCCGAAGTTCGCGGTCGGCTGCAAACGCATCCTGCGGTCCAACAATTGGTACCCGGCGATCGCCCGGCCGAATGTCGACCTGGTCACCGACGGCATCAGCAAGATCACCGGCAGCGGCGTGGTGACCAAGGACGGCACCGAGCGTGAGGTCGACGTGATCGTGGTGGCCACCGGCTTCCACGTCACCGACTCCCCGATGTTCGAGACGATCATCGGCACGCAGGGCCGCAGCCTCGCCCAGGCCTGGGAACACACGGGCATGCAGGCCTACAAGGGCACCTTCGTCCACGGCTTCCCCAACATGCTGCTGATGGTCGGCCCGTCAACGGGCCTGGGCCACACCTCGATCGTGTACATGATCGAATCGCAGCTCAACTACCTGGTCAGCTACTTCAAGCAGGTCCGCGACCAGGGCATCACCCGCACCGAGGTGAAGGCCGACGCCCAGGACGAGTTCAACAACAGCGTCCAGCACGGGCTGCGCAACAGCGTGTGGCTCACCGGCGGCTGCGCCTCCTACTACCAGGACCAGAACGGCAACATCACCACGCTGTGGCCGGGATTCACGTTCAACTTCCGCCGAATCACCAAGGAATTCGACATCGCCGCGTACGACGTCGAGCGCGCCGACGCCACCGTCTCGGCCTGACACCGCACAACGACAGGAGCGCAAGATGAAAGATTTTCGGGACAAAGTCGTCGTGGTCACCGGGGCGGGGTCGGGTATCGGCCGCGAACTGGCTGTCAAATTAGCCCAGAAGGGTGCCAAGGTAGCGATCTCCGACGTCGATGCCGCCGGGCTGGCCACCACCGAACGGCTGGTCCGCGAGGCGGGTGCGCAGGTTCATACGCAGACACTGAATGTCACTGAGCGCCAAGCTGTTCTGGACTACGCCGAGACAGTTGCCACGCATTTCGGCGGCGTCAACGCGATATTCAACAATGCCGGAATCGCCCACCACGGCGAGGTGGAGCACACCGACTTCAAGGACATCGAACGCGTCATCGACATCGACTTCTGGGGAGTCGTCAACG
>NZ_JAGQTN010000158.1 GCF_020438995.1 Gordonia sp. (in: high G+C Gram-positive bacteria)
CTCCAGACGAGTAGCGCGACCTGACAGAACGATTCACCTGGAACCGGCCGGTCGGCATCGCCGACAACATCGTCTTCCGATGACAACACACGAGTGGTTCACCGATGAACTGACGGCCGGTGAGAAGGCCAAGTTCGCCTGTGCGAAGCGGGCTTCTGCATCATCACGGCCCGCACCCCGCTGAAACACCTCGTGATTGAAATTCAGTTGCGCCGCACAGGCACATTCAGCAGACTGCTCGTACCGAGATTCTTCAGAAGGAGGTTGGCAATGCCGAAGCGATTGTGTTAGCCCCAGAACGCCAGCCGAACAAGCCTGTTCGGCGCTGGTGGCTCCAAGGAGTCAGTCGTGCGTAACCACGACCAGAAAATCAAAGACATGCAGCACTTCGTGCTGCCCTCCGCCCGCGGCAAGCGCACCCGCGCACAGCGGCGGATCATCCACAAGCGGGACCGTTCCCGCGAGCGGGATTCGTTCTCCGTCGCACGCCAGATCTTCAACGCCGACATCGGGGCCGACATCCATCTCGACTTCGATGAAGGCGATGCAACTCGGAATATGGCCGAGATGGTTTGGGAACGCCGAGCCCGTGGCAACGTCGGGCCACTGCGCAATTGGGCGATCGGTACGGTCGCGGCCGACGAGAAACTGCGCGCGGCCCCGCTCCGCGAGCAGATGGCCTTCATTACTGCGCTGATGTCGAAAGACCACGTCAGCACCCACGCCGACTTCCGCGTCGACTGGGCACTCGATCGCAAGTTCCACCCGCGCGACTATTCCGCTGAGGTGGCGGCCCACGCTGCGCAACGCGCCGAACACCGTGACCGGGTCGCGTCCGATCTCCGGCGCATTCTCGAGACGGGGCGACATAGCAAGCTCAATGCCGAACTGCGACGGCGCTTCGCCACCGAGGATGATCGGGGACGAATCGATCCTCGGCGCGTCCGGCTGCTACTCGGCCTCCATGACGTCGATGCCTTTACCGACTACGTCGGGGGTAGCGACAGCTGGTACGAGGTGATCAGCCGCGTGGCCAACTGATCGAGGATCTCGCCGCGGCTCGCGCTCGAGACCCGCCACGTCGAGCTCACCGAGATCTGACAGCGCGCTGTCACAACTCGCTTACGACGCCGGTCTCGTGCAGATGGCTACCCATGGCCGCTGATTCACCGTCTGATAAACTCATTTTGAGTTTTATTGGAGAGGTGGTCATGACCGTCATTGTCGATTGGCTGAACAGCCAGGCGTTCGCCGTAGCCGGACAATCCTTCGCGGTGGTCGAGGTAGTCGGATTCGTCACCGGCGCGCTCTGCGTGTGGGCGGTGACCCGGCAGTTCACCTGGAATTGGCCGGTCGGCATCGCCAACAACATCGTCTTCCTCGTGCTCTTCCTCGGCGCGGGGCTGTACGCCGACTCAGCACTGCAGATCGCCTTCGCCGCTGTCGGCGCCTACGGCTGGTGGAAGTGGCGGCGAGGCGATGTCGCACCCGCGACACTGCCCGTCCGCCGCGCCAGAGCCGCCGAAGCCGTGGGTGGCGTACTGGCCGTCGGCGTGGGCACGGTAGTTGTCGCGCAACTGCTGAACGTCCACACGGACTCGACGGTGCCCTGGCCCGACGCCTTCATCCTGACCGCGTCGCTGCTGGCAACGTGGGGTCAGGCGCGGAAGATCCTTGAGCAGTGGTGGGTGTGGATCACGGTCGACGTCGTGTCGATTCCGCTCTATGCGCACAAAGGACTGTGGTTGACGGCAGTGCTCTATACTGGATTCCTTGCCCTGTGTATCGACGGACTGCGCCGCTGGCGCACCGACTTCGCCGACCAGACCGCAGCCGACGAGAAGGTCGCGGCATGAGCGTCGCACTCGTGATCGGCAAGTTCTACCCACCGCACAATGGTCACCTCGCCCTGATTCACCGCGCAGCGCGGCATCACCGGGCGATCGTCCTGGTGATGGCTGCGCGTGAAGAGTCGATCGCACTGGGCGATCGGATCGACTGGCTGCGCGCGAGCTGTAGCGCCCTGCCGAACGTGACCGTTGTCGGTGTCGTCGATGACGCGCCGGTCGACTACCACTCGGATTCGGCGTGGGCGGCCCACAGCGCGGTGATCGCCGCGACCCTGCGGGTCAACCACCTCCCCAACCCGGACGTGGTGGTGTCGAGCGAGGGGTACGGCCCGCACTTGGCCGCCGAGTTGCGAAGCGACTGCGAACTCTTCGACCCCGATCGGGTGGGGGTGCGGGTCAGCGGCACTGCCGTGCGCGCCGACCTCGTCGGGCGCTGGGAGTTGCTCCCCGTTCCCGTTCGGCTCGGCCTAGCAACCCGAGTGGTGGTGGTCGGCGCGGAATCGACCGGAACCAGCACCCTGGCCGCCGACCTGTACGACCACTATCGCGCAATCCCCGGCAACGAGGCGATGCGTCGGGTCCTTGAGTACGGACGCGAGTTCACCTACGCCTTGTACGACGAGGCCACCGACCAGGCGAGGCGTGCCGGCCAACCGAAGCCGGCGGTTGAGGATCTGACGTGGCGACCCGGGCACTTCTCTCACATCGCGACCGAGCAGAGTGCACGCGAGGACATGGCCGCCCAGGCGCATCCGTTGGTGATCGCCGACACCGATGCCTTCGCCACCACCGTGTGGGAGCGACGCTACCTCGGTCCCGGCAGTGCGGCCGCAGCCACCGCAGGGGTCCCCGAGGTATCGCCGCGACGGCTGTATCTGGTGACCGATCACGATGGCGTGCCCTTCGAGCAGGACGGCTGGCGCGACGGCGAGTCGGTTCGGACGACGATGCACGAGTGGTTCACCGATGAGCTGACCGCCGGCGGCCATCCGTGGGTCCTGATGAGGGGCACCCGGGACGAACGTCTCGCCTATGCGATCCGGACGGTCGACGCACTGTGGAATCGCACCACGACGTTCGCCTCACCGGAGTGGGCCGATCGGACCGTACTGGGATGACCAGGGACGTCGAGGAAACGATTCGCAACCAACCGTTGATCGCGGTGGACGTGGTTCCGGTCCGCTGGTCCCGAGTCCGGCTGCTGATCGGTTCGGCGCGACGCCGGTTCGAGCCGTTCACCGGGCGGTTCGCGCTGCCCGGTGTGTTGCTCGGGACGGGCGAATCGTTGATCCACGCCGCCACGCGGAGCTTGCAGACGAAAGCGGGAATCGGTCCGGATTCGGTGGGTGCGCTGTTCCAGATCGGCGCGTTCGACGGACCCGACCGCGATCCACGCCGGCACGCGATCTCGATCGCCTTCTGCGCCGTCATCGACGCCGGAGAGTCTGCGGACAACGCGGACCTCAGGTGGACGCCCGCCGGCGACCTGACGGGACTGCCCTTCGATCACGACCTCTTGGTCTCCGAAGCGCTCCGGCAATTGCGCACCCGACTCTGGCTCGACGACGCCGTCACCCGCGCCCTCACCGGGCCGCGCTTCGCCACTTCCGATGCCGCGCGCCTGACCGGCGCTGTGACGAACGAAGCTGTCCACCAATCCAATCTGCGACGCTCGTTGGCGGCGCATCCCGGGCTGACGTCCGCACCGGCAACCGACGCCGGCGGCCCGGGCCGCCGGCCATTGGTGTGGGAGTGGACGAGCCCGGAACCCACGCGGCCAGGAGCTGCGGCGACACCCGCCGGCCAAACCGATGTCGAGAACCGTCGGGCGGCTCCGTCCTAGGGTTGACGGCGGCACACCGGCCGCCTCGGACCAAGGAGAACATCATGGCCAAGTACCTGCTGCTCAAGCACTACCGCGGCGACCACGAGATCGCCCCCGGCGGCCTCGTCCCGATGGATCAGTGGACACCGGACGAGGTCGAGGCGCACATCGCGTTCATGCGCCAGGTGGCCGACGAGCTCAAGGCCAATGGCGAGTTCGTCGACGAGCAGGCACTGTCGCCGGAGGGCACCTTCGTGCGGTACGACGGTGAAGGACGCCCACCGGTCACCGACGGCCCGTTCGCGGAGACCAAGGACCTGATCGCGGGCTGGATGGTGATCGACGTCGACTCGCAGCAACGCGCCTACGAGGCGGCGGCCCGGCTGTCGGCGGCACCGGGCCCGGGTGGTA
>NZ_JAGQTN010000013.1 GCF_020438995.1 Gordonia sp. (in: high G+C Gram-positive bacteria)
ATGAGAACCTGCGTGCTGACGACCGCGTCTGCGGCGTGGCCGATCAGGACCTGCCGCGCAAGTTCCTGCTTTTCCGGGAAACGGTCATCGAACTGATAAGCGAGGAGATTGGTGTCGAGAAAGACACTCACCGAGTGAGTCCCCTTTCGCCGTACAACTCCTCCCGGGTCCAGCCTCGCCCATCACTACTGCCGCTCAGCTCTCGGGAAAGCGCCACGAATCGCAACGCCGCCTCCTGCCGCCTCGCGATCTCGGCATCCGCATCCGCATATTCAAGAAGTCGCTGTGCAAGGTACTGGTTGACCGACTCACCGCGCTCGATCGCCCGGATCCGAGCGCGTTTGAGCACCGCATCGTCAACGGTGATGGTCAGGTTCGCCATCTGGTGAGTGTAGCACCGATTCCGTGCTACACGAGTACCTTTCCGGCGAACCGAGTCAGGCCTAGTGATCTGCTGAGAGGAAGGGTTCAGGAATCGGGATCGGCAGGGCAGTATTGTAGAAACGTTGCTACATCGGAGGTGATCCGTGACGACTGTCAGTGCACGCGAGTTCAACCAGGATGTGAGCGGGGCCAAACGCGCCGCCGACGAGGGGCCTGTCGTCATCACGGACCGCGGCGAGCCGGCGTACGTCCTGCTCTCCATCGCCGACTACGAGCAGATGCGTGACCGGCGGAGTCTGCTCGATGCGTTGCAGATGGACGACGATGTCGAGTTCGAGCCGGTCGTGTCGCGGACGCTCCCCCGGGCAGCCGACCTGTGACCTATCTGCTCGACACCAACGTCGTCAGTGAACTGCGCAAACGACCGGGACAAATAGACGAGAACGTCTCGACGTGGGGTGCCGCGTTGGCCGTGAACGAGCAGTTCCTCAGCTCGATCACGGTCTTCGAGATCGAACTCGGCATTCTCCGTATCGAACGCCGGGACGAACTCCAGGGAAAACTGCTACGCCGTTGGTTCGACGCCCGCGTGATCGGCGCATTCGAGAAGCGCACGCTTCCTGTCGATCGGGAGATCGCCCGTCGCGCAGCACTTCTGCACCTCCCCGACCCGCGACCGGAACGCGACGCGTATATCGCGGCAACCGCGCTCGTCCGCGGGCTCACCGTCGCCACGCGCAACGTCGATGATTTCGTGCCGATGGGTGTCGCCGTGGTCAACCCGTGGCTGCCAGCGCGATAAATATTGTGGTCAGTTCCGGAATCCGGGACCGACCGCAATCTTTATGGGCCTCAGGCGGTGGCGCGATTGGTGCCGACGCCCTTGAGGCCACGCCAGACGATGCCGACGAGGAGGTCGGTGGCGGCGTCGAGGTCGACGTCGCCCTCGGCGATGCGGTCGGCGACGGCCTCGGTGGCGCCGACGATGGCCAGGGCGGTGAGTTCGAAGTCGAGATCGCTGGCACCCTGGACGGTGGTGCCCGCCCGGATCAGCTCGGCGACCATCTCGGTGATCCGGCGGCGGCTGTCGGTGACCCGGGAGGTGAAGGCCGCGGTACCGATCGCCACGCGGTACAGCACCCGCCACGACCGGCGGTTCTCGTGCACGTAGCGCAGGAACTCGCGTACCACGGTGTGGGCCTGTTCTCGCTGAGGGAGATTCGGGTTGAACCCGACGCTCATCGCCTCGATGAAGCGGCCGGATTCACGGCTCATGCAGGCGCCGAACAGCTCCTCCTTGGAGCCGTAGTACAAGTACAGCATCGGTTTGGAGATCTCCGCCTCGGCGGCGATCGCATCCATCGAGGTGTCCCGGAAGCCGTGGTCGGCGAACACTCGCACCGCGGCGTCGAGCATCTGCTGCTCACGCACCGCGCGGGGTAGTCGCTTGGTTCCGCCGACCATTGTCATGCCTCGATTCGTGGTTACGCGGGGCAGCGAAACGCCACCCACACCACCCCAACTTACCAGTCGGTAAGATACGGTGGCCAACCGTAGCGCGAATCAGCAGGTCACGATGCCCTTCGCCCGCAGCACCCGAACCACCTTCTTATCGACCGCGGACTGGCTGATCCGCCCGTCCCGCACGGCGGCCTCAAGCGCGTCGAGCACCGCCGGCACCTGATCGGTCGTGGTCCACAGCGCCACATCGACACCCGCCCGGATCGACAGGACCGCCGCCTGTGTGATCGGGTACTTGGAGCTGATCGCGGCCATCGACCCGAGATCGTCGGAGAAGATCACCCCGTTGAACGCCGGCCCGTTGTAGCCCTTGCCGGTCCGCAGCATCCGGATCGCCTTCGCGTCGAGGCTGGCCGGCATATCCGGCGACGTCAGCCCCGGCACGATGAGGTGACCGACCATCGCCGCGGCCGGGCCCGGATTGGCCAGTAGCCGGCGGAACGGGACCAGGTCGTTGTTCTGCAGCGACGCCAGCGGCGGAGTCTGCACCACCCCGAGATGCGAGTCACCCGAACCATGCCCGTGGCCGGGGAAATGCTTGTACACCGGGATGATCCCGGCATCGGCCAGCCCGCGGGCGAACGCACCGCCGAATCGGGTGACCACATTCGGGTCGTTGCTGAACGAGCGGTCGCCGATCACCTCGTCGTCGGACTCGTTGCTGACGTCGATCGATGGCGCGAAATCGACGGTCACGCCTAGGCGCTTCATCTCCCGGCCCATCTTTGCCGCGATCGCCCGCACCTGCGCGGGCGTCGAGGTCCGCGCCAGTTGCCGTGCCGACAGCGCGTCGATACCCAGCCCCGACAGCCGCGATACCCGGCCGCCCTCCTGGTCGACGGACACCATCAGCGGGATCTTCGCACCCCGGGAGATGCTTGCCGCGGCACCGCTGGTCAGGATCGACTTGTCGGTCCAGCTGCCGATGAAGATGCCGCCGATCTGCTCCGAGTTCACCACCTGCCGCGCGTCGTCGGTGCCGGTGACACCCACCATGATCAACTGCGCCAGCTTCTGCCGCTGCGTCATGTTCTTGAGCGTCGTGGCGCCGCACCGGTTGGTCAGCGTGGTCAGCGAAGGCGTGGCGGAACCGCTCGGCAGTTGAACTGACGACGACGCCGCGGACGTCCGGGTGGCGGTAGCCTGCGACGAACCGGCGACCGTGGCGCCCTCGTCACCGCATCCGGCGGTCAGCCCCGCGCTCAGCGCGATGATGGATGCGAGAGCGGCGGCCCGGACCGCGCCGGCAGGTGAACGAGTCGTCAGAAAACGCATACCCGCCAGTCTGTCATGTCCGGCCGGTCATGCACATCGACGAACACCGACCACACCCACCGACCTGGTGTTTTCATAACCTGCGGCCGTGGAGGCCACCGAGTGCCACCGATCGCGCGTGGTGGATCGACCACAGAGACGCCGATACACGCGTGCCGCTGCTGACACCAGGTGCGCTCTGGTAAGTTCACATGCCATGGAGAACCGTCTTGTCACCGGTGGCGTCGCCGCTGTCGCGGGTATTGTCATCGGACTCGGCGCTGTGCTCCTCGGGGGCGTCGTGGCCACCGAGACCAAGCCGGCCACCGACCTGAACAGCATCTCCCCCGAGGACGGCTTCGTTCAGGGTGCGGTCGAGTACGGCTCCCGTTCCGCCGCCGAAGCGGACTGATCTCTCCTTCATGCTCCCCAACGCCGGTTGGGGTGTGCCCGCGGCCGGTTGAGAACCGTGACCTGATGTCGGCGCGCGGTGTGGTCATCGCCGCGCTATGTGCGCTGATCGTCTCGTTCGCGCAGTCCCCCGGCCGGATCTCGGCCGACACCAAACTCGACCTCACCGCCAATCCGCTCGGTTTCCTCGGCCGGGCCACCCACCTGTGGTCGCCAGAGGCGCCGATGGGGCAGGTCCAGAACCAGGCATACGGCTACTTCTTCCCGCACGGCGCGTTCTTCGCCGCGGGCGACCTCGCACACATACCGCCGTGGATCACCCAGCGTCTGTGGTGGGCGGTGCTGCTGACAGTCGGGTTCGTCGGGATCGTGCGGCTGGCCGAGGCACTGCGTGCGGGGTCGCCGGCGTCACGGATCGTCGCGGCGACGGTATTCGTGCTCAGTCCGCGGGTACTCACCACACTCGGGTCGATCTCGTCGGAGACGTTGCCGATGATGCTGGCGCCATGGGTGCTCATCCCGGTGATCCGGGCGCTCGATCGCGGTGACGAACCGCTGTGGCGGCAGGGGTTCCTGTCGGCTGCGGCGGTCGCGCTGATGGGGGCGGTGAACGCGGTCGCGACCGTCGCGGCGCTGGGCGTCGCACTGCTGTGGTGGTTGCTGACGGTCCGCCGGGCTGGTATGCGCGCCGTGTGGTTCGCCCTCTGGTGGGTATTGGGGCTGGTGCTGGCGTGCGCCTGGTGGATCCTGCCGCTGCTGATGATGTCGCAGGTCAGCCCCCCGTTCCTGGATTTCATCGAGTCCTCGCGCACGACGACGCAATGGTCGTCGCTGACCGAGGTGCTGCGCGGGACGAGCGCGTGGACGCCGTTCGTGTCGCCGGAGCGGGTGGCGGGGGCGGTGCTGGTGACACAGCCCGCGGCGGTCCTGGCGACCGGGGTGCTCGTCGCGGCGGGTCTGGCCGGGCTGACTATGCGCGCGATGCCCGGCCGCGGCAGACTCGTCACGATCCTGCTCACGGGACTGCTGGTGATGTGCGTCGGCTACGCGGGGGCGCTCGGCTCGCCCATCGCCGAATCCGTGCGCGAGTTTCTCGACGGTGCGGGCGCACCGCTGCGCAACATCCACAAGTTCGAGCCGTTCGTCCGGATTCCGGTGGTACTGGGCATCGCGCATCTGCTGGCGCGGGTGCCGTTGAGCGATCCGCGGGCATTCCTGCGGCCGACGATGTCGCGCGGGTCGGCAGCCGCCCTCGCATTGGCCGTTGCCGTCGTCGGGTCGGGGTCGTTGATGTGGACGGGGCAGCTCGCGCCCGTCGGCACCTATCGGTCGATGCCGTCGTACTGGACGCAGGCCGCAGACTGGCTTGAGCAACACAGCGCACCACCCGGGAGGCCGGCCCTGCGGTCGCTGGTGGTGCCGGGCGCGCCGTTCGCCGACCAGTTGTGGGGGCTGACCCGCGACGAGCCGCTGCAGGCGCTGTCGGACACGCCGTGGGCGGTGCGCGATGCGATCCCGCTGGTCCCGCCCGGCGCGATCCGGGCGATGGATTCGGTGCAGCGGCAGATCGCGTCCGGACGCGGCTCACCCGGACTCGCGGCGACCCTCGCCGGCCAGGGCATAGGATTCGTCGTCCTGCGGGCCGACCTCAACCCGGACACCTCGCGCTCGGCGCGGCCACTGGTCGCCCAGCAGGCGCTCGACGATTCGCCTGGGTTGTCGGTCGCTGCCCGGTTCGGGCCGCTGGTCGGCCCGGCCACCGTCGAGGGAGTGGTCCGCGACAACGGACTGCGGCCCGCCCTGCCCGCGATCACCGTCTACGCCGTCGCCGATGCGGCCCGGTCCGGCGGTACAGGTCCCGTGCTCGTCGACGCCGCGTCCGTACCGCGGGTTTCGGGTGGCCCGGAAGCCCTCGCCGCACTCAACGCACAGCGGGTGCGGGCGGGGCTTCCCGCGCTCGGGCCGGCCGTTCTGGATGCCGACGCACAGCGTTTCGACGCCGAACACCCGCGGGAGCCGCTGCCGTCCGCCCCGAGGATCATCACCGACACACCCACCGACCGGGAGATCGACTTCGGCAGGGTCGACGACCACAGTTCGGCGATCCGAACCGCCGACGACCCTCGTCGCACCCAGAATGCGTCCGCCGACTACCCCGCCTGGGACGGCATAGACGCCGACGATCTGGTGCGTGCGCAATGGCTGCTCGACAACCGGCCCGGACAGGTCAGGGTGTCCAGTTCGGGTTCGGCGGCCGACGCGACACAGCCGGGGCAGACCTCACCGACCAACTCGACGGCCGCGGCGTTCGACGGAAAGCCCGGAACCGCCTGGGTGTCGGGCGGTTTGGCGGCAGCGGCCGGAAAGTGGTTGCGGCTGAGCTTCACCCGGCCACGCACCGGCCTGTCGCTGACGCTGACCACGGCGCGGGCAATCGGACCCGACGTTGACACCGTCGTCGTTACCACGAACACCGGAAGTTCTGTTGCCCAAGGTATTTCACCGGGAAAACCGTTCACGGTGACCCTTCCGGGCGGATCCACCTCGTGGATCGAGATCCGGGCCTCGCACACCGCTACCGGCAAGGCCGGCAACCAGTTCGCGATCGCCGAGGTCGCACTCACCGATCTGTCGACGGGGACACCATTGTCTATCCGGCAGCGGGTCACACTGCCCGAATTGCGGAAAGGACCGGACGTCGCACAGTGGGTTCTGACGCAGGAACTCACCGGACGATCGGCGTGTGTGCGGGACACCAGTTCGAGCGATGAATTATTCAGGTGCGCTTCCGGTTTGAGTCTGCCACCGGAGACCCGGGGGGTATTCACCCGCGCCCTGTCAGTGCCGTCGGACACGGCCGTCTCACCGGCCGTCACCCTCATGCCCACCCCCGGCGACGGTTTGCGTGCACTCCTGCACGAACCCGGATCCGTTGTCGCAGACGGACCGTCGGACGTCACCGACCCACGTGGCACCGCGCAAGCCGCCGTCGACGGCGATCCGGCGACCGTGTGGACCGCGCCCGAGGACGGCGCCCGTGATGACGACGATGACACCGGCGATGCAAGAGGCGGCGACAAGAAGGACGGCAACAAGAAGGAGGACGATGATGATGATGATGATGATGCGGAATCCGGTCGCGAACCCGCCGGTAATCCTGCCGGTGATGAAAAGACCCTGAACACGGGCGGATACGGCGACGCCGGCACGAAGACGGAGTCCCGCGATCGGGACGGCGCGGACAAGGATTCAGTAAGGGAACGGGCTTCGGGACCCACGCTGACCATCCGGCTGCCCCGCGTGCAGCGCGTCGACAGGCTTCGCATCGTCGCACCATCGACCTATCCGGCGGCGCCCACAGATGTGTCGGTCAACCTGGGTACCCGCTGGATCACCCGGAAGGTCGCCGGCGACGGGACAGTGACGCTGCCCGGCACCCGCACCGACAGGATCCGGCTGCGGGTCGACAAATCCGCCGACCTCATAGACGTAAATGCGCTGGGCTTCGCCAAGAAAGCACCTGCCGGGATCGCGGATGTGCAGATCTCACCGGACCCGGACGCCCGGCCGTTCGATCCCGACCGGGTGATCACCGTCGGCTGCGGCGACGGCATCGGAATCACCGTGGCGGGCCGCGTGATCGGGCTCGGCCTGCGGACCACGGCAGGCGCTCTGCGCAACGGCGAGGCGGTGACGGCGCGGCCATGCCATTCCACCCCGATTCCGCTGACCGCGGGAGAGCAGGAACTGTCGGTCAACCCCGGATCGGCGTTCAGCGTCCTCGACGTCAATCTATCTACGGCACAACAGATCCCGTCGACCTCATCGGTGCTGCCGCCGGTGGAGAAGTGGTCTGCGACCCATCGGGTGGTCGAGGTGCAGGCGTCGGCGGCGGACCGGATCCTGACCGTCGCCGAGAGCACCAACTCCGGCTGGCGTGCGACGATCGAAACTTCCAGCGGCACAACAACTCTGCATCAGATTACGGTGAACGGATGGCAGCAGGGGTGGGTGGTACCGAAGAACCTGTCGGGACCGGTGACGCTGCGCTACGGTCTCGATACTCCGTATCGCTGGGTGCTGGTTGTCGGGCTGTTACTGATGGCCTTACTGCTGGCGTCGGCGTGGCTCCCGCCGGTTCTCGCGCGTTCGAAGTGGTCGCGTCATGATGACGGCGTCACCGGACCCTTCGAGACCCTCGCTCCTTCGTCGCTTCAGCCTCAGGGATCAAGAGGTGTGGTCACTTCACTTCACCGGTCAAGAGGTGTGGTCACTTCACCTCAGGGATCAAGAGGTGTGGCCGCCGGGCCTCAGGGATCAAGAGGTGTGGTCACCTGGTCTCGGGAATCAAGAGGTGTGGTTGCGGCGAGCACTGCCGCGATTGCGGTGCTGGGCACGGTGTGGCTGTTGACGGGCTGGTGGGGTCTTGGCATCGGCTGCGCGACAGCAATTCTCACCTATCGGCGGGGTCCGTCCGCGCGGGTGGTCGCGGTCTTCGCCACCATGCTCGCCGCCACCGTGGCCCTCGCCTCGGGGCCGTGGCACTCGCCCACCGGTTACCACGGCGACGACTGGTGGACCCAACTTCCCGCCCTGGTCGCGGTCACGATCCTCGTGTGGTCGGCCCTGTTCTCCGTTCGCACAGCGGGCGACAGAACCTAGCCGGGTTCGGCCGGTAGGCTGCCCGACACCGTCGCGCAAGGATGGGTCCGGCAATTTCTACGACGGTTCATCCGTACCGCGGATCAGTCGTCGCCTCCGCCGCCACCGCCGTCGTCGCTGCAACTGCCGCCCCCGTCGTCGCCCCAGCTACCTCCGTCGTCGCAGTTGCTGCCCCCGTGATCGTCGTGCCGGCCACCTGAATGGTCGTCGTGCCGGCCACCCGAGTAGTCGCCGTGCCAGTTGGCTGATTGATCGTCGTGCCAGCCACCTCCGCCTCCGCGGCCCCCGGAGCGACCGCCACCGCGCGATCTGCGGAAAACAATCAAACCGGCGAGGATAAGGACGATGACGACGAATGATACGAAATTGTGGTCGAACATTTGGAACGTTCCTTTCAGTGCACCGACGGTCGCCCCGTGCGGCGGTGTGAAATATGACCTTCTTCGTGCTCGCATGGGTTGTTTCTGGTCCGCTCACGATAGTCGGCAGAACGCTTGCCGATCCTGGTCGCAGCTCGACAAGGACGTCACAGATCGGTGACCGGCGACGAAAGTCCAGGTAGACAGTATGAATCGGCGTCGACAGGTGGGTCCGGGGATACCACCACCGAATGACGCGGCAGCGTCGCCGGCATAGCCCGTCGGCTCACGTCACCGTCGCCGACGACCCTCACGCTCGTTGAGCCAGCGGCGGGTGGGGTCTTCGATGAAGGTGTAGCTTGCGGCCGAGATGCCGATCGTCAGGGTGACGGTGATCAGCAGGACCAGGGGCATGTTGCCGTTGAAGGGGATGATGCCGAACAGGGGGAAGACGATGGCGAGTACGGCGAGGTGCCAGATGAAGATGCCGTACGACCAGCGGCCGAGGGCCTGCATCACCGGGGAGTCAAGGAACCGGAACGGGCCCTGCGCGCATACCAGCGGGGCGAGGAGTGCGTAGGCGACGATCGCGCCGAGCACCATTTTGGTGGCGAATTGGAGGTCGGTGACCTCGCCGAGGCCCGTCGGTCCGGCGAGCGGGGTGCAGGCCAGCCCATAGGCCACCACGAATACCGCACCCATCAGCCGGCGGTTCGCGCTGAAGTCGACGGTGATCCGCAGCCACCTGGGATACGACTGCCGATCGTGGTGGGCCGCTTCGGTGCTCGCTGAGATCTCGGCCAGCACCAGGCCCGCCGCGAACCACGGGAGGTGCCCGAACACCCAGTTCTTGGTTTCGATGCCGTCGGACAGCGGCAGCGTATCCGCGAACCAGGCCCAGCCGAGGCTGACCACTCCCATCGCGAGGATCGCCGGGATACGCAGGCGTGCAAGGTCTCCCCGCAGACGGACCAGTGCGAGACCGATCAGTGGAAGCAGCAGATAGAACGCGACTTCCACCGACAGACTCCACATCTGGGTGAGGCCGGCCGTCAACGACAGCGACACGAAGACCTGCGTCAGCGTCAGATTGGCCAGCCACACCGTCAGGTCGGCACCCTTGGCGTCGGGAAGCAGAGTCAGCACCAGCACGACGACGACGATGTAGGCGGGCCAGATCCGGACGATGCGGTGCCGGAAGTAGCGGCCGATGTCGGGTCGGGGGGCTTCGGTTCGGGCGGACCGGGCCCAGGGGTGCCACAGCAGGAAGCCCGACAGGCCGAAGAACAGGGCGACCGCCAGATCGAGCCTGCCCACGATCGGGCCGAGTACGGCGGTGTCGACGGCGCCGGTCTGGAACGACACGTGCGTGGTGAGCACCGCGATCGCCGCGACCGCACGCATCCCCTCCAACTGCGGGAAGAATCTGCGTGCGACCCCGGCGGGACGATCGGAGTGCGCCGACCGCGGCGTCGGCTGTACCTGCTCGTCCGGGCTGCTGCTCATGTCGGGAAATCAGCGTACGCCCGGACCACGGGGGTGCCGATCAGCAGCCGCCGTCGCCGCCTCCTCCTCCACTGTCCCCGCCACAGCTTCCGCCGTCACCACCACCCCAGCCACCCCAGCCGCCGTGGCTCCAACTGCCGGCGAGGAAACCGCCTCCGGAGTCGCCGGTCCAGCCTGTCCCCCGGCCGCGCAGTGCCCCGCCGAAGATGGCGAAACCGGCGATGACGATGACGATGATCGCCACGATTACGAAGATCAACATGGGAATCCCCTTTCGGTGCGCCGACGATCTCTGACGTGCGGCGTGTGTTCCATCACCTTCTTCTCGGTCACAGACGTTGTGTTCGGTCCGCCCACGATAAGAGGAGACGCGCCGCAGTTCCTGAGCATGGCATAGGAAATCGGTCACGGATCGGTGACTGAGACGAAATCCCAGGTAGACCAGGTGAATCAGTGTCGATGGAGATCATTGGCAGGTGCGCATATACCACCATCGAATGATCCGGCAACGAAACGAGGCGATGCCCTAAGGTCAGCGGTATGCCGTCAGACGCCGCGAACAACCCGGGAGACCCCGCCGGCCCGGACCCCACCACCGACACCGCGGCAGCGCGCTCGGCCGACCCGGCAACGGTCCGTCCCAGGTTCAGCGGTCGCGAACTGGCCGGGCCGACGATGATCTTCGTCGGTGCGTTCCTGCTGTCGGCGGCGATCGCGCTGCCCGCGTTGTTCGTCGGCAAACTGCAGGTACTGCCGCTCGATACCGACGACACGATCGTCGCCCGCTCCACCGCGCCCGCGCAGGTGCTTGATCAGTGTTCGCTCGACACCCCGGCAGCACGGGTCGTCACCACCGAGGTGACCAGGCAACAGCGGATCGTCGCGGTGCGGCCCGCCGGCCGCAGCAAGGTGACATTGCAGGCGGGTACCTCGCTGCGTGCTGACGACAAACTCAACGACTGTTCGGACGGCACGATCAGCGCGATCCGCGACCGGGTCACCCTCGATCGGCAGACGGCGACGTTCCGGCGCAACGGGTCGTCGGAAATCCAGTACGACGACGAGCAGGCCCCGTTCCAGGTGTCCGACCGGACCGGCTTCACCTACGCGTTTGCGTTCGACATGCCACGCCGGGATGCGGCCTTCTTCGACCCGGTCACCCGGATCTCGGTGCCGCTGCGCTACGACGGCGACGCGTCGGTAGAGGGCGCCGAGGCCATCCGGTTCGTCGCCGAGGTTCCCGACACCGACCTGTACGAGCGGCATTCGGGCGCCGACACCGCGGGCAGACCCACGGTGATCGTGCGGCCCGCGTCGTGGTTCGGACTCCCCGGAACCACCCCAATCGCACTACATCTGCATCATCGCAGCACCTGGGAGATCTCCGTCGACCCCGACACCGGCACGATTCTCGACGAGCGGATCACGATCGACGAGCGCTACCGCCCTGCGACTCAGCCGAGCGGGGGGTTCTCGCTGGTCAACCTGGTCACGACGCTCAGCTACACCAAGCACACCCGCGACGCCGCGGTAGCGCGGGCCCGATCACTGGCCCGGCCGGTCACCGTGTGGGGGCGTCTGGTGCCGATCGGAGCGGGTGTCGTCGGCGTGCTCGCAGTGGGCGCAGGCGTCTACTGGCTACGGCGCGAATCGTCGGATGAGGAGCCCGCGCCTGTGGTCGCGACGGACTGAGCAGGTACCTCCGGAGCGGCAACGGTATCGGCACCGAGGTGTGAGCGCCACACCCACAGCACCGTGACCCCGGTCGCGGCCGTCGCCGTCGACGCCGCCACCAGTGCGAGGCCGAGCACCGTGTCGGCAATCGTCACCACCAGGACGCCCTCGACTGCGAGTGCAACCCAGGCGACCAGAGCGACGCGGGTTCGATCTCGCGCGATGGCCCACAGCAGCGTGACCTGCAGCACCGCCAGCATCGAGCCGGTGAACGCGAAGATCCACAGGATCGGCACCAGCGGGCGATATTCGCCGGAAAACACCAGCGGCACCAGCGGTCCCGCGATTCCCGCCCCGACGGTGAGTACCGCACCCACCAGCGCCACCACCCGCACCGCACGCCCCAGCGACCTGCGCGACGTGGTGGGGTCGGCCAGGGCCGGATAGAAGACGACGCCGATGGCCTGCGGCAACCAGAACGCGGCCTTGGTGGCCACGGCGCCGAGCGCGTACACGCCGGCGTCGTCGGCGCCCAGCACCCCACGCGAGACCAGCAAATCCAGCGACACCGCCACCACCAGCACGAACTGCACCTGCGAGGCGCGGATCACGCTGAGTGCACCGGTCCCCGTGCCGGACCCGTCCGCTGACGTGCGCATCCGGGAGATGCCCGCACGCACCACGAACCACGCGGCGCCCGCTGCGACAACCGCCCCGGCCGTCCCCGCGGCCAGAGCCGTCCCGGCCCCACCTCCGAACGCGAGCGCGATCACCACTGGCACCGACCGCAGAATACCGACGCCGGCGAGCACGGTAGCCAATGCGGGAAAGTCGCGCCCACCTTGCAGCAGGCCCTGCACTCCGGCGATCAGCACCAGGATCGGGGCTGCCGCCAGACCGGCCACGGTCGTCGCGAAACCGGTGTCGGCAAGCCACATGAACAGCGGCACAGCGGGCACCATCAGCGCCGCCACGACCACCGTCACCAACACGGTGAGCCGGATCAGCTCGCCGACCGGCCTGCCGTGCACCGTGTCGCGGGCCACCACCGCCTGCAATGCCAACGCGGGTACTGCCAGCACCAGCATCGCCGCCATGAGCACCGCGAACTCGCCGTACGCCGATGCGCCCAGCCAGCGGCCCGCCGGAACGTGCACGAGGTACGCACAGATGTTGGCTACCATCGACCCGGCCGTCACCAGACCCACCGAAGCGGCGAGGGTGCGCTGTGAGGTGTCGGGCATGGCTTCCAGTCTGTCAGTGATGCAACGGTCCCGATGTCGCAGGTCCATGCCGTCGGTGGCGGTCGTCGCGAAGGAGTTGGTCACCTCATGCGCGCATGTCACCGGACCCTTCGAGACGCTCGCTCGTGCCTCGCACCGCCCTCAGGGATCAAGTTGGTCCGCCAAGTGCCGACGGAACCTCAGGGATCAGGAAGCGGCGGGGGAAACGAAACTCGTAGATTTTGCGGGCGGTGTGCCCGATGGGCGACGATGGAGGCTTACGCGAAGGAAAGGCACCGATGTACGACCAGCCGACCACCACAGAGATCGACCCGAGCGAAGCCGGTTTCCGGATCGACCCGGTCCTCGCGCGGAGCTGGCTGCTCGTCAACGGTGCGCAGTACGGGAAGTTCGCCTCGGCGGGCCGCTCACGTGCCGACATCGTCGTCCTCGACATCGAGGACGCCGTCGCCCCCAAGGACAAGACATCCGCCCGCGACAACGTGATCCGCTGGCTCGGTTCCGAGGAGGGCAGGGGCGACTGGGTGCGAGTCAACGGTTTCGGCACGCCGTGGTGGGCCGACGACCTGGCCGCGTTGTCGCAGGTGCCTGTCGGCGGCGTCATGCTGGCGATGGTCGAATCGCCCGACCACGTCACCGAGACCGCGACGCGGCTGCCGAACGTGCCGATCGTCGCGCTCGTCGAAACGGCCCGCGGGCTGGAACGGATCAGCGAGATCGCGTCGTCGAAGAACACCTTCCGGCTGGCGTTCGGCATCGGCGATTTTCGTCGCGACACCGGTTTCGGCGGCGATCCGCTGACCCTGGCGTACGCCCGGTCGCGGTTCACGATCGCCGCGAAGGCCGCGCATCTGCCGTCGGCGATCGACGGACCGACCGTCGGGTCCAGTACCCACAAGCTGAGCGAGGCCACCGCCGTCAGCGTCGAGTTCGGTATGACAGGCAAGATCTGTCTCACCCCCGACCAGTGCCATCCGGTGAACGAGGGACTGTCTCCACAGCAGGAGGAAATCAGCTGGGCGAGAGAGTTTTTCAGTGAGTTCGAGCGTGACGGTGGGGAGATCCGCAACGGTTCGGACCTGCCGCGCATCGCCCGCGCCACCAAGATCCTCGAACTGGCCCGCTCCTACGGCATCACCACCTCCGACTTCGACGACGACGAGCCCGGGCATCCGCCGGCGCCGTCGGACACCTACCACCACTGAGCTTCTTCGCTCACCCCACCATGTCGACGGACCGTTCGCTGCTGCTGAAGCTGTACGCGGTGAGCGCGGCGGTGGCCGTCGTGATCCTGGGGCCGATGCTCCGATCACTGGGTGACGGGCGGTACCTGCTGTACCGGGATGCGGTGTCGACGCCGCGGTCGTATGTCACCGATTCCGCGGTCGGTGTCGGCGGGGTTCCTGCGCGGGCGGTCCCACAGGACTGGCTGCTCGCGATGCTCACGCCGGTGGTCGACGGCGGGGTCGTGGTGGTCGCGTTGCTGGGTCTCGGGTTGATGTTGGCCGGGGTGGGTTTCGGCCGGCTCGCCGCCCGGGCGGTGCCCGCCGCCGGTCATGCCGGGGCGTGTTTCGCGGCGGTGGTCGCGGTGTGGAATCCCTTTGTGGCCGAACGTCTTCTGCAAGGCCACTGGAGTCTGTTGATGTCGTATGCGGCGCTCGGCTGGGTGGCCGTCGCGGTGATGGACCGCCCGTGCGGGTTTCGTGGGTGGGTGGTGCTCGCGGGGTTGTTCGCGTGGGCGGGGTTCACGCCGTCGGGGTCGGTGTTTGCCGGTGTCGTGGCGGTGACGGCTGTGGTGGCGTCAGGTGCCCCGGGTCACCGGACCCTTCGCGACCCTCGCTTCTTCGTCGCTTCGGCCTCAGGGATCAAGATGTTTGGTCGCGACCAACCCGCGCACGCCCCTGAGCGCGAAACGGCAAGGAGGGCGAACCCCACCACCTCCCCGACCCCCAACAACAAAACAACAAACAGGGCAGACCCAACCACCTACTCGACCCCCGACAACGAAACGACGAAGGGGGCGGACCCGACCACCTTCTTGATCCCTGAGGGCGAAGCGACGAAGGAGCGAGCGTCTCGAAGGGTCCGGCGAGATGGGGCTCCCAACAGGGGAGTCGCTATCGCGTCGGCGTGGGTGGTGGGGGCGTTGCCGTGGGTGGTGGCGTCGCTGGTCGGGGGTGCGGACGCGACGTCGTCGGGGGCGGGGGTGGACGCTTTCGGCGTGCGTGCCGAGCCTGGCCTGGGCACGTTGGGTACCGTCGCCGGGTTGGGCGGCATCTGGAACGCCGATGCGGTGCCGGGCAGTCGGAGCGTGTGGTGGGCGTCTGTCGCGACCATCGCGTTTATGGTGATCGTGGCGATCGGTGTCGTCGAATTATGGCGCCACCAACGGGATTCGCGTGTCTGGAAGGTCTTTGCCGGGTGCGCCGTCGTGGCGCTGATCGCGGTGGCCGGTCCGGGTGAGAGCGTGCTGACCTGGCTGGTCGAGGAGATCCCGGGTGCGGGGCTGCTGCGCGACACCCATAAGTATGTGGCGCTGGCCGTCCCGTTCTACGCGATCGCCGCAGGCGCCGCGATCAGTGCCGTCAAACGTTGGGTGCCTGCGGCTTTCGCCGTTGCCGCCGGCCTGTTGCTGGTCGTCGCACCACTGCCCGACCTCGCCTGGGGAGTGGGCGGTTCGATCCGCACCGTCGCACTGCCCGACTCGTTCCGGCAGGCGGCACAGGTCATCACACCCGATCACGGAATGGTGGCGATCTATCCGCCGGGCCAGATTCGGCGGTATTCGTTCACCGGCACAACCTCACTCGACCCACTCCCCCGGATGCTGCGCGCACCGGTCGTCGACGCCGGTGCGCTGACCGTCGACGGCATCGACGTCGACGCCCCGTCCGGCCGGGGTGCCGACGTCGACGCCGCGCTCGTAGAGGGCGGAGACCCCGGCAGGCTGGCCGCGCTGGGAGTCGGATGGGTGGTCGTCGAAGGCGGGGATCTCCCCGCTGAACTCGGAAAGCTCACTCCGGCAATGCAACACGACGACCTCACCGTCTACCGGATTCCCGGCGACATCGCCGCCACCGGAGCAAGCGGCATCGTCCGCACTGCCGCCTGGGCCGCTCACCTGCTCTGGTTTGCCGCGCTTCTCGCAGGCATGGTGTTCGCGGCGCAGAGGGCGGCGAAGCCGTCGGCGGTGGACGACCAGGAGTAGCCGGCGGCCTTACGCCGGGCGTTGTCGCCGAGGCGTCGGGCAGCCGCCGGATCGTCGACGAGTTTTCTTGTGGCACTGATGAATTCATCGGGACCGTCGACGAGCAGACCCGTCTCGCCGGTGGTGATGGATTCGGCCAGGCCGACAGAGGAGCGGTAGCCGACCGTGGGCACACCGTGCTGGGCGGCCTCGATGACGGCCAGACCCCAACCTTCCTTGCGCGACGGCATCAGGTGCACGTCGGCCGCCGCGAGGAGTTCGTGTTTGCGGCGTTCGTCGACGTGGCCGTGGAACGTGACGTAGTCGTCGACACCGAGCTCTCGGGCATACGCCCGGAGCCTGTCGTCCCACCAACCGCCGCCGATCACGTCCAGGTGCACGTCGTCGCGGGTGTGCCGCAGATCGTCGACCACGTCGAGGGCGTGTTCGACCTGCTTGTGCGGGACCAACCGCGACAGCACGCACAGCCGCGCCGTCGACGGGGAGTCGGTCGACGGGGTGGGGGGCGCGAGCAGGTCGGCAGGCACCGGGTCGATGCCGTTGTGGATCACGGTGATCCGTTCGGGGTCCACGCCCAGTTCGGCCAGTTCCCGTGCCGACGGCCGCGACACCGTCACATAGCGGTTGCGGCGGTGCACCCAGGGCGAGAGCCGCGACTCGATGAACCAGCCGACATACCCTAGGAGCCGTCCGGCGACCGGCCACTGCTCGCGATGACAGTGGTGCACCAGCACGACGGTGGGGGCGCCGCTGATGGTCGTCGCGAAGAACGGCACCCCGTTCTGGGTGTCGACGACCAGGTCCGGATCGAAGCCCGCCAATGGACCCATGCCGAGCCGTCCTGCGGCGATGATCGCGAGCGCCGACGGGTACACCCCGAGCCTGCCACCTGCACGGATGATCCGCAGACCGTCGCGGTACTCCTGCTGTCCCGACCCCGGATAGCGCGCCGTAAGCAGTGTGACCCCGACCCCACGTGAAGCCAGTTCGGTACCGACACGTTCGAGGTAGCGCTCACTGCCGCCGCCCTGCGGGTGGCCGGTGTCACGCCAGCACAGCAGCAGGACCTTCGACGGGATACTCATCGCGGGCCAGTTTACGGGCACAAACCCCACCGCAGCGGGTCGGCATCGCAATTATTGTGATGCCGGGCCGCAGCGGTGGGGTTTGGGACGGCTACAGCGAGGTGTGGGATGGGGGTGGTTGGCCGGCGAGTGCCCAGCGGCCCAGGTGGTGGACCTTCCAGCGTTCGGGGTCGTGGAGGGTGTGGGTTCGGGCGTCACGCCAGAAGCGGGACCAGTTGGCCTTGCCGGACGCCGAGCGGGTGCCGCCGAAGTCGAACAACTGGGCCGCCGCATCCCTGGCTGCGCGGCCGGCCGCGATCTTGGCCGCGGCCGTGGCCAGGGATGCCTCGGCGACACCGGCCGGTTCTTGGGCCTCCTCAATGCGCCGGGCCGCGGTCTCCAGCAGGGATTCCGCCGCCCGCACCGACAGTTCCAGCTCACCTGCCTGCGCGATCAGGTAGGGGTCGTCGACGGCGCGGTCGAGTCCGGACTCGAACCAGGGGCGGGCGACGGTGACCACCTCGGCCGCCGCCCCAAGTGCGCCACGGGCGATGCCGACGTCGATGGCGGCATGCACCAGTTGCGCCCGGGCCCCGTACGTCGACGGTTCGCTGAGCAGACCCGAAAAGTCCAGCAGCGCAGAATCATCGATGGCGACATCGGTGAAAGTGACCGTGCCGCTGCTGGTGGTGCGCTGGCCGAAACCATCCCAGTCGTCGACGATCTCGATGCCGGGGGTGTCGGCAGGTAGGTACACGAGCGTTTTCCGTTGCGGGCCTTGCTCATCGGCGACCACCGCGCGCACGGCGAGGATGTCCGCGAAGTAGGCACCCGTGCAGTAGTACTTGGTTCCGCCCAGCCGTAAGCCATCCGGCGTCGAGGTGACGGTGGTGGAGTCGTCGGTGACCGTCTTGCCGGTGCGCTCGTTCTGCGCGTTGGCCAGCCTGCCGCCGGCCAGCACTCGTCCGAACACCCACTCCCGCAATTCACGGGAACCGCTGCGGCGCAACGCCTCCAGGAACGTGAAGTGGCTCTGCGGGATCTGCGCGATACTCGGGTCGGCGGCGGCGATGATCGCCACCACCTGCGCAAGCGTGGACGGTCCTAAGCCGGGCCCGCCGAACTCGCGCGGCACCGTGATCGCCAGCAGCCCCGACGCCGACAACTGCTTGATCTCCTCGACCGGCAGTCGCCGTTCGGCGTCCCGCGCACTCGCGCCCGCCGCGAAGGCGGACGCGAGTGCGGTGGCAGCGTTCACTGCCGCATCATGATCAACCGGTACGGGCACGCCGACCAGCGTAGGTGAAAACCCTTGTTCCGGCACGGAAATCAGCTGTACAGCGTGAACTGCGGGGCGCGCTGGTTGAGGACCCAGTCACCGATCTCGCGGGCCTTGTAGGCCACCGGATCGTGCACGGTATGGGTGCGCAGGTTGCGCCAGTGCCGGTCGAAACCGTAGGCGGCGGTGGTGGCGCGAGCACCCTGGATCTCGAACAACCGCGAGGCCACCTCGAGCGACACCTTGGTCGTGAGGAACTTGGCCTCGGCGATCTTGACCGCGGTGTCGGCGCGCTGCTCGGCGCTCAGCTCGGGTCCGAAGTCCAGGGCCCACTGCAGGGCCTCACCGGCCCGGTCGGCCAGCAACGATGCCGCGGTGACCTTCGCCTTCAGTTCACCGACCAACTCCAGGATGTACGGGTCGTCGGTGGCGGCGTCGACGCCCGATGTCTCCCAGGCACTGGCGTTGATGCGGGTCCAGTCCAGGGCCTCCTCCAGTGCACCTTCGGCGGTGCCGATGTAGAAGTTGACGAACGCGAGCTGCCAGTGCGGGGTGACCAGCGTCTGGTAGTCGGAGAAGGTCTTGCCGGTGAGCGGATCATCACCCAGGATCTCGCTGCGGGCGATGGGGGTGTTGACGAATTCGACACCGCCCGAGTCGGTCAGGCGCTGGCCGATGTTGTCCCAGTCCCCCAGCGGCGTAAAGCCTTCCTTGTCGCGCGGGATGGCCAGGAACACCAGATCGCCCTCGAAGATCGCGGTCACCGACAGCCGGTCGGCGACGCTCGCGCCGGAGGCGAAGGTGCGTCGGCCGTTGAGGCGGAAGCCGTCGCCGTCGCGGGTCAGTTCCAGACCCGACGCTCCGCGCGGATTCTGCACGCCACCCCAGAACGACTTCTCCGACGCGTTCTGCCGGGACAGTTCCTCGGCCTGCTCGGGAGTGCCGAACAGGTGCGGAATGCGCTGCTGCGCATAGTGATAGCCGAGCAGGTGGGCGATGGAGGTGTCACCGCGCGCGATACGCCGGGTGATCTCCTGCGACTGTGCGTAATTCAGTCCGGAGCCGCCGAAATCGACGGGCTCACCCACCTGCAGCAGGTCGGCGTTACGGAGGAGTTCGATCTCGGCGACGGGGTCGGCATTGGCCCGGTCTCGTTCGGCGGCGGTGGCGCGCAGTTCGGCGGCCACCAGGTCGGCGCGGCGCAGCGCGTCGGCGAATCGGGTCTGTTGATCGGCGGTGATCGTTGCGGTCATCTGAATGTGAAACTTTCTGTGTGGATGCGAGATTCAGGAGTTGACGAGGATGCCGTTGCGGGCGAGTTCGGATTCGAGCTTGCCGCTGGCGGCGAGATCGGCTTCGAGCTCACGGACCAGCGGCAGGATCCGGGTGCCGAAGTACTCGACGTCTTCGAGGTAGTGCAGGAAGCCGAGCAGCAGCAGGTTGACGCCGCGTGTCTTGTAGGCGACGATCCGCTCGGCGATCTGCTCGGGCGTGCCGATGAGGCCGGTGCGGAAACCGTCGTTGTACTGCACCAGGTCGGCGAATTCCGAGTCCTGCCACATGCCCTTGCCGTCGGCTGCGGACTTTCCGGCCTGCTTGACGGCCGAACCGAAGCCTTCGACGGCCTCGCGGTCGGCCTTGTCGACGATCTCGCGCAGCACATCGCGGGCTTCGGCCTCGGTGTCGCGGCCGATGAGGAACCCGTTGAGACCGAACCGGACAGTCCGATTATGCAGAGCTGCTTCAGTTTTGACGTCGATGACCTGCTCGGTGATGCCGTCGAAGTCCTTACCGTTGCTGAAGTACCAGTCCGAGACGCGGCCGGCCATCGCGCGGGCGGCCGTCGAGTTGCCGCCCTGGAAGATCTCCGGATGCGGGCGGCCCGCGACCTCGGTGGGTTTGGGTTTGAGGTCGAAGTCGTGCAGGCGGTAGAAGTCGCCGGCGAACTCGGCGTGCTCGCTGGTCCAGATCTCGCGCAGGTAGGTGATGAACTCCTCGGACCGGCGGTACCGTTCGTCGTGTTCGAGCCACGGTTCGCCGAGTTTGGTGAATTCGTCCTTGAACCAGCCGCTGACGACGTTGACGGCGGCGCGGCCCCCGGACAACTGGTCGGCGGTGGCGATGAGTTTGGCCAGCACACCCGGCTGCCACAGGCCCGGGTGCACCGCGGCGATCACCTTGAGGCGTTCGGTGGCCAGCAGCAGCGCGAGGGAGAAGCTGGTCGACTCATGCTGGTAGGCGGCGCCGTAGGAGGCGATGTACCGGACCTGGGAGAGGGCGTAGTCGAAGCCGTTGTTCTCGGCGAGAACGGCGAGGCGCTTGTTGTAGTCGTAGCTCCAGTCGGTGCGCTGCTCGATCTTCGAGACAACCAGTCCGCCACTGACATTGGGAACCCAGTAGGCGAATTGCAGCGGCCGGTGCGCCACTTCCAGAGCATTGTGCTCGGCAGTATTTGAGGACATGAATCGAGTGTGCAAAGTACCGACGCCGTCGACAACCATTGGAATCAATCCGAACGCAAAGCCCAGGCAGCCCTTTTTGTGTAGGTATTGTGACCTATTTTCCCGCTGCCGGTCATACCGCACCCGACCCGCAGTTCGGGCTACGGACCGGCGACAGCCAAGATGGTGCGGTGAGTTCCCGATCAGCCTTCGCCCGCTATGCGACGCTGCGCCGCGCCGCCCGTCTGCTCAACGACTTCCGGTTCGAGCAGACCGATCCGGCCCGGTTCTACGGCGCGATCGCCACCGACACCGCGGTGATGGCGGACTCGGTGCACCCCGGCGGGCTGTCGGGCACCACCATGCTCGACGTCGGCGGCGGTCCCGGCTACTTCGCCGACGCCTTCGCCGAACGCGGCGCGACCTATCTGTCCGCCGAACCCGACCCGTCGGAGATGCATGCCGGCGGCCTGGACCAGCGGGCGAGCGTGCGGGCGTCCGGACAGCAGCTTCCGTTCGCCGACAACAGTTTCGACATCTGCCTGTCGTCGAATGTCGTCGAGCACACCTCGGCACCGTGGGCCATGTGCGAAGAGATGCTGCGCGTGACCCGGCCCGGCGGCACCGTCATCGTCAGCTACACACTGTGGTACGGCCCGTTCGGCGGTCACGAGATGGGTCTGACACACTACGCCGGCGGGCACCGCGCCGCGCGCTGGTACACCCGCCACCACGGTCACCCGCCCAAGAACCTGTACGGTACCTCACTGTTCAAGGTGACCGCCGCCGAGGGGCTCGCCTGGTCGCGATCGGTGGCCGGTGCCGCCGACACCACCCTGGCCTTCCCCCGGTACCTGCCGTCGTGGCTGTGGCCGATCATGCGGGTACCGGGGCTGCGGGAGGTGCTGGGCACCAATCTCGTTCTGGTCCTGCGTAAGCGGTGACCGTTACCGTCCCGACAGAATCGACGCCGCGCAGGTGAGCAGACCGCCGTTGCTGGTCTGCGTGGCCAGCGTCTCACCGTCGAACTCGATCTTGCAGGTGAGCGGACCGCGGATCACCACCGCTGTCAGCCGTGCCTGGCCGCCGGTGATGTCAACCCGCTGCGACCACGGTGCACTGGTGGTGGCGACCACATTGATCCCACCACCGTCCGTGTAGTTCAGTCCGACCACGTCGCCGCGGCCCGTGATCTGATAGGTCACCCCCGATGACGCCCTCCGCGTAGTCGTGGTGGACTCCGGCGCCTCCGAGGTTTTCGTCGTTGTACTTTCGGCGGTGCTGGTCGGCGTGGGGCGGGACGTGGTCGTGCGGGTCTTCGTGGTCGACGACGCGGCGGCCGACGTGCCCCCGGACTCGTCGTCCGAACCACCGGTCAGTGCCAGCGCCGCCACCACGCCGATCACGACGAGCGCGACGACGACCAGCGCCACCAGCGCGATGGTGCGGCCCCGGGAACCTCCCGGCCGCCCACCGTCTGGCACGCCATGGTTGCCCGGCGGCTGCTGTCCCGGGGGTTGCTGCCCATAGCCCTGTGGATCCCCGTAACCCTGCGGGTTCCCGTAGCTCGGTGGTTGGCCGTAACTCTGCGGCTGCCCATAGCTCTGCGGCTGCCCATAGCTCTGCGGTTGCCCGTAACCCTGTGGTCCGTACTGGGTCTGCCCGAATTGTCCGGGATACTCCTCGTTGTGCTGGGGCGCGAGGTACGGCTCCTGATACCCGGGGTCACCATAGGCCGAGGTGGGCGGCAGCTCGTCGAACCTGCGTGTCGACCCGCCGCCGTTTCCACCTGGGGTATTGCCGGGATCGCCGTACTGGCGTGGGTCGTCGGGTGGTTGCGTCATAACTCCGATTGTGGCAAATCGTAGCCCGCATATCCGCCGGTCGACCGACGGACAGCTACCGCTCGCGTTCGATGAGGTTGACCGGCCACGCCTCGTCGGGGATCTGCTGCAGGGTGCAGACCTGGTCGACGGCGGTGAACCAGCCGCGGAAATGCAGGATCTCGCCGATGACGGGATTGTGCACGGTGGCATCGCACCGGAACCGCTGATGTCGCTCGTCCCACCCCTCGATGTACTTCATCTGGGTCGAGAACGGTCCGCGCATCCCGAAGTTGGGGCCACGGCCCAGCCAGCGCAGAGGGCCGCTCTCGAGCAGCAACTCCCCTGCCTTGGTGACCGACGGTTCGATCGGATACAGCAATTCGGGTCCGTCGCCGAAGTAGTCGACGAGGCCGTCGCGGCCCGAGACCAGCAACGAGTTCACGTTGCGGGAGCCGGAGGTGTACTGGAACTCGCGCAGCACGGCCAGACATTCACGGCCCAGTTCGTCGACATAGCAGTACTGGCTCTGTTCGAACGGAACCATGCGGCTGGACTTGGCCGGCATCGCGTGCCGGCTGGCGTAGTGCTTGAAGAACATCGGCGACAGCGCATTGTTGGTGTACACGGACTCGTAGATGCCCGACGCGATCTGCGCCACCCCCGACGTGGAGTCGACGCTGTACCGCCAGGCGACGTTGGGATGCAGACGCGCGAAGTCCGACCCCAGCATTGCCTGATAAACCGGCGCCACCACTACTCCCTTCTTGTCCTGCGCGTTGATGTCCCTGCGCGTCAAAATGTCACCGCACGTATGTCCCCCGGATCGGTACCGAATCTACTACGGCACACCGACAGGGCGGCCGGTAACCGTCACCAAAACCGGGACTACCGTCGATCGTGCACGATCAGGCCGCTACGCCAGGAACCGGTCCCGGAGCGTTCCGCGGGCCTGATCGTCGAGGCCCAGACATCCGGTGAGATAGCCGTCCATCCCACCCCACACGCGCTCGGCCTCCGCGAACGACTGGTCGAGATACCTCGCGTCGACGCCGAGCAGCGGACGCAGCAGGTCCGGATCGCCGCCGGCCTGCTCGAACTTGGCGAACAGGCCGTCGAATGTCGGCAGCAGATGGTCGTTGGTGAGCAGGTACTCGCGGTAGATGTCCTCGCGGGCCACGCCGAGTGCGCTGAGCAGCACGGCCGTCGCCCAGCCGGTACGGTCCTTGCCGGTGGTGCAGTGGATCAGCAGCGCGGCGGAGTCCTGGCCCAGCAGCCCGTCGACCATGCGTCGGTAGGACCTGATCGCGCTCGGCAGCGTCACGTAGTGCCGGTACGACTCGCTCATGTGGCCCACGGCCTTGCCGCCGGCGAGTTCGATGTTCATCTGCGCGACCACCGCCGGGTCGACGAGCACCTCGTGCAACTTGGCCGGAATGTCCTTGTCTGCGTCGGCGAGCACGTCGAGCGACAGATTGGCCTGCTCACCGATCGGGGCGTCGGGAGCTTCGGTCCGCTCTTTCGCAGTCCGCAGATCGTAGATGGTGGTGATGTTCAGCGACTGCAGATGCTCGCTGTCGTCGTCACTGAGCGAGTGCAGCGCCGTCGACCGGAACACCATGCCGCGACGGACGATCCGGCCGTCGGCGGTGGGCCAGCCGCCGACATCGCGCAGATTGGGCAGAGTCGCCAGCTCGATCAGCTGTCCCGGCTGTGCCTGTTCACCCGCTGTTACCTGCTCACCGGCCATGTCGGTCATCATGTCATGCGCTCCTTCAAACGGACGACACGCGCTCGGCCGGAGAACGGGAACGATACCCTCGGGGAGAGCAAAACCGGACACCCAAGGGGAGGAACACATGCCCTATCTGGGTCTGATCACCCTGGCCGTGCTGATTCTGGCGCTCATCGACATCGTCCGCGCCGACGAGAAGTCGATCCACGGGCTGCCGAAGTTCACGTGGATCATCCTCGTGTTGATCATCCCGATCATCGGTGCGTTGCTGTGGATCGGGTTCGGCCGGCCCACCGCGGACGACGTCGCGGAGCCGGCCCGGCCGCGCGGCGAGTTCCCCGAATACGATCATCCGCACCGGGCCCGCGCCTCCGACCCCGAGGCCGACCGCGAGTTCCTGCGCCAGGTGCGTGCCCGCGCCGAGGAGCAGCGCCGCAAAGCCCGCGAGCAGCAACAACGCGGCACCGACGAACAGACCCCCGGATCCTGATGCGGGGGTCTGTCGGGCCGGGACGCTAGCCGACCTTGGCGGGGGTGCGCACGTCCATCGAGCCGATGTGCTGCTGCGACTCGACGAGGCCCTCGTCGCTGGGCTTCTGGCCGTCCACGAGCACCCGCTGACGCTGCTTCATCCGCAGTCCCTGATGCGCCTGACTCGGGATGTCGTAGCCGTACTTTGCCTGCGCCTGACGAGGGGTCATCGTGATGGGGTTGCGGGCGGGGATGCCCAGCAGCATCGGTGCGGCCACCGGGAGGGTCTGCGGTGCGAGCAGATCGAACGTCAGGAGCTTGGCGTTGATCGAACGGGCGAGCGCGCTGTGGATCAGCTTGTTGGGCAGCCGGACGGCGGCGTCGAGCAGCGGTCCCTGGTTCAGTCCGGCCATCTGCCGCAGGTGCTTGGGGTAGGTGGAGATGACGGCCTTGCTCATCAGCCACATCGCCGGAGCGAGCGCCTTCTTCTGCCATTCGGGCATGTCGGGCGGCAGTGCGACGTTCAGCGGCATGATGAAGTGGATCATGTCCTGGGCGGCCTCGGATGCCGCGAGGTGTGGGCGCCAGGCGGCGAAGTACTCGCGCACCTCGTCGCGGCTGCGGGGCACCTCCGAGACGTCGGCGGTGGTCAGTTCGGCGGCCCGGGCGCATTCGGCCCAGAACTGGTTCTCCTCCTCCGGCGACAGCTTGCCGGGGCCGAACTTCTCGTAGCAGTAGAGGATGGAGTGCCAGGCGGTCATGTGGATCCACAGCTGCGACGACGGCCTGTTGGCGTCGTACTCCCCGCCCGTCACCGGGTCGCGGCCGACGGCCTTGGAATGCACCTTGACCAGCACGTCGGCGGCCTTGGCAGTGGGTTCGGTGGCGCCGAACGCGACCATCGCGAAGTAGCGCAGGGTGCGGCCGTAGCGGGTGCTGGGACGGTACTTGACGCCGCCCGACTCGACGACGGCGGCGGCGAGGTTGGGGTCGAAGTGTTCGATCGTGACGGACCGGACAAAACCGAGGATGTACGAGGTCGGGTAAGACCACACCTTCCAGGTGACCGACCCGGGCCCGAAGAACCCGTAGTCGTCGGCGGGCTGGTACTGCTTCGCGAACTGCTCTCGTGTCTTGAGACCGAACATGGCTTCCTATTTCATCGTTTGCGAACGCTCATCTGTGAGCGCCGTCTCACTGCCGAAGTTACCATTACTCGTTGTCACATGTAACCCCCCGTCACAGATAAAAAGCCGGATGGCCGGCCACCCGCGAGAGTGACCGGCCATCCGGTGTATTCGTTGTCGCGATCAGGCGCGAACCCGAGTCGAGCGAGGGGCTCTCAGAAGCCCATGCCGCCCATCTCGTCGCCACCCGGCATCGCCGGTGCGGCGTTCTTCTCCGGCTTGTCGGCGACGACGGCCTCGGTGGTGAGGAACAGAGCCGCGATCGAGGCCGCGTTCTGCAGCGCCGAGCGGGTGACCTTCACCGGGTCGTTGATGCCGGCGGCCAGCAGGTCCTCGTACACGCCGGTGGCGGCGTTGAGGCCGGTGCCCAGCGGCGAGTGCAGCACTTTGTCGGCGACCACACCGGGCTCCAGGCCCGCATTGAAGGCGATCTGCTTGGCCGGAGCCGACAGGGCGACCTTCACGATGTTGGCGCCGGTGGCCTCGTCACCTTCGAGCGAGAGGGCGTCGATGGCGGGCTCGGACTGCAGCAGGGCCACGCCACCACCGGCGACGATGCCCTCTTCGACGGCAGCCTTGGCGTTGCGCACGGCATCTTCGATGCGGTGCTTGCGCTCCTTGAGCTCGACCTCGGTGGCGGCGCCGGCCTTGATGACGGCAACGCCACCGGCCAGCTTGGCCAGCCGTTCCTGCAGCTTCTCGCGGTCGTAGTCGGAGTCGCTGTTCTCGATCTCGCCGCGGATCTGGGCCACACGGCCGGCGATGGCGTCGGGATCGCCCGCGCCCTCGACGATGGTGGTCTCGTCCTTGGAGACGACGATCTTGCGGGCGGTGCCGAGCAGCTCGACGCCGGCGGTCTCCAGCGACAGGCCGACCTCTTCGCTGATGACCTCGCCACCGGTGAGGATGGCGATGTCGGCCAGCATGGCCTTGCGGCGGTCACCGAAGCCCGGGGCCTTGACGGCGACGGACTTGAAGGTGCCCTTGAGCTTGTTGACGACCAGGGTCGAGAGGGCTTCGCCCTCGACGTCCTCGGCGATGATCAGCAGCGGCTTGCCGGCCTGGATGACCTTCTCCAGCAGCGGCAGCAGGTCCTTGATGGTCGAGACCTTGCCCGAGACCAGCAGGATGTACGGGTCGTCGAGAACGGCTTCCTGACGGTCGGCGTCGGTGACGAAGTAGCCCGAGATGTAGCCCTTGTCGAAGCGCATGCCCTCGGTCAGTTCGAGCTGCAGGCCGAAGGTGTTCGACTCCTCGACGGTGATGACGCCCTCTTTGCCGACCTTGTCCATGGCCTCGGCGATGAGCTCGCCGATGGACGGGTCGCCGGCCGAGATGCCCGCGGTGGCAGCGATCTGCTCCTTGGTCTCGACCTCCTTGGCGCTCTTGAGGAGGGACTCGGTGACGGCCTCGACGGCCTTCTCGATGCCGCGCTTGAGACCCAGCGGGTTGGCGCCGGCAGCGACGTTGCGCAGGCCCTCGCGGACGAGTGCCTGAGCCAGAACGGTGGCGGTGGTGGTGCCGTCGCCAGCGACGTCGTCGGTCTTCTTGGCGACCTCCTTGACGAGCTCGGCACCGATCTTCTCGTAGGGATCCTCGAGCTCGATCTCCTTGGCGATGGACACACCGTCGTTGGTGATGGTGGGGGCGCCCCACTTCTTCTCCAGGACAACGTTGCGGCCCTTGGGTCCCAACGTGACCTTGACTGCGTCGGCGAGGCTGTTGAGCCCACGCTCGAGGCCGCGACGGGCCTCTTCGTCGAACGCGATTTGCTTGGCCATGGGTAAGTGATCCTCCGATAGGGGGTGACACCAGGTATCTATGGCCGGAACTCGGTGCCCGCGACGGACGACCGGCGTGTCAAAAAGGACCGATCTCACCGTCCCGACCTGGCACTCACGGTCCGCGAGTGCCAAAGACCGTTTTAGCACTCGGCCCCGGCGAGTGCAAGATATCCGCCGACAGCTGAACGGCGATGGCCGTGACCGAAACCTGCCCCGTCTGCGACGACAGCCACGCGACGACAGCCACGCGACGACGCGAACATCGGGGTCCGGCTTGAACACCTCGCAGCCCCGAGCCACATGCAGCCCGAAAGTCGAGTAGTCGACTACTCGTGTCCACGCGACCAGGTGACCCGACACTGAGCACACGGCAGTTCACCAGGCTGCCGGGACCGGCATCGGCAGGCCGCGATGTGGCCGGACTCGGGGATCCAACCGTTCCATCCGCCCGGCTGATCCCAGCTATGACAATCAGGAGGCCGGACGTCCGCAGAAACTCCCCGGACCTCCATACGAAGGAGAGCAATCGTGATACGAAAGATCGTCGTCGCATGTGCGATCATGGCGTCCGCTTCGGGTGCCACCGGACCGTGGGCCGGTGCTACGGATGCGGCGCCGATGAAGCTCAACCCCGGACTCACCACCTTCCCGAGCGTGTGCACCGTGAAGAACTGTCAGGTCGTCCACCTCCCCGGCTATTCCAAGTACCGCGCCGAGATAAAGGTCACGGGAACATCAACACCCAGGGCGGCTCTGTTTCGGGATTCGACCGCACCGCGCTGTGAACGGTACTTCGAAGTATTCGTTGACAAGGCCCGGAGGGGCTGCTACCGGAGTGCGGGAGAGGTCCCGGTCACGAGCGTCGGCATCGGCCCCGGGTCGATGGGAGATTTCTCCGAGTACACCTTCGTCGTACGCGGTCTGACTCCCGGCCGGCGTTACCTACTCATGGTCGTCGATGACACAGGGACGCGCGGTGGGCTGACCGACGTCATCACGGTCAGCGACTCGTCCCCGGTCTATCGGCAGCATCTCGGATAGCCCATGTGCGGGGCGTCGGCCGGCAGACTGTCGAGCTCGTCGTAGGTGAACACCTCGTCGTAGCAGCCGAGGCCGACGGTGAAATCGGTGTTGCCGGTCACAAGTTGAATCGCGCCTCAGGTTTACGGCGCGGCGCAACCCTCAACCGACGGTGAACTCGTCGCTGCGGCCTATGCCCGACAGCCGGCCGCCGCCCCAGCTTCCGCTGCTGTAGGACTCGGCGATCGCCGTATAGGTGCCCGGACCGATGTCGACGGTCAGGGTCGCGGACGGCGCGATCACGCCCAGGAATTCCGGGGCGCAGCCGGCGGCGGCGAGGAAGACGCGGGCGTGTGCGTACTCGCCTGCGTCAGCGACCGGGGCCGCCCAAGTCACCGAGAGCCGCCCTGAGTCGACCACTGTCCGCACGGTCAGCGCGGCCGTCCCGGCGGGCTCGGCTTGTCGTCTCCACAGTCGCACAAGCGCCAGGCTACTGCCTCTCGGACCCACAGTATTGTCGACGCAATGGAGTACCTGCTGATCGTCGCCGTGGCACTGCTCGCGATCATTGCGGTCGTCGTCATCTTCAACTATCTGGGAAACCGTCAGGCCCGGCAGGCACAGGCCGATTCGGTGGCCGCACGAGCGTACGCTCCGCGCGACCCTTTCGCCGGCGCCGACGACGACGCGGTCCACGGCAACCCGCGCAACCTCGTGCCGGGCGACATGATCGACATCCGCGGCACCACCTACGCCGTCCGGGGCACGCTGCGGCTGAGCCAGGACGGCTACGAGTGGACCGAGAACTTCGTCGACACCGGGACCGGCCGAAAGAGCTGGATCTCGGTCGAGGACGATCCCGACCTCGAGGTGGTGCTCTGGCAGGAACTGGGCCCGCACACAATCAGCCCGGGCCCATACACCCTCGACCTCGACGGCCGCCGCTACGCCTCCGCCGAGTCCGGCCAGGCGCGGTTCACCTCCACCGGTACCACCGGCGTAGCGCCGAGCGGTCTCATGGCCTATCACGACTATGAAAGCGGGGACCGGCGGTTGTCGTTCGAGAACTTCGGCAGCGGTTGGGAGGCCGCGCGCGGCGAGGTGCTGCACCACACCGACTACCGCATCTATCCGTCGACCACCCGGGGCATGTGATGACTCCCCTGGTACCGGGCACACCGCCCCCGCAAACCGAACTGCCCGTCGCCTACGCCGATACGTGCGCGAGCGCGCTCGGGTTCTCCCTCACCACACCCCTGCAGGAACCGCTGGCCCAGGTCGACGGCATGGTGGCCGGTCTGCCCGTGTCGTTACGGTTGCTCGGCGCCAGCCATCAGGTGCTTGTCGGGCAGTCCGCGCATCTGCTGGAGACCGTCGCCTGCCTGCCCGATGTCACCTCGGATCTGCCGTTGTCGTTCCAGGAATCGGGCTACTACTTCAATGCCCGCACCGACATAGTGGGCGCCGATGCCCTGGCCACTATCGTGGAGACCATTGTCCGCGAGGCCGACGAGCATCACAGCCGCGGCCTGCCCGCGCTTGTCGGACGATTCCCCGGATCGCCGCTCGCGCTCACCGCCGTACTCGCGGGCCCGGGCGCGGACACGCCCGGGTCGCAGGCACTGGTCGTCTGGCGCACCTGGCACACATATCCGCAGACCGGCGAGGTCGTCGTCACGTCGAGCTCGCTGTGGCGCGGCGGACCGGCACACAGCGAGGCACAGTCGTGAACCGGGCGCAGCGATGACCCCGGGCACCCCGGATCCCAGGCACCGGCTCAACCGGATCCGCAACATCATCATCGGCGTGATCATCGTGGTCGCGGCGCTGGCGATGACCGCCACCTGCACCGCCGACGTCACGCGCAGCGGGGCACGCAACTACGTGACGTCGCACTATTCACACCATGCCGCCCTCGATGAGGGTGCGGTGAAAGCGTACGTCGCCGACGGCTCACCGGCGACGGTCGCCGCGCAGATCCGCAATGCGGAGAAACCCATCGACCAGCGCACGGCCACCCCTGCCACACTGACGACCGGCGGACAGTCCGGCACCTTCCTGCAGTACCCCGACTACGTGATCGGCCTCTTCGACTACGGGACCGACCAGACGCGGGTGATGGTCAGCAAGGACTACACCACGGGATACACCCACTATCACAATTACGTGGGCAGGCACTGGGTGCCGACACCGGCGTATTCGGGGTCCGGCAGCAGCAATCGAGGCGGCGGCAGTGGCAGCGGCAAGTAGAGGAGAACAATGCTCGACAATCTGATCGAGAACTCGTATTCGGCTGCCGCGTACGCGGGTGTCGGGGTGGTGCTGATGGCGGTGTCGTTCGTCGTGATCGACGCGCTCACGCCGGGCAGACTGAGCGACCACCTGTGGGGCGCGCGCAACCGCAACGCCGCGGTGCTGGTCAGTTCCAACCTGGCCGGCGAGGCGATCATCGTGGCTGCGGCCATCGTCGCGAGCGAGGGCGGTCTCGGTGAGGGGCTTATCTACACGATCGTGTACGCGCTGATCGGGCTGGCCGTCATGGCGCTGGCGTTCGTGCTGGTCGACCTGCTCACCCCCGGGAAGCTCGGTGAGATCCTGCTGGAGGAGAACCCGCATCCGGCGGTCTGGGTGCACGCCACCCTGCATGTGGCGATCGGTGTGATCGTCGCCGTGTCGATCCTGTAGTGAGCAGCGACGTCGGCTCACCGGGTTTCGAGGCCCGGTCGCCGGGCGACCTCGCACCTCAACCGCCGCGGGGGTGGCTCGGGGGTCGCGGATTCGCCCGTGCCGCCCTGTTGGCCGTCGTCTTCGTGTGCGCCGCGTGCGGTCTGGTGTACGAACTCGCGCTGGTGTCGCTCGGTTCGTACCTGATCGGCAACACCGCCACGCAGGCCTCGATCGTGCTGTCGGTGATGGTGTTCGCGATGGGTGTCGGGTCGCTCGCCGCCAAGCCGCTGCAGCGACACGCGACGATCGCGTTCGCGGTGATCGAGCTGTCGCTGGCTTTGCTCGGCGGGTTGTCGGTGATGGCGCTGTACTGGGCGTTCGCCTATCTGGAGCTGTACACGCCGGCCCTGGTGGTGGTGGCGTTCGTGCTCGGTCTGCTGATCGGCGCCGAGATCCCGCTGCTGATGGTGCTGCTGCAGAAGATCCGCAGGCAGGACGCCGGGTCGGCGGTGGCTGACATGTTCGCCGTCGACTACATCGGCGCGCTCGTCGGCGGGCTGTGTTTCCCGTTCCTGCTGCTGCCGTGGTTCGGGCAGCTTCGCGGGGCGATCATCGTCGGACTCGTCAATGCCGTCGCGGGCTGTTTTCTGGTGTTCGTGGTGTTCCGGCGGTCGTTGCGACCGCCCGTCGCGACCATGCTGGGAGCCGGTGCTGCCGCGGTGATCGTGGTGCTCGTGGCGGCACTGGTGCTGTCCGGGCGGTTCGAGGTCACCGCACGTCAGGCGCTGTTCCGCGACCCGATCGTCGCTGCCGAACGCACCCCGTACCAGGACATCGTCATCACCGAACGTCAGACCTCGGCCGGACCCGACACGAGGCTGTTCCTCAACGGCGACCTGCAGTTCTCCTCGATCGACGAGTACCGCTATCACGAGGCGCTGGTGCATCCGGCGCAGATCCACCCGGGCGATTCGGTGCTGATCCTGGGCGGCGGCGACGGTCTGGCGCTGCGGGAGGTGCTGGCTTACCCGGATGTCCGCGCCGCCACGCTCGTCGAACTCGACCCCGAGATGATCTCGCTGGCCCGCCACGATCGACGGCTGCGCACACTCAACCGGGGGTCGATGTCCGATCCGCGCGCGACCATCGTCGCCGCGGATGCGTTCTCGTGGCTGCGCAAGAGCCGGCAGTTGTACGACGTGATCATCATCGACATGCCCGACCCGGATGAATCGGCGACGGCCAAACTGTATTCGGTGGAGTTCTACGCGCTGGCCAAGGCTCACCTGGCCGTGGGCGGGCGGATGGTGGTGCAGGCCGGCTCACCGTACTTCGCGCCGCGCTCGTTCTGGTGCATCGTGGCCACCCTGCGGGCCGCGGACCTGCACACCATCCCGTACCACGTCGATGTGCCGTCGTTCGGGGACTGGGGTTTCGTGCTGGCGAGCGACAGTCCCGTCTGGCCGACGATGTACCAGAAGCATCCACCGCTGCGATTTCTCACCGAGGACGTGCTGACCGCCGCCACCACGTTCCCGAAGGACCGCGACAAACTGGACGTGCCGGCGTCGACGCTGATGGACCCCAGGATCCTGCGGTACGCCCAATCCGAATGGAGCTTGTACTAGGGCGTGTCTCCTATGGCCGCCGCATCTCCAGATTCACCTTCGCGACCATCGCGTCGAGGGCGAATTTGGGTTTGACGTTCTGGTCCAGGGCCTCGCGGCACTCCAGGACGGCATCGACGCAGCGCAGGAGCTGCTCGGGGCTCGCATATCCGGCCATTCCGGTGACGATGGAGTCGGTCTTGTCGGGGTGCATCGCGGTGACGTGGGCACCCATCGACAGCAACAGCGCATCACGGAACAGGGCGGCGAGATCGACGAGGGCCCGATCGAGGACGTCGCGCCCGACGCGGGTGGCACGGGATTTCTGCCGTTTCTCCAGGTCCTTGAGGGCGCCGGCGCTGCCGCGCGGCATGCGGGCGGTGCCCTTGCCCTCACCACCGGCACCGAGTGCCGTCTTGAACTCTTCGAGTTCGGCGGCGTCGAGCTGGGCGCTGAGCGCTTTGGCGGCCTCGTCGGCGGACCGGACGAGCGCCTCGGCCGCGGCGTAGGCGGTGGAGTCGCGGGTGGCGGCCCGGGCCAGACCGAGAGCCTGTTCGCGCTGGGCGACGGCGTCGTCGTCGGTGGCCAGACGTTTGGCACGGCCGACGTGACCGCCGCACACCGACGCCGCCCAGCGGGCCTTGGCCTCGTCGATGCCGTCGCGCTCGATCAGGACCCGGGCGATGGCGTCGACCGCGGGAGCGCCGAGCGCGACGTGCCGACAGCGCGAGCGCAGGGTGACCGAGATGTCCTCGGGATCGACCGACGGCGCGCACAGCAGGAACACGGTCCGCGCGGGCGGCTCCTCGACAACCTTGAGCAGCGCGTTCGCCGCGGACTCGGTGAGCCGGTCGGCGTCCTCGACGATGACGATCTGCCAGCGGCCGGTACCGGGACGGCGCGAGGCCAGCTGCACGATGTCGCGGACGACGGCCACCGACAGGCTCAGGCCGTCGGGGACGACGTGGCGGACATCGGCGTGGGTCTCGGCCATCACGGTCACGCAGGCGCGGCACTCGCCGCAGCCGACATCGGCGGGGTCGCCGGCCTGGCACTGCAGGGCGGCGGCGAAGGCGGTGGCCGCCACCGACCGGCCCGATCCGGGTGGTCCGGTGAACAACCAGGCGTGCGTCATCGACGCCCGCGACGCGGCATCGAACGCATCGGTCGCGGCGCCGTCGGCGCCGGGGTCGGGGTCGGGGTCGGCGAACATCGACACCGCACCGGCGGCGGCCTCGTCGAGCCGGGCCGCGACACCCCGTGCCGCACGCGCGGCGGCGCGCAGGTCGACCTCCGCGGCACGCTGCCCGATCAGCCGATCAAAGACATTCGTCACAGTTGTTCACTGTAATCTCCTGGTCAGACTCCGCTGAACGACCGAAGAGTGTGTAACTTTTGCAAGCATCCAGCTAACGTGGTGACGTGGTAGAGCGCCGATCACAATGGTCGAAGGGCGTACACCTTGCCCGCTGGCTGGTGCACACGCCCTGGCCTCTGCTCGCCCTCGACATGCTGCGCGCCAACCTTGTCGGCGCGCTGTTCACCTTCGCGTTCCTGCGCTTCGGCATGCCCACCCAGGACGCGCTCACCTTCAACGACGTCGCCGGCACATCGCAGGCCGTGTTCATCGGCTACCTGCTGATCGCGACCATCGTCGGCGGCTACTTCACCATCCGGCTGTCGTTGCCGGTGCTGATCTGGCAACGACGGCGTTCGCGTCTCGACGACGAGTTCGCCCGGCATCGCGCCCTGCAACTGCCGGCACTGCTGACTCGTCTGAACCTGGCGATGTGGATCGTCGGCGGCAGCGTCTTCGCCATCACCAATCTGGCGGTGTCGCAGAAGAACGCGTTCATCGGGGCGGTCGCCACCCTGATCGGTGCGCTCGTGACGTGCGTGCTCGGGTATCTGCAGGTGGAGAAGGTACTGCGACCGATCACGGTCGCCGCGATGGCCAACGACCCGGACAGCGCGTCGGCGCCGAGTATCACCACCCGCATCACCGTGTTCTGGGCGGTCAGCGTCGGGGTTCCGCTGGCCGTCATCGTGCTGCTGATCACGCTGGAACGACTCGACTGGGTCAACACCGACGCCGTCGGGATCCAGCGTCCGATCGTGTGGATGGCCACCGCCGCGCTCATCTTCAGCACAATCGCCATCACCCGCGTGGTCGGGGCTATCAACGACCCCATCAAACAGCTCCGCAAGGCACAGAACGAGGTGTCGGCGGGCAACCTCAACGCGTCGGTGAAGATCTACGACGGCAGCGACCTGGGCCTGTTGCAGGCCGGGTTCAACGACATGGTCGCCGACCTGCGCGAACGCCAGGACCTGCGCAACCTGTTCGGCCGCTACGTCGGTGAGGACGTGGCCCGCCGGGCGATCGAGACGGGCACCGAACTCGGCGGCGAGGAACGCTACGTCGGGGTGTTGTTCGTCGACATCGTCGGCTCGACGCGGCTGGCCGTCGACCATCCGCCGCGTGAAGTGGTGGAACTGCTCAACGAGTTCTTCCGGGTGGTGGTGTCGGTCGTCGGCAAGCACGGCGGCTTCGTCAACAAGTTCCAGGGCGACGCCGCCCTCGCCATCTTCGGCGCCCCGCTCGACCTCGACGACTTCTCCGGATGCGCCCTCGCCGCGGCCCGCGAACTGCGCGAGGAGCTGTACCACTCACTCGGCGACACCGACATCGGTATCGGCGTCTCGGCGGGCAAGGCCATCGCCGGGCACATCGGCTCCGAGCAACGCCTGGAGTACACGGTGATCGGCGACCCGGTGAACGAGGCCGCCCGGCTCACCGAACTCGCCAAGGACGAGCCGACGCGGGTCCTCGGTTCGGCGCGCGCGGTGTTCCTGGCCTCGGCGGAGGAGTCGACGCACTGGGAGATCGGCGAGGGCGTCGAGTTGCGTGGCCGCGGCATCGAAACCCTCCTCGCCCGGCCCCACGAGGTGCCCACCGACCCGACCGCAGACGAGAATTGACCAGGCCGGCGTTACCGTTGCCGGCACTCCTTACTTTACTTAGAATCCTTACATGACATCAATGTATGCGACTATTACCTCGAAAGGACAGATCACGCTGCCCGCCGAGGCCCGGCGCGCGCTGGGTCTACACGCGGGGCAGAAGGTCAGTGTCCGGGTGGAAGGCAACTCGCTCGTGATCGACGCACCGCAGAGCATCGATACATTGCGCGCACGGATCCGGAAGGAAGCTGTCGAGCACGGCACGTGGGGCACGATCCCGACCGCGGGCGATGGCTGGACCGCACGCGCCGAGGACTTCCGTGCCGACAATTGATACCAACATCATCCTGCGCTGGTTGCTCGACGATGTTCCCGAGCACACCGCTGCGGCGCAGCGGTTACTCGACAGCAGCAACTGTGTTGTTCCGGACGTGGTGCTGACCGAGACCGTCTACGTCCTGGAACGCGTTATGCGGCTCTCTCGGGACACCATCGCCGATTCCATCGACGCGGTTCTCGCGATCGCCAACCTCGACGTGAACCGAGCTGTCTGGCAGGACGCACTCACCGGCTACCGCACGCGACCCAAACTTTCGATCACCGACACTTACCTGGCCTCCCTGGCGAACCTGACCGGAAACACCCCGCTGTACACGTTTGACCGCAAGCTGGCGAACCAGACCAGTGCCGCTCAACTACTGCACTGACTCCGATCAACGCCGGTTCACCAGGGTGGCGTCGTGTCGTCGGCGACGGCCTTCTTGGCCGCTGTCG
>NZ_JAGQTN010000159.1 GCF_020438995.1 Gordonia sp. (in: high G+C Gram-positive bacteria)
CCGCCCGCGGTGCGGGCAGTGTCGCCGCCCGCGGGGCGGGGGGTTTCGACCCCACCCGTCACGATGGCCGGGCCGCGCAGGGGAGCCGAGGACGCCCTGTTCGCGCTGCTCGGCGTGTCGACCGGATTCGGCGTGGGGCGTGCCATCGCCGCCGGGGTGTCCGCGATCGGAGGTGGATCGATGGGTGCCGGGTCCGCTGTGGCGTGGGCACTCACCCCACTCACGGTGGTAACCGGCCTGGCGATCGCGCTGTGGGTGATCGGGGTGCGACGCACGTCCGCGGCCCGGACCCAGCTGCGAGCGGCGACGGCTTCGGCGCTCGCCGAATTGCGCGCCACCTGCGAGCGGCTCGTCGTGGCACGGTCGTCGGCGCTGGAACTTGAGGTCACCGGTCATATCGCCCGCCACTACGACAGACTCGCCCGGGACACGGCCCGGCGGGCGGCGGCCATCGACGCCGAGATCGGCAGACTGCGGAGTCCGGCTGCGGATCCGGCCCGGCTGCGATCCGCCCGTGCCCTCGCCGACCGGCTGGCGGTACTCGCTGATCCCGAAGCGGCCAACACTCCCGGACCCGGACCGGGGACCGACGACGAACAGGACAGGTGATGGTCATGGAGGCGGACATGTTCGGAGACAGCGATGGATGTACCCCAACCCCAGACCCCGACAACCAGTTCACGGACGTGTCCCGGGCCGGCCCGGCGGACCATCTGTGGCTGTCGCAGGGCGATGACGTGTGGGATCTGGGCCCCGCCGACATCGACACCGACGCCGACGGGATCGCCGACTCGCTGACCCGGCCGGGCCCGGACGGCATGGCGGTGTACACCGATTCCGACGCCGACGGCCGCGTCGACCTGATCACCGAGATCGGCGCGGACGGTACCTATTCGACGCAGCGCCTGGACACCGAGAGTGGAACCTGGCGGTCCACGGATTCGGGCCGCCTCGCCTGAGACCTGGCCCGGCACGGGACAAAAGCGGAAAATCTCACGTGGGGGCGGCTACCTAGCGTCCGCTCGGTGCCGGTACCCTTGGACAAACGACGCAACGCCGGTGACGGCTATCAGAGGCCATCACCATTCTCGAGGAGACCTGATGACGTCTGCCACAATTCCGGGCCTGGATCCGAGCAGCGCCCCCACCAAGCACGCCGCACTCCTCGAGTGGGTCGCCCAGATCGCCGAACTCACCCAGCCCGACGCCGTCGTGTGGTCCGATGGCAGCGACGACGAGTGGAACCGGCTGACCGCACAGCTCGTCGAGGCGGGCACGCTCATCAAGCTCGACGAGGAGCGCAAGCCCAACTCGTTCCTGGCCAACTCCGATCCCGCCGACGTCGCGCGCGTCGAGTCGCGTACCTACATCTGTTCGGAGAAGGAAGAGGACGCCGGCCCCACCAACAACTGGGTCGAGCCCGCGCAGATGCGTGAGACCATGACCGGTCTGTACCGCGGCAGCATGCGCGGCCGCACCATGTTCGTCATCCCGTTCTGCATGGGCCCGCTCGGCTCCGACGATCCGAAGCTCGGCGTCGAGATCACCGACTCGGAGTACGTCGTCCTGTCGATGCGGATCATGACCCGCGTGGGCACCCCTGTCCTCGAACTGCTCGGTGACGACGGCTTCTTCGTCAAGTGCCTGCATTCGGTGGGTGCCCCGCTCGAACCCGGTCAGGCCGACGTGCCGTGGCCGTGCAACACCGACAAGTACATCACCCACTTCCCCGAGTCCCGTGAGATCTGGTCGTACGGATCGGGTTACGGCGGCAACGCGCTGCTGGGCAAGAAGTGCTACGCGCTGCGCATCGCGTCGGTGCTCGCGCACGACGAGGGCTGGCTGGCCGAGCACATGCTGATCCTCAAGCTCACCAGCCCGCAGAACAAGGTCTACTTCGTAGCCGCGGCGTTCCCGAGTGCCTGTGGCAAGACCAACCTGGCGATGATCCAGCCCACGATCCCCGGCTGGAAGGCCGAGACCGTCGGCGACGACATCGCCTGGATGCGCTTCGGCAAGGACGGCCGTCTCTACGCGATCAACCCGGAGTTCGGGTTCTTCGGCGTGGCTCCCGGCACCAGCTTCGACTCCAATCCGAACGCGATGGAGACGATCGACCGCGGCAACACCCTGTACACCAACGTCGCGCTCACCGACGACGGCGATGTGTGGTGGGAGGGTATCGACGGTGAGACGCCCGCCCATCTGACCGACTGGCTCGGCAACGACTGGACCCCGGAGTCCGACGCGAAGGCCGCGCACCCCAACTCGCGGTACTGCACCCCGCTGGTCCAGTGCCCGTCGCTGGCGACCGAGTGGGACGACCCGCAGGGCGTGCCGATCTCGGCGATCCTGTTCGGTGGCCGCCGCAAGACCACGGTTCCGCTGGTCACCGAGGCCCGCGACTGGCAGCACGGTGTGTTCATGGGTGCCACGGTCGGCTCGGAGCAGACCGCCGCCGCCGAGGGCAAGGTGGGCACCGTCCGCCGCGACCCGATGGCGATGCTGCCGTTCATGGGCTACCACGTGGGCGACTACCTCTCGCACTGGATCGACCTCGGCAAGAACGCCGATGCCGCCAAGCTGCCCAAGATCTTCTACGTCAACTGGTTCCGCCGTGGTGATGACGGCCGCTTCCTGTGGCCCGGCTTCGGTGAGAACAGTCGCGTCCTGGAGTGGATCATCGGCCGCATCGAGGGTGAGGTCACCGGCGAGCAGACCCCGATCGGCATCGTCGCCAAGCCCGAGGAGTTCAACCTCGACGGACTCGACGTCGAGAACCAGGATCTCGTCGAGGCGCTGGCCGTCAACTCCGAGGAATGGGAACGTGAGCTGCCGTTGATCGACGAGTTGTTCGACTTCGTCGGCGACAAGCTCCCGTCGTCGCTGCGGGACGAGCTCGCCGCGCTGCGCGAGCGCCTGGGCGCCTGAATCCCCAGACGCGCTGAATCCCCAGACGCGCTGAATCCCCAGATGCGCTGAGTTCTCGGACGTACTGAATTTAGGAGAGCAGGGTCGTGACTTCGGTCACGGCCCTGCTCTCTTACCTTTATCAGGGCTGAGATCAGGGTGAGACCGGATAGCCCGGCCCGCGGATTTTTGGAAGTCTGGACGGCATGACACTCAGCGAGGGCGGTACCCGGACGCAGGTCGCGGCAGTTGCCGACAGTCTCACCAAGCTCTACGGATCCGGCGACACCGAGGTGGCCGCGTTGCGAGGGGTGTCGGTGACGTTCACCGCGGGCGAGTTCACCGCGATCATGGGACCGTCGGGTTCGGGCAAGTCGACGCTCATGCACTGTCTGGCCGGGCTCGACGTCGCGACGTCGGGCAGCGTGCGCATCGGTGACGTCGAACTGACCGCGCTGGGTGACAAGGCCATGACCACGTTGCGGCGCGACCGGATCGGATTCGTGTTCCAGGCGTTCAATCTGGTGCCGACGCTGACGGCGGCCGAGAACATCACCCTGCCCCTTGACATCGCCGGCCGTGATGTCGACAAAGCGTGGTTCGACACGGTGGTGTCGCGGCTGGGTCTGACCGACCGGCTCACGCACCGGCCCGCGGAGCTCTCGGGCGGACAGCAGCAGCGGGTCGCGTGTGCGCGGGCGCTGGTCGGGCGGCCCGACATCATCTTCGGCGACGAGCCGACCGGCAACCTCGATTCGCGATCGTCGGGGGAGGTGCTGGAGATCCTGCGGGCGGCGACCGACGAGTTCGGGCAGACCGTCGTGATCGTCACGCATGATCCGCGGGCCGCGTCGTACGCCGATCGCGTCGTGTTCTTGGCCGACGGGCAGATCGTGCGGGAGTTGCGAGCGCCGAAGGCCGACGACGTCTTCGAGGTGATGAAGAACCTCGACAATCCGGTGGGTGCCTGACATGCGACGGACCTCGGTGATGCGGCGGGTGTCGCTGCGTAATCTCGCCGCGCACAAGCTCCGGCTCGCGCTGACGGTGTTCTCGATCATGCTGGGCACGTCGTTCGTGGCCGGGTCGATGGTGTTCACGGCGTCGATCTCGAATGCTTTCAGCAGCCTTTTCGACAATGTGGCGCCGGGGGTGTCGGCGGAGGTGTCACCGTCCTCCGACGCCCTCGGCGCCGGTGTCGACAACCGGATTGTCGACGAATTATCCTCGCGCAAAAGTGAACTCGGGATCAATCGACTGGTGACCGATGTCCGGGCGACGGTCACAGTGGCAGGTGGTGACGGTAAGGCGATCTCGACGGGCGGTGCCCCGGCCATCGCCTCGGCATTCACTCCGCCCGACGAAGCGCTCGCACCCGATGCCGACAGGATCATGCCCGGTGGCCGGGCCCCGAAAGGCAAGGGCGAGATCGCGATCAATCGCTCGGCTGCCGAGAAGAACGGCCTGGAGGTCGAATCCAAGACCAAAGTCGTTGTGGGACAAGGATCTACCGAACCGATGGATGTCACCGTGGTGGCTCTGATCGACCAGCCGGGCGCGACCAGTGGTTTCGTCAACATCTGGTTCGACGAACAGACGGCCCGCGAACTCATGACCGATGGCACCTACGTCGGCTTCGTCGAACTGCAGGCTGTTCCCGGGGTGTCGCCGCAGCAACTGCGGGACAGGGTGGCGGCGATCTTGGATCCCGAACGGTACCGGGTGCGCACCGGTGATCAGGTCCGCGCCGACGCGAAGGGTGCGTACACCCAATTTCTCGACATCTTTCAGGGAATCCTGCTCGCGTTCGCGGCCATCGGCCTGGTGGTGGGTACCTTCATCATCTACAACACCTTCTCGATGATCGTCGCCCAGCGGAACAAGGAGTTGGCGCTGCTGCGCGCGGTCGGGGCGAGCAGGCAACAGATTTCGCGGTCGGTGCTGTTCGAGGCGTTCGTCGTGGGCCTCGTCGGCGGTGGCATCGGTCTGGCCGTCGGGATCGGTCTGGCCGCCCTGCTCAAGATGCTGGCGAACTCGGGTACGGGCCTGCCCGATGGTCCGCTGACCGTCACCCCGGCGGCGGTGCTGGCCGCGCTGTTCGTCGGCATCGTGGTCACGATGGTCAGCGCCTGGGTGCCGGCGGCACGCGCTGCGCGGGTGGCGCCGGTGGAGGCGATGCGGGCCAGTGCCGCCGAGGACGGTACCACGCTGGGCCGCCGTACCCTCGTCGGTGCGGGTTTCGCGGTCCTGGCGATCGCGCTCATCGTCGGCGGTGCGACCCGTGTCGGCGTCGGTCCGGCGGTGACGGTCGGGTTGGGCGCCGGTGCCGCGATCATCGCCGCGGTCCTGGGGGGCCCGGCACTGTCGCGGCCGTTCGTCGGCGGGCTCGGACGTATTCTGGGCGCGCCGTTCGGCAAGGTCGGGCAGCTCGCCCGGACCAACGCGGTCCGCAACCCGCGCCGCACGTCGGCCACGGCGTTCGCCCTGACCCTCGGTCTGCTGCTGGTCTCGATCATCGGCATCCTCGGTGCCTCGTTCAAGGGCACCGCCGATGCCGCGGTCGACACCGGGGTGGGCGCGTCGTTCATCGTCAGCGACTCCAACCAGCAGGCCCTGCCCGCTTCCATCGCCGAGGCGATCTCCGGCACGGAAGGGGTCGGCAGCGTCGTCGCGTTCGGCGTCGTGCAGGCCAAGTACGACGGCAGGTTCGTCACCGGGCAGTCCGCGGTCGGCACCGGTCTCGGTGACCTGCTGCACCTGCCGATGCTCGACGGGGCATCGTCGGAGGTACCCGGCGACGGCATCCTGGTGCCCGAGACATGGGCGCGGGACAAGGGCTGGAAACGCGGCGAGGTCCTCACCTTCTCGACGATCGGCGGCAAGGACGTCCACGTCCGGGTCGCCGGGGTGTTCGAGGACAACCCGCTGGTGCAGTCGTGGGTCATTGGTGCCGACGCCTATCGCGAGCTGGTCCCGGCATCGCTGCGGATGACGACGATGGTGCTGGCCGATCCCGCACCGGGCGTGGCACCGGACGTGCTGCGGGCGCGTCTGGACGCGGCCACCGCCGACTACCTGACCGTGCAGGTCCAGGACCCCGAGCAGTTCAAGGGCACGATTTCCAGCATGATCGACCAGATGCTGGCCGTGTTGTACTCGATGCTCGGGCTGGCGCTGGCCATCGCGATTCTCGGCATCGTCAACACGCTGGCGTTGTCGGTGGTCGAACGCAAACGCGAGATCGGGACGTTGCGGGCGATCGGCATGCTGCGGGCGCAGGTGCGCCGCAGTATCTACCTGGAGTCGGTGCTGATCGCAGTCTTCGGGGCGGTGCTCGGAGTGGGGCTCGGTTCCGTGATCGGCTGGGCGCTGACCAGGACACTCGCCAAGTGGGGTCTGGGTGATCCGGTGATGCCGTGGTCGCTGATCGGCGGAACGGTGCTGGCCGCGGGTCTCGTCGGTATCCTCGCCGCGCTGTGGCCGGCGGTGCGGGCGGCCCGGACCAAACCGCTGGAGGCCATCGCGGATCTGTGACCGGACGCCGATCGGGTCACGTGACCAGGATCGCCGGGAACATTCGCGTGTTTCCGACTGCCGGTGTCGGCGGGCACGGTAGGTTCTTCGGCATGACTGTGACTGCAAGAACTGAATTCGACGTCGACGCCCCGGCGTCGCTGATCATGGAGATCCTGCTCGACATCGACTCACTGCCGAAGTGGTCCGAGGCGCACAAGTCCGCCGAGGTGCTCTCGACGCATCCCGACGGCACGCCCGACCGGGTACACATCGTCGCGGGCCTGTCGGGTATCTCCGACGAGCAGACGCTGGCATACAAGTGGACCGAGAACTCGTGCACCTGGGATCTGGTGGAGGGCAAGCAGCTCAGCCTGCAGCACGGTTCGTACACGCTCACGCCCACGGCCACCGGGACGCACGTCGATTTCGAGCTTGAGGTCGATCTCAAGATCAAGCTGCCCGGTCTGATCGTCAAACGCGGCCAGAAAGCTGCCGTCGAAACCGCGAAGAAGGGACTCGTCGCCGAGGCCAAGCGGCGCTCGGCGAGCTGACTTTCAGCCTCCCCGGCCTCGTCGACCGGACCGCTTCGGGCGGTTCGTGGATTTCGTGACCGGACCCGGAACCAATTGTTGTGGTGCCGTCACCCGACGGACGTCCACGTCGTCTACGGTATAGGCACCGTGACGCCGGTGGACGTCCGTTTTTCGTTTCGAGGAGGCCGATCATATTGAATATCAACAAGTTTCGCTTTCGCATCGCCAGTGCGATCGTCGGACTTGGTGCGGGACTTGCAGTTCTGTGTGCGGGTGGGGGCGCCGGTACGGCGTCGGCGGTGAGTTGCCAGGCGGTCGACGGCCAGCAATTCGAGAAAGTCGTGGAGAAATCGGGGTGTGGGGTCAAGGCGGGTAAGGGCAGCCGGGCGACGGCACTCGAAAGCAGCGGCCGGGGAACGGCCGTGGCCATCGCCGACACCGGCGGTGAGGCGACCGCCGACAACAGGCAGCCGGGTTCGATCGCGCTCGCGGGCGCGTCCGAGGGGGGTAACGCGCGAGCGGTGACCATCGGACCGAACGCGCTCGCGCTTGCCAAGGCAGCGAAGGGTGAGGACACGCTCGCGGTCGGCGGCGCCGGCAGTCAGGCCAAGATCGGCACCGACGGTGCTGTCTGCTACGGCACGGCCGCGCTGGCGGTGGAGCTGAACAAGGCCAGGGGCTGCGCCAAACTCGGGCCCGCGCTGGTCGTTCAGTAGTCGGGAAGCGGTTTGTGGGCCCGGCTTCACGGGTCCACAAACCGCGAGTCGGCGCAAACCGCAAGTCGGGGACGGCCGGCACAGGACTTTCGGCCCGAATCGTCGGTCGGGTTCAGCTCTAATTCACCTTCCGGTCAGGTGGTGCGCATATGGTGGCAGGGTGACCGAGGTTTATACACCGGCCGTGGACGGCCAGGCCCAGTTCGGACCGGATTTCAGCAAACTCAACGGCCGCGAGGCGCTGCAGGAGCTCGTCGATCTGCGTAACGTCACGCAGTTCGCGGTCAACGACGACGACGATGACGACCCGGTGCTCCTGACGCTGCCGAGCCGCAACGTCGTCGACACCTGGCGCGAGGACTACCCGTACGACGACCGGATGAGCCGCCGCGAGTACGAGATCACCAAACGCAAGCTACAGATCGAGCTGCTGAAACTGCAGAAGTGGACCAAGCAGACCGGGCAGCGGTTCCTGCTGGTATTCGAGGGCCGCGACGCCGCCGGCAAGGGGGGCACCATCAAGCGGTTCAACGAGCATCTCAATCCGCGCGGTGCCCGCATCGTCGCGCTGGAGAAGCCGAGTGAACGTGAATCCACCGAATGGTATTTCCAGCGGTATGTGCAGCATCTGCCGGCCGCCGGGGAGATGGTGTTCTTCGACAGGTCCTGGTACAACCGCGCCGGCGTGGAGCGGGTGATGGGTTTCTGCACCGACGACCAGTACTCGCAGTTCATCGCGCAGGTACCGGCGTTCGAGAAGATGCTTGTCGACGACGGCATTCATCTGGTCAAGTTCTGGTTCTCGGTGTCGCCGCTGGAGCAGCGCACGCGGTTCGCGATCCGGCAGATCGATCCGGTCCGGCAGTGGAAGCTGTCGCCGATGGATCTGGCCTCGCTCGACAAATGGGACAGCTACGGCGCCGCGAAGGAGGCGATGTTCGCCGCCACCGACAACGATTTCGCGCCGTGGACCGTCGTCAAGAGCAACGACAAGAAGCGCGCCCGCCTCAATGCGATGCGGCATGTGCTGGCCTCGTATGAGTACACCGGCAAAGACGTCGAGTTGGTCGGCGATCCCGATCCGCTGATCGTCAGTCGGGCGCGCGACACCATCGGGGAATAGTCGCTGCCGGAGTAGTCTGGCGGCGTGCGGACAATTCTCAGTGCTGTTCTGACACTCGCCGCGATGGCTGCCATCGTGCTGGCGGTGCCGTCGTGGTGGGTCAATGCGCGGCTGGTCGATTCCAACGGTTTCGCGTCGACGATGCGTCCGGTGGCCGAGCAGCAGAAGGTCCGGGACTACATGACCGAGCAGATCACGCAGGGCGTGATTGACCGGACGGGCGGTTCGGGGAGTTTCACGGGCGGGGTGACGAGCGCTTTCGTTACTCCGCTCGCCCGTGCATACACCAATTCTGCCGAGTTCAAGGACGATTTCGTCGCGGTCGTCTCCGACCAGCACGACTATCTGTTCAACAAGCCGGCCGCCGACGGGCGCGAGGACCATGGTCTCGAACTCGACATCGCACCGATGGTGAATCGGGTGCTCAAGAAGCTCGGCGTTCCGGTGCAGACGTCCCAGCAGGTGCTGGTGCAGTTGAGCGGTTCGAATCTGGAGGCCGGGCGATACCACGAGACCGGCCTCAATATCGCCCGGCTGGCGTACGGGTCGGCGGCTGTCGCGATCGTCGGCGCCCTCGGCGGGTTGGTGATCGCCCGCCGCCGGGGCCTGGTGCTGCTGGCCCTGGGCCTGGCCACGATAGCCGCCGCCGTCGTCAGCTACGCGGCGGCCGTGGTGGGCGCCGGCCGCGCCAAGGACGAACTCACCGGCGGCGCGGGTTCGGACCGTGCGGTGAGCGAGGCGATCGTCGACACCGTGCTCGGCAATCTGCGTGAGCTGTCGTACATCGTCGGCGGAGCCGGCCTGGGTGTGTTGCTCCTGGGTGTGGCCATCACTGTGATCACGCGCCGCTGAGTACCCCGCCTGTTGAGGTGCGAGGAGCGCTGGCGACGAGCCTCGAAACTCCGCGAGATCACACGCTACCGATTGTGCGCCACAGGAATTCGTAAGCCAGAGCGGATTTGAACGCCGACTGCTTGTTGTCGGCGGCACCGCCGTGCCCGCCTTCGATATTCTCGTAGTAGCTGACGCGGTGCCCGGTCTCCTCGAGTCTGGCGACGAACTTGCGGGCGTGCCCCGGGTGCACCCGGTCGTCGCGGGTGGAGGTGGTCACCAGGATCGGCGGATAGTCGGTGTCGGCGTCGATGTGCTGGTATGGCGAGTACTCGCCGATGTACGCCCATTCGTCGGGGTTGTCGGGGTCGCCGTATTCGGCCATCCACGACGCGCCGGCGAGCAGCAGATGGTAGCGACGCATGTCGAGCAGCGGAACCTGACACACGATGGCGCCGAACAACTCCGGATAGCGCGTCAGCATCACCCCCATCAGCAGGCCACCGTTGGAACCGCCCTGCGCGGCCAGTTGCCGCGGTGTGGTGAGCCCGTCGGCGACAAGCTTTTTCGCGACCGCCGAGAAGTCCTCGTATACCTTGTGCCGGTTGGCTTTCTGGGTCTGGGTATGCCACAGCGGACCGTACTCGCCGCCGCCGCGGATGTTGGCGATCACGTAGATGCCGCCCCGGGAGATCCAGTTGCGGCCGCTCACCGCGGTGTACGTCGGTGTCTGCGACACCTGGAAACCGCCGTAGCCGTACAGCAGTGTGGGGCCGCTCGTCACATTCTCATCCCGGATCACGAAGTACGGGATCTCGGTGCCGTCGGCGGAGGTGGCGAAGTGCTGTTCGGTGCTCACCGTCGACGTGTCGTATTGTGCCGGTGCGGATTTGATCACGGTGACCGGCGCGCCGCTGTCTCCGTGCAGCAACGCCGGTGGCGTGGTGAACGACGAAGCGGTCCAGAAGGCTTCGTCACTGTTGTCGGGGTCGGTGTCGAGTACGGAGATGGTGGCCAGGTCCGGCAGTCCCGGCTGCGGTACCGGCGTCCAGTCGCCGAGTGTGATCACCTCCACCTCGGTGGCCACGTCGCGCAGTTTCACCAGAATCAGATGGGATCTGGTGAACGCGAACTTCTCGAGAGAGGTGTGCGCGTCGGGGGCGAACAGCACCGTGTGATCGCGGCCGCTCGCGAGATAGTCGTCGTAGTCGAATACCAGCAGGGTGTCGGCGTCGTAGGTGATGTCGCCGGCGGCCGGTGCTGACACGGTCGGTGATGACACGGTCCAGGGGGATCGGGTCAGCACCAGCAGCCAGTTCCGGAACACGGAGAACCGCGAGTCGGTGGGCACCTCGATCTCGACCAGCGCGCTGTCCACCAGCTCGTAGGTGATGGTGTTGTAGAAGTCGGTGCTGCGCATGACGTAGTCGCGCTCGAATCCGGGTGTCGAGTCGTGCGATGCGGACACCGCCACGTCGCCGGGGTCGCCGGTGAACACGGTGATCGCGTCGTCGAGGGGGGTGCCACGTGTCCAGCGTTTGGTGACCCGCGCATACCCCGACGACGTCATCGCCCCGTGTCCGTCGGGCTGCCCACCGAAGTCGGTGCCCACCCAGATGGTGTCGTGATCGATCCAGTCGATGCGGGACTTGTTCTCCGGCAACACGAATCCGTCGGTGACCCAGGTGCGGGCGTCGACGTCGAACTCGCGGATCACTACCGCGTCGGCGCCGCCCCGCGACAGCGACACGAGGGCTCGCGTGTAGTCGGGGCACAACATCGTGACCGACGACCACACCCAATTCTCGTCCTCGGCGGCGGCGAGGGCATCGACGTCGATCAGCACATCCCAGTCGGGGGTGTCCGTCGCGTACGACTCCAAAGTGGTCCGCCGCCAGAGCCCCTTCGGATTCTGCGCGTCCTTCCAGAAGTTGTACAGAAACTCACCGCGTCTGCGCACGTACGGAATCCGCTCGTCGGTGTCGAGCACCTCCAGCGTCTGCGCCCGCATCTGACGGAACCGATCGCAGTCGGTGAGCGATGCGACGGTCGGCTCGTTGTGCGCCCGAACCCACTCGAGCGCCGCCTCCCCGGTCACCTCTTCGAGCCAAAGATACGGATCGTCTGCTGCAGGCGTCTCGGTCACCCGTCCAGTCTGCACCACCCCCTCGCTGGAGGAGGTACGAGGAGTGTCAGCGACGAGCCTCAACCGGCAGTGGGGACTACTTGCGGCCGGCCTTCCAGTTCAGGCCCCAGTTGTAGGCCTCGTCGACCTTGTCCTGGGCACCGCGGATGTAGCGCACCTCGCGGTTGACGACGAGTTCGCCGCCGCGGTTCTCGAACAGGGCGATCGCGCACGAGAGCGCGCTCTGGTCGGCCTCGTCCAGGCGGACCTCGATCTGCGGTCCGTTCGTCGGGAAGACGGTCACCACGCCGTTGGCGGCGGCCCAGTTGGGGGCGCCCTCGTAGATGTAGGCGAAGATGAGGATTCGCCGGATCTGCTGTGTCGCAGCCAGATCGATGTACATGTTCTCGCCGCCGGTGCCCGAACCCGAGCGGTCGTCGCCGTCGAGGAGAATGATCGGCTTGCCCTCACGCGGCGCCTGGAACGAGTTGCCGAGGGCCTGTACGATGCCCTTGCTGCCGTCGGTGAACTCCCACAGGCAGGCCAGGTCGAGGTCGATTCCGCTGGACCGTTTGAAGAAGCCGCCCTTCTTGGCGCCGCTGGTCCAGTTGAGGTTCACCCGCAGTTGTCCGACGGCCGAGCCCTGCTTGGCCAGCGAGACGCTGGGTGCCGACTTGGTGAGCGTCACCTTCTGCAGCGATATCCCGGGTTGGGCGGGGGCCTGCTGGGTCGGGGGCTGCTGCGGGGCGGCAGGCTGCGACGGTCGCTTGTTGTAGTCGATACCCATTGTCACTGTTCCTCTTCGGTATTGGTGTCGGTGCTGTTCGTGACGGTTGTGCGCGATGAAACCTGTTGTGGTGTCGTATGTTTTGGAATCCATGTCGGGGACGGAATGGTCAGCGGACCTCGATGCGGGCGCGGCGGCCGAATCCGTCGGCCACCTCCAGGGTTCCCGACGGTGTGCGGCGGCAGCTCGCGACCGCCGCATAGCAGGGACGTGAATCGTCGGGCACCACGAATCCACCGTCGACGTGATAGCGGGAGTTGGTGATCTTGACGGCGACCGCCGACGGGTCGCCGGGTGCCGCCGGGGGCGCATCGCGACGTAGGTAGACCATCGCCTCGGTCACCCCCGGCGGCCAGGCGAATGTCAGGACGCCGCCACCCGCGCCGAACACGGCGATGTCGGGCAGGCCGGGGACGGTGGGGGGTCCGGTCGGCACTGGATCAGCTTCGGTACGTTGACGTTTCGGTGCTCTGCGGGTGGTGTCGATGCGTCCGGGAACCGGCGGTGCGGGGGTGTCCGAGGGTGGTGGCGTGACTTCTGGTGCCGGGACGGGCTGTGGGTCCGGAGGTCGGGGCCGTGCGGGGGCGGGCTGGAAGATCTCCGGGGGCTGCGAGGGTGGTTCCTCGCTCTCCACCGAGGCCCCGAATTCACCCGCGAGGTCGTGCAGAATCTGGCGCGCACCGGCCGGGCCGAGACCGCGATCGATTGCCTCCTCGAACAGGAACTCGTAATCACCGTGCCGCAGAACATCTTCGACGAGCACAGCGGCCCGCACCCGGGGACGCAGGTAGTCGGCGACGGATTCGCTGACCGCCTTGCAGTAGGCGATGAGCCGGGCGATGTCGCCGAGCAGGATATCGCGGCAGTGGACGACGAGTTCGTCGAGCACCGCCCGCATCGGGCCGGCCGGCATCTCGCGGACCCGATCGGACAGGATCCCGACGCGGGTCTCGATCCGCTCGGCGTCGGTGGCGTCGTCGAGGCTCATTCGCAGCAGCGCGAGGAGTGTCGGGGTGGGTTCGTTGCCGGACTGGATGCGGTCGAATTCGCCTAGCAGCCTGGTGATCTGGCTCAGGCGCTGTTCACTGATCGGGTCAGGTGGCGCCGTCGGCGGCGCGGGTTGCGTGGTGTCGCCGATGATGCGGTGCCGGCGCATCCGGGCCTCGATCTCGTCCGGGGTGAGCCCTCCCATCGCACCGATGTCGGACAGCCCGGCCCGTTTGGATTCGGGGATGCCGCCGTACCGTTCGACGAGCCGTTCGATCGCGTTGTCGAGCAGTTCATATCGTCCCGCATCCCGCTGTTCACGTTGTGCGGCAACGGCTCTGGCTTCGACGATCCGGCTGGTGGCGTACCGCAGCGGCTTCGACCGCGTGTCGTGGGAGCGCACCAGCTGGGTCACCAGGCTGCGGTACTTGGGGTGATCGCGTTGCTTCTGCCAGAACGCCCACACCGCTTCGATTCTGCCGACGGCCTGATCGTCGGTGATCCGCTCGGCCTCGTCGAGCGGAATATCGTACAGCTCAAACGAATCGGAGGACGACAGTCCGCCGCGCCGGTCGACGGCGGCGAGGACGCGTTTGCGGTAGTCGTTGGAGTTGAACGGTTGCATCACCATCACCCGTCGCGGCGCCGGGACCGGTGGACCTGTTCGAGTTCGCGATTGACCTCCGATTGTGACAGTGTCGCACCGGTTTTCGCCGACAATCGCAATGGTATCCCGGCGTCGACGTGGAAGGCCGTCACGTGCAGCACGCCGTCGAATCCCATCTCGAAAGTCACCTGCACCTCGCTGCCCTCGTCGTGGCCGCGGGGGATGTCGCGAATGGTGCCCTCTATCAGTATCTTTGCGTCCTGGGGGCGGGAGGATTCCTGCTGCCCGGCCTGTTCGAGGACGGTCAGCTCGATGATGTCCTGGTCGGCACGCATCGTGCCGAACGACCGTCGCACCCGGATGGGCAGGGTCTGGTTGCGGTGCACCAGCCACGATGCCTGCAGGTCGCCGTCGCGAACGGCGAGCACTCCGAAGCCGCGGGACACCACCGTGTCGACGGTGATCTCCAGCATCCGACGCACCCCGCTCACCGGCAGCCCGAACGCCGCGGCCACCCGACTGCACGATTCGTCGACGTCGGTGGGCGATGCCGACAGCACCGGCGCACCGTCGGCGAGGCGGCCCCGGGTGCGCAGGTCGGCCGTCACCAGCCGTTCCACTTCCAGTTTGTCGCCGTAGATGGCGGCGCCCTTGGCGACGGCCAGATCCGGGTCCGACAGTTGCGGATTGAGGCCCAGTTCGTCGCGGATCATGTTGGCGACCATCGGCATTCGCGATGAGCCGCCCACCAGCAGCACCCGGTCGATGTTGGCCGCACCCCGGTCGCGCGCGGCGGCCAGACAGGACCGGGTCAGTTCGACGGTGCGCTTGAGCAGCGGCCCGGTGAGGTCTTCGAGTTGCGCGCGGGTCAGCGTGATCACCGACCGCACCCCGTCGTGGGCGACGATCACCGACGTCGAATCCGAATCCGACAGTTCATGTTTGGCGCGTTCGGCGGCCAGCACCAGCGCCTGTGATCCGGCCGAGTCGTCGAGTGGGTCCTCGGCGTCGGGATGTTCGGCGCAGAATTGCTGCGACAGGTACAGCGCGATCCGTTCGTCCCAGTCGGCGCCGCCGAGTTGATGATCGCCGTCGACGGCCAGCACCGAGATACGCCGGTCGGCCAGTTCGATGACGGTGGCGTCGAATGTTCCGCCGCCCAGGTCGTACACCAGCACCTTCTCATCGGGTGTCGACGACGAGAAGGCGTCGGTGATCTTGCTGAACCCGTACGACAGGGCGGCGGCGATCGGCTCGGACAGCACACCGGCCACCTCGATGCCCGCGTAGCTGCCGGCCTGGATGGTGGCGCGGCGTTCGTCGTCACCGAAGTAGGCGGGCACGGTGATCACCGCCCGCTGCACCTGCTCGCCGGAGAACGCGGCGTCGGAGATCAGCGACTTGAGGATGAGCGCGGAGATCGCCGGCGCCGACCACGTCTGCCCGTGCGCCACGAACCGCCAGTCCGCATCCCCCATACGTCGCTTGACCAGCGCGCACACGTTGTCGGGGTCCAGCCGGGCCTGCCTGCGGGCACCCTCACCGACCACATGGTCATAGGCCGACGCCAGCAGTACCACGCTCGGGGTGGTCTGGGACCCGTCCAGACCTGCGATGATCCGGGGCCGGCTCCCGGCGTCCACCGTCGCGATGGCGGAGTTGGTCGTGCCCAAGTCGATTCCGTAGACGCCCACGATCAGCCAGCCTAACAGCGCAAAACGCCCAACGGCAGGGGTGCGCGGCGGCGCTACTCTGAGCAGATGACAGACGTTGACGACCAGTTGCGACAACTCGCCGAACGCGTGGAGGACCTGACCCGCGTGGTGGTCAGGCAGGCGCAGACCCTCGACCAACTCGTCGACGCCGACCGCGCCCGCACCTCCGGCCCCGACCTGCCCCTGCTTGTGGAACTGTTCGCCGTCTTCGTCGACGCCGACGCCTGCGCCCGCTCCGGCGACGCCGCCTTCGCCTCCATCGCGGGCAGCCTCGAACGCCTCATCACCGGCCGCGGCGGCGAGATCATCACCCCGTCGGTCGGCGACCCCTTCGAGGTCTCCACGATGGAAGCCGTCGACGTCCGCCCCGCCACCGCCGATGACACCCCCCGCACCGTCGCCGACCCCATCCGCCCCGGTCTGCGCGTCGGCCCCCGCTCCGTCCGCCCCGCCATGGTCACCGTCTTCGGAGACTGACAGTCGACAAGCTGCGCGCGCTCATGGTTGAACGGGGCGTGAGCGAGGACGATATCGTCGCCCAATTCAGTGCGGCACGCCGAGCGAGCCGGAAGGTTCCGACTGAATCGTGAGCGTGAAGCGGATTGTGCTCGACGCGAACATCTCTATATGACGTTGGAGTGCCGCGGTCAGTCACATCGCGCTTCACAGCGCCCGGCGCATGATGATTCTCGGGAAGCCGTCGATCACCGAAGTGGTGTCGGCGGCTTTCTCGAATCCGGCTTGTTCGAACATCTTTCGGGTTCCGACGTAGGCCATGGTCATGTTGACGCGGTCGTTGCCGTTGTCGACGGGGTAGGCCTCGATGACAGGGGCGCCGTGGTCGCGGGCGAAGTCGACGGCGCCGGCGATCAGCGGTGCGGCTATGCCGCGTTTGCGGAAGCCGGGCCGCACCCGTACGCACCACAGCGACCACACGGGCTGGTCATCGATGTGGGGGATCTTGCGGTTTCGGGCGAAGGTGGTGTCCGCGCGGGGTGCGACGGCGGCCCACCCGACGACGTCGCCGCCGTCGTAGGCGAGGACCCCGGGCGCGGTCTGCCGGCTGCACAGGTCACGCACGAACTCGCCGCGTTCGAGTCCGCGCATCGCGAGGTTCTGTTTCGACGGGATCCGGTAACTGAGGCACCAGCACACGTTGGCGTCGGGCCGTTTGGGTCCCACCAGGGTGCGGACGTCGTCGAAGTTCGATGCCGGTCGTATCTCCATGCCCCCACTGTTCCGCATAACGCGGTCAGCAACTGTCCGGTTTCGGGCACAAGTACCTGCGGTTGGCGATCAAAGGAAATACGGCGGCGCTGCTGCCGCTGTTCACACCAGTGATTCGCGGCCGCCTATCGCCGCCCGGGCGCGACGAGGATGAGCAACGCCAGCCCGAGCAGCGCCATCCCGGACCAGCCGATGAGCCCGAGGTGTTCGTCGAGGATCAGCACGGCCAGCACTGTCGCGACGGCGGGTTCGACGAGGGTGACGGTGGTGGCGGTGGTGGCGTCGATCCCGGCCAGTCCACGGCTGAACAGTACGTAACCGACGAACATCGGCACCAGTGCGAGGTACGCGAGCACCAGCCAGGCGTCGGCGGGAATGCTGTCGGTGACAATGAGTCCGGCGGTGGCGATCGGTGTGAGCAGCACCCCACCGGCACCCAGCACGGCGCCGGCCGCGGCACCACGAGGAATGCGGCGGTTGATGATGCGGCGCAACGCCCACGAATATCCGGCATATGTGGCACCGGCGACCAAACCCAATGCGACACCCGCAGGCACCGATGACGCCGCTGCTCCGTCACCGTCCGTCATGCACAGCGCGGCGCTGCCCACGACACCGACTGCGCACGCGATCATCCACCGCACGGTCAGTGCCCGCTCGTCGAGTACGCGTTCAATGATCGCCGAGGCCATCGGCGCCGATGCCAACGACACCACCGTTCCCAGTGCAACGCCACCCACCCGCATCGACGTATAGAACGCCAACGGATAGATCGCGACACACACCGCCCCGAATGCGATGACACCGACGCTGCGCGTCAACGTATCTCGGTGCCAGAGCAAGACCCTGGCATTGACGATCGCCTGCAGCAGTCCGCCCCCGCCCATGGCGACCGCCCCGATCACCAGCGGACTCACCGTCGGCGCATACGCCGCAGCCAACCCCGTGCTCCCCCACAAGACAGCCGCCGCAAACACCGACAACGTCGCCGATTCGTGCAGCTTCACCAGTCGCACGCTACCGCGCCGCATTGTCCTGACGACTCGATTGCAACCGCGCTTTCACGGGAGGGAATATCCGGAGAATGTCGTCTCACGGTCGAGGTGCGGGGGAGCTCACGTCAGAGCGTTGAGGATGTCGGTGAGGGTGGGGCCGGGAGTGATGGTGATGGACAGCTTTTGTTCGGTGGACTCGGTCCGGGAGATGCGGGTGATCCGGTCGCGGTACCAGTGATAGATGTTCGGGGAGACGCCGTCGGTGGTGTTCTCGTGGTGCTGGGCGGTGATCGAGGCGAGTTCGTTGATCGCCGCGACCGCCGAGGGGTTGGAGATGCGGTGCATGAAGATCCGGTGCCGGTCGGGGATGCCGAAGATCACCCCGTGGTGGGCTGATTTTCCGCAGTAGACGTGCGCGATCAGCGAGCGCATCGTCAGGATTCTCGACGCGACGAACACCGACGCTCCGCCGAGCGCCTTGAGCGACTTGTCGGTGGAGGTGGCGATCCGGTCGAGGGGTTCGGCGTCGGTGTTCTTGGTGCCGATGGCGAACAGCCGATCGGCGCCTCCCGCGGCCACCTGCGCGGCGTCGAGGTACATCACGTCGTCGTGATCGTCGGGTGTGGCGGTGAGCGAGATGACCCGGAACGGATTGGTGGGGATGGCGTGCGCGGCCGGGAACCGGTCGGTGCGGGGTTCGTCGACGAGTACCGCCTTCGCCGACGAACCGGGCTTGGTCAACGGTGCGAACCGGGTGGTCGGTGCGTCGTCCGCCATGGTGCCGGGTGGCCGGAAACCTATCCGCGTGGCGCGGCCGGGGTACGACGCCCGATGACGTTCGACGCACAGCACGACGCACAGATCGTCGGTGAGGGGCCGCGCGTACGACAGGTCGGTGGTCGATGCGGTGATGCTCGCGGTAGGCAGCACACGCGCCCTGACCTGGGTTTCGAGCTCGGCTGCGGTCATCTCGTCGACGCGGGGCTCGGACCGGACGGCCAGGAGCGCGTCGAGGTGACCGCTGATCGCCTGTGCCCAGTTGCCGCGTGACGTCGAGGCGCACAGCCGGACGATCTCCTCGAACCGGTACACCGTGCCGTCGGCGCAACACAGATCCGACGCGTCGTCGGCGACGGCCTCGATCCCGTGGTCGGCGAGAAAACGCAGCGAGTGGCCGCGGATCCAGTCGAGGTCGTCCGAGTGCAGGGGCACCACAACAAACTACCTGCACTCGCCTGCCGATGCCCCGCCCGCCCGCCGATGTCACAACTTCGCCGGGTGCGGAAAGAAGCTACTACCGAGTACGCGGGACTCCTGCGCCACCGAAGGCGACGGACGTAGGGTAGGGGCGTGTCTGAACACTTCCAAACAGTTGTCCTGGGTGCTGGTCCAGGTGGGTACGTGGCTGCGATCCGGTCGGCTCAGCTGGGCATGAAAACTGCCGTCATCGAAGAAAAGTACTGGGGGGGTGTGTGCCTGAACGTCGGGTGCATTCCTTCCAAGGCGCTGCTGCGTAACGCCGAACTCGCGCACGTCTTCAACCACGAGGCCAAGACGTTCGGCATATCCGGTACCGCCACCTTCGACTTCGGCGCCGCTTTCGACCGCAGCCGCAAGGTCTCGGACGGCATCGTCAAGGGTGTCCACTTCTTGATGAAGAAGAACAAGATCACCGAGATCGACGGGTACGGGGTGTTCACCGACGCCAAGACCATCACCGTCGGCGACCGGGTGATCACGTTCGACAACGTCATCATCGACACGGGCTCCACCGTCCGGCTGCTGCCGGGCGTGGAACTGTCCGACAACGTGGTCACCTACGAGACCCAGATCCTCACCCGTGAGCTGCCCGGCTCGATCGTGATCGTCGGCGCCGGCGCCATCGGTATGGAGTTCGGGTATGTCCTGGCCAACTACGGCGTGGACGTCACCATCATCGAGTTCATGGACCGGGTGCTGCCCAACGAGGACGTGGACGTCTCCAAGGTCATCGCCAAGGAGTACAAGAAGCTCGGTGTGAAGGTCCTCACCTCCACCGGTGTGCAGACGGTCACCGACAACGGCGATTCGGTCACCGTCACCTATAAGGACAAGGCGGGCAACGACGGTTCGCTCACCGTCGACAAGGTGCTCATGTCGGTCGGTTTCGCGCCCCGCGTCGACGGTTTCGGCCTGGAGCGCACGGGTGTGCAGCTCACCGAACGCGGCGCCATCGCGATCGACGACTACATGCGCACCAATGTCGACGGCATCTACGCGATCGGTGACGTGACCGCCAAGCTGCAGCTCGCGCACGTCGCGGAGGCACAGGGAGTGGTGGCCGCCGAGACGATGGCCGGCGCGGAGACGATGACCCTCGGTGACTACCGGTTCATGCCGCGTGCCACGTTCTGCCAGCCGCAGGTCGCCTCGTTCGGTTTGACCGAGGCGCAGGCCAAGGACGCCGGTTACAACGTCAAGGCCACCCAGTTCCCGTTCTCGGCCAACGGCAAGGCGCAGGGCCTGGCGGCCACCGCCGGCTTCGTCAAGCTGGTGACCAATGCCGACACCGACGAGCTGTTGGGCGGACATCTGGTGGGCGACAACGTCTCCGAGATGCTGCCTGAGCTGACCCTGGCCCACAAGTGGGACCTGACCGCCAAGGAACTGGCCCGCAACGTCCACACGCACCCCACCCTTTCTGAGGCTCTCCAGGAGACCTTCCACGGGGCTATCGGGCACATGATCAATCTGTGATCGGGTACAAAAACCGCCCTCCACAACGCGGCGGATGCAGATACGCATCGCCGCAGTCGTGGAGGGCGGTTTTTGTTCGGGGGTTCGGGTGAATGAGGTGAGCAGGGTCTGGGTGCCTCCGTGGGTGTTGGATATTCGGGGAACAGTCGAGTGTCTGCACCGGGGGTCGGGGGATCCCGCGATGCGGTATGCGCCCGACGGGTCGGTCTGGCGGGCGTCCCACACCCCAGATGGTCCGGGAACCCTCCGGTTACTGGCCGTACCGGAGGGTGTGCGGGGAACGGGCTGGGGTCCGGGCGGGCCCTGGCTGGTCGAGCACTTTCCGGAACTTATCGGAGCACTGGATGATCCGGAAGAACTGCGTACCGACGATCCGGTGGTGAACGGACTTGTCCACCGGGCCCGGGGTTTCCGGATCTGCCGGACCGGCCGGGTGTGGGAGGCGCTGGTACCGGCGATCCTCGAACAGAAGGTGGTGGGTACCGAGGCGTTCCGCGCCTGGCGATATCTGTTGCGGCGCTTCGGTGAACCCGCCCCCGGACCGGTCGCCGCATCGATGCGGGTGCCGCCGCCACCGCAGGTGTGGGCGCAGATCCCGTCGTGGGAGTGGCATCGCAGCGGTATCGAACCGGTACGGATGCGCACGATCCGCGGGGCAACATCGATGGATGTGGAACGCCACCCCGACAAACTGACGGTGCTGCGCGGTGTGGGGCCGTGGACGGCGGCCGAAACCCGGATGCGGGCCGTCGGCGACCCGGATGCGGTGCCGGTGGGCGACTTCCACATCCCGAGAGTCGTGGGGCAGACGCTAGCCGGCAGCCCCGTCGACGACGCCGGGATGCTCGAACTCCTCGAACCCTTTGCCGGACAACGGGGCCGGGTGGTCCGGCTGTGCGTCCGGTACGGCGAGTGGCCGCAACGCAAGGGCCCCCGAATGTCGGTGCGCGACTACCGCTCTCTGTAGAACCGCCTCATGCACGCGCGAACTGGGTCCGGTACAGCTGCGCGTAGCGACCGTCACGTTCGAGCAGGGCCGGATGATCACCGCGTTCAACGACGCGTCCGTCCTCGATGACGACGATCTCGTCGGCGGCCCGGATCGTGGAGAGCCGATGCGCGATGACCAGCGACGTCCGCCCCGCGAGTGCCTCGGCGAGGGCGTCGGCGACCTCGGCCTCCGATGTCGAATCCAGATGTGCGGTGGCCTCGTCGAGGATCACGACGGCAGGTTTGGCCAGCAGCAGCCGGGCGATCGTCAGGCGTTGCCGCTCACCACCGGAGAGCCGGTATCCACGTTCTCCGACAATGGTTTCCAGACCGTCAGGTAGCATCCGCACCAGTTCGTCCAGCCGGGCCCGGCGCAGCGCGGCCCACAGTTCATCGTCGGGGATGTCGGGCCGGGCCAGCGTCAGATTTGCGCGGACGGTGTCGTGGAACAGGTGACCGTCCTGTGTCACCATGCCGACGGTGCGGTGCACCGAGGCGCCGGTGAGGTCGCGGACGTCGACACCGTTGAGGGTGACCGCCCCGGAGTCGACGTCATAGAGCCGCGTCGCCAGCGATGCGATGGTGGATTTGCCGGCGCCGGAACTGCCGACGAGCGCAACCATTTTCCCGGCCGGAATGTCGAGGTCGACGTGGTGCAGGATCGTGGTTCCGCCCCGGCTATCCAGTTGCGCAACCTCTTCCAGAGAGGCGAGCGAAACCTTGTCTGCGGCCGGATAGGTGAAGGACACGTCGTTGAACCGCACCGAGACGCCGTCGCCGACCCCGGGGACGTCCACGGCATCCGGTCTATCCTGGATCAGCGGTTCGAGGTCGAGGACCTCGAAGACCCGCTCGAAACTCACCAGCGCACTCATGATCTCGACGCGGGCGTTGGCCAGCGCGGTCAGCGGTGCGTACATCCGGGTCAGCAGCAACGCCAGCGACACCACCGCGCCGGCCGAAAGGTGGTGGTGCACAGCCAACCAGCCGCCCAGGCCGTACACCAGCGCCAGCGCCAGCGCCGACACCAGCATCAGTGCGCTGAAGAAGTAGGTTTGCAGCATGGCCTGACGAATTCCGATGTCGCGCACCGCATCCGCGCGGTCCGCGAACTCTGCGGATTCGCGGTCGGGACGGCCGAACAGCTTCACCAGGGTGGCGCCGGGTGCGGAGAACCGTTCGGTCATCTGCGTCGACATCCGTGCGTTGTACTCGGCACTCTCCCGTGCCAGGCCGGCCATGCGCCGGCCCATCCGTCGGGCGGGCAGCACGAACACCGGCAGCAGGATCAGCGTCAGCAGGGTGATCTGCCAACTGATCGCCAGCATCACCCCGAGTGTCAGGACGAGGGTCACGAAGTTGGAAACCACCCCCGAAAGGGTGTCGCTGAACGCTCGTTGCGCCCCGATCACGTCGTTGTTCAGGCGGCTGACCAGGGCACCGGTGCGGGTGCGGGTGAAGAACGCGACCGGCATACGTTGTACGTGATCGAAGACGGCGCGACGTAGATCCAGGATCAGGCCCTCGCCGATGTTCGCCGACAACCAACGCGCCCCGATTCCGGTGACAGCCTCTGCTACGGCGATCAGCGCGATTACCACGGCCAGTCCGACGATCGCGCCGCCCGCCGACGAATCGGCGTCGGTGATCAGGTCGATGACGCGTCCCGCCAGCAGCGGCGTGACCACGGTAAGGACGGCCATCAGCACCGACAGCGCCAGAAACACGACGATCCGCCGCCGGTGGGGGCGGGCGAATCCACCGATACGGCGGGTGGTGGCGCGCCGGTCCGCCCGTCGCGTCTTGTTGTCGTCGGGGGTGTGGGACGACTTGTACATCACGTCCCACGCCACGGATTCCATGCTCATCGGCCGACCTCGATTCTGCTCATGCCGTAGAGTTCACTTCATCAAGTGCACTTGATGTCAAGCGAATTGTCGAAAGAGCGGATCGTGCCCGAGGGACTGTGGCTCAAACCGGGACAGGTCGCCCAGCGGGCCGGGGTGGCGGTGTCAACGCTGCACTACTACGAGGAGTACGGGCTCATCAGCAGTCGACGCACCTCGGGGAACCGGCGGGAGTACCGGCGCGACACCCTACGTCTCGTCGCGTTCGTGCGGGCGTCGCAGACATTGGGCATTCCGCTGGCCCGGATCAAAGCGGCGCTCGCCGACCTGCCGCACGATCGGCCGCCCACCAAACAGGATTGGGCTCGCCTGGCAGAGGACTGGCGCGCCGATCTCGACCAACGCATCGCCGGGCTGATCGCGTTGCGCGACAATCTCGCCGACTGCATCGGCTGTGGCTGCCTGTCACTGACGACGTGTCCGTACGTCAATCCGGGTGACAGACTGGGCAAGGAAGGGCCCGGGGCACGTAAACTGCTGCCCGACTGAATGATTCGACAACCCGTCGATCTTTCGGGAGATAACTGGTCGGACGATGACGCCCCCGATGGCCGGCGCGCGGCGCCGTCTATGTCGGCACCGCACTTATCGACGAGAACTCGTCGATACCCCCTGCGTCTGCCGCCCCACCGATGTGTCAGGCGTCACCGCCCGCCCTATCTCCCCGGATTTCTCCCCGACCCGAAATCACGTTGTGACAACTGATCGTGTGGGTTAGTAAACACTACTGATGCGCGTCTGTCCAGAATCGCCGCTATGCAGAGTTTTGCCGCTCCAAGGTCCGCGATCTTGTCTTAGGAATACAGAATATCGAAACTGGTGACGGTGGTCACAAATTGACAGGTTGATGATCTTGACCTTGAATTCTGTTGCTGATCAGCAAATCTCGGACATGGGGTGGTGCTGTATGTGATCGGGGACTTACGACTCTGGTGGCGGCATTCGGTCGATGACACGTTTCATGAAATCGATCGCCCGTTGGCAGACGGCCTCTCGGCCGATGGGCTTGAAGAGTTTGCTCGTGCCCACGATCACTGGTGATTTACCGGACTTTACGGTAGCCATGCAGTCAGTTGTATCTCTGGAGTCTACGAGAACGAGTCGCCCCTTGATGGAGATGTCGTAGGAAACTTCGTACCATCCACGATCCTTCATATCCTGCTCGAAGGTAGGGCGGTTTCCGGTAGCGTGCGAGAGCAATCCGGCGTCAGGGCCTCCGTGAAAGTACCAGATGCATCCTCTCGCCGTCTGGTGGTTGGCGACCGCTACATCCATAGCGGTGGCGGGGTCGAGTCCTGCGTCGCCGAGCTCTGCGTCGGTCAGAGCGGTGCAGGGTTCGTAGGTGGTTCCGTCATTATTTGTCGACCAGCGGTCCGGGAACGGAGTCACGAATGGGAGTGCGACTCCTCGGGCATCGGTTTGACGAATGCTCGATCCGGGTACTCCTACTCTGGAATCAACTGTTGCAGTGGGTGAACCGTCGACCGAACAGCCGGATGGCATGCACATGACGCCGACAATTGCCAGCGCAAGCGGGCGCGAGCTGTTGCCGCGTCTGATGTCATCGGGACTGTCTATAGGTGGCATTGCCATTGAGGTTCGGCTCACGTTTCTGTGATGATTACAGCCGATTCTTGATCGGTCACGGCGAGGGTCCTGGCTGCGTCGGAGCACGCGGAAGCCAGATTCTTCGCCGACGCGGCGCGAAGTTGCAGACTCGCGACCCACTCGTTGATGTTGTTGCGAAACATGGCATGCATGTACTGTCCTTCAACACAGTCGCCGAAGTGGTTCAAGACGAACAACCTCTTCGCGCGATCGGCGATAAGGTCGAGTTCGTCGCCGACGTGCTGTGCCACCAGTCCCCGTTCTTTCCACCAGGCTTCGGTGAACTGGAACACCTGCTCGGATGTGAACGAGTAGTGCTGCCCGTCCGGTTTATCCTCGTCGCCTGCCATAGCGTCCCCCTGCGCTCGGTCACCCCCGTACACGACTGGCGCAGGTAGCGTCGATCGTGAACCATCTTCACCGTACGAAAGGTGTTGATAGTTGACTTAACTCGTAGCAGTGAACACGGTATGGTCGCCGTTGTCCAGACTGTGGACAGATGTTGTGGACAACTGGTATCGGGGGATGCGGTGGCGGCACGGAGCCCATGGTCGGCGATGAGTATCGGTGAGGTGATCGGTGTCGTTGGTACGATGTCGGGCGGCAGCGCATCCGGCGACACGCAGGCATTCAACGAACTCGTTACGGCGGCAGGGAAACTCGGCGACTCGATGATCGAGAGCTTCGCCGGGGGCGACGCACGCGGCGAAGGTGCCGATGCCGGTCGTTCGGCGGGACGTGAACTGGGAGAATTGATCCTGACCGACTCCGACGTCGCTGCGGTGACCAGCAATGCCATGTCCTCGGCCGCGGATGTGGTCGCCGCCACGTCGAAGGAGACCCCGCTCCTGGAGTCGATGCGCAGGGACGCGGAGACCAAGACGGCCTCCATTATCGAGGTCCGGGCGTCGGTGGAGCGTCTGATGAACTATTCGTACACCGATCCGATGAATGAGATCGACGTGCACACGGACACTGTCCTGGGAATCGTACAAAATCGTTGGATCGCGAACACGGCGACGACCGCCGGTACGGATCTTCTGTCGACGACCGGCGATACCACCATCGCGACGACATCAAACACACCGTACGGCAACATATCTACACCCCTGACGACCACGACGGGCGGCACACCGACAACCAGCACGCCGACAACCAGCACGCCGACGAACAGCGGCCCGACCACCACGTCCCGTGCGACGACCGACCCCACCGGTACGCCGAGCAACACCAGGACGACCACGACACCCACACCGGTGCGAGCTGCGGACAATCAGACCACCGCCGACAACAGGACGACCAGCCGCGCCACCCCGTCAACCGGACAATTGCCGAACAGTACTGTGTGGCAAACGAATCAGGATGAGAAGAGCCGGCCGAACGGCACGCCGGGCGCCGACAGCCGGGACGATCCCGCCGCGCACAACCCGGACCACGATGTCACCGACCCGAATCTCGCCGGACCGGTGCCGTACTCCGGCCTGAATCTGCCCGCGAATCCCACCGGGTCACCGACCGGAACGCCGGTGGGAAGTCCACGGGTCAACGGGATTCCGCCGACCACACTCCCGCCCAGATCCATCACGGGCACGTCACCGGTGCCGACGACAGCTTCCGGGCCGGTGAACACAGGTGCCCGACCACTGGCGTCCGGCCCGATGGCGCCTGCTGCCAGGGCCGGTGGTTCGGGCGACGACAAGAAGGCGCACAAGTCCGCGGGCTACCTACACACCACCGACAACGGCTCCGAGGCAGTGGGTGCGATGCCGCTGGTGGCACCGCCCGTCCTCGGTGACTGGTCGCACCCCGGCGACGACGTCGCAGACGAAACCCGTGCCGGCGGGGAAACCGGAAGCGGACCGGTCCGGACGTGAGCATCCATGCGTCAGCGACGTCGCAATCGTGATGCCCAGCAGGCGATCACAAACATCAGGACAGCGATACCGGCGCAGTAGACGAGTGCGCCGTTGACACCCCACGGCGGCATCACCACGATCTCCTGCCCGGTGCCGTACACGCCGTTGAGGAATGGCATATATCCCTGGATGGTGTAGCCGTTCGGGATCAGCGCGACCGTGTTCTCCACGATGTACACCCAGCCGAGCAGCACCGCCACCGATGCCGCCGGATTGCCGATCGCAGCGGCCACACCGAGCGAAATACCCACTGCTGAAACGGCATACATCGGGATCGTCAGCACGAACCGCAGACCTTCCGCGGAAACCAGGTCGACGTCGCCGTACACATTGGGGTAGAAGACGGGCAGTGCGATCATCGTCAGAATCGCCAGGGCGACAGCGCAGATCGCTGCCCCGCCGCCGTAGAAGATCCACCGGGCGGCGACGGTCGTCCCGGATCGCGGAAACAGTATCCGCCCGAGGTCGCCGACGTCGCCGCGTTCGGCGGCACTCTGCGTATACGCTGCCGCACAACACCATACGGTGACTGTGAACGTCAGAATCCAGTAGACCGAGTTGGTGGTGCCCACGGCCACCACCTCGACGTCGGTCGATATCGTCGAAAAGTGTTCGGACACAGTGGCCACCACCGCGGTGACCAGCAACGGCAATATGACCGCGCCCGGCAGGACGACGGTGGACAGGAGGCCGCGTCGTCCGCCGGTGCGGATCCGTTCGGCGGCAACAGCTCTGCCGATCCGGCTCACGGAGGCCGGCACAGTGATCACCGGGCTTCTCCGATCGCAACCAGATACGCGTCTTCGAGTGAGCGGTGGCCGTCGACGAAATCGGCAATCGGTGTGTCGGCGACGATCCGGCCCCCGTCGAGAACGGCGACCCGGTGGCCGTTGCGTTGCACCTCATCGAACAGATGCGAGGCCACCAGAATGGACCGTCCTTCGGCGGCGAGTTCGGCGAGTAACCCACGCACCCAGCGAATCCCCATGATGTCCAGTCCGTTCAATGGCTCGTCGAGTACCAGCGTCGGTGCGTCACCGAGCAAAGCCCCGGCGATTCCGAGCCGCTGCCGCATACCCAGTGAGTATCCGGAAATACGGTCACCGGCGAACGGCGTCAGCCCAGCAATGTCGAGTACTGTCTCCACTCGGTCCTGGTCGATGCCGGAAGCCGTTGCGAGCCAGCGAAGATGGCGAACACCGGTGTGACCGTGATGGAAGCCGTCGGAGTGTAGATGCGTGCCGATCTCGGCGAGCGGTCGTGCCGCTCGTGCCGCCTCGCCGCCGTTCACCGAAATCGAACCCGACGACAGCGGCACGATTCCGGCGATCGCTCGGAGCAGCGTCGACTTCCCGGCTCCGTTGCGCCCCAGCAGGTAGGTGATCTGCCCGGCGGCAGCTGTCAGGGTGACCTCGCGCAGAATCTCGCGGCGACCCAGGCGCACACCGATGCGGTCGACGAGGATTCCCGGCGGGGCCGCCGCGGTCACCGGTTGCAGTAGACGTTGAGGCCCACGGTCTTGACGCCGGTGCACAGCGACTTTGCCGAGAGCTTCCAGTTGCCGTCCAGCTTCTTGAATTCGATCGTCAGACGGATCGTCGGGCGGCCGGTCGAGCCGCTGTTGAGGGTGGCTTTCGCGCTGTTGCCTTGCTGCCGAAGCGGTCCGGTCACGTTGTGCCAGCCGCGCGGCGGGCGGAACAGGCCCAGCCGGTACACGGTTTTCGGCACCACGACCGCGTTCATGCCGCCCTCGACGTTCGCGGCCTTGGCCCGGTCGGAGGCGTTGGTGGCCACCAGGAAGGTGACGATGTTGCCGAGCTCTTTGAGTGACGGTTTGGCCGAGGTGACCCGGTAGTCGGCGGGCAGCGTCCCGGTCGGTGTGCGTACCGTCGGGGCTGCGATCGCGGCGCCGGCGGCACCCACCAGCGCGGATGCGGCGACCGCGGCTGTCGCGGTGGTCATGGCGATCGATGGACGGATGTGCATCGGTACTCCTGAATTTCGTGAATGGATTGGGTTGCGTCAGTTGAATGCGGCGGACCGGGCCAGGCGCAGTGTGATCTCGCAGTCACCGTCGGGTGCCGGGATCACGTGTACCCCGTACTGTCCGGCGAGTGCGGGTGAACTCGACTCGATGGCGTATTCGACGGCGCCGCGGGCTATTCCGCGAGCGATCTCCGGATGCGAGGTGCCAACCTGCCGCAGCGGGCACGAGCACATGGTGATCTCGTGGGTTCCGAACGCGCTCAGCACATTCGACACTTTGAAGCCGAGTGCGCGCAGCGCGTCGGCTGTGACGGTTGCAGGGTCGGGGAACATCGCCGGGTCGGCAGGCGCAGTACCGGCGAGAACCTTTGCCGCCCACTGTCTCCCGGCCAGCACCCCGGTCTGCTCTCGTTCCTCCGGAGAACCACCGAGGTGGCCGAGCAGAATACTCAGCAGATTGTCGACGGCCAGTTCGTTGACGGCGACGTACCCGGTACGCGGCCGGCCCGCCGACTCCGACCGCAGCACCACCGACGCCGCCTTGCCGTCGTCGACGAGATTACGCAGGTGAAAGCGGGCGGTGGTGACGTGCACACCGAGTTGCTGCGCCACCTGCGCCGCCGTGACCGGTTCCTCGGCCATCCGTAGTATCCCGAGCACGGTGGTTCGCGGATCGCCGGACATGCTGGGGCCCACTATGATCCGCTTGATTCGAGCACCATCAGGGTGGCGACGGCGTCGGTGGTCGCGTGCAGTGAATGGGTGACCTTGGCCTCGACGTGTACGGCGGAGCCGGGTTCGAGATCGATGTGCCTGTCTCCGATGGTGAAGTCGATTCGACCGGATTGCCCGAGGACCAGAATCGGTTTGCCCGCACGATGATCGGGCATCTTCTGTCCGGCACGGAAAACGAGCCGGATGACGACGACGTCATCGCCGCGGTACATCACCGAGATGTTCGGCCGCGCCGAATCCGCCGGCGATTGTTCGGGATCGTTCAAACCGGTGATCTCGGTGAACGGTGCGGTGTCGGCCGTCACGCCGCGTCCTTGACGGCGACGAGTTCGATGGCCGCGAGGTTGTCGCGGTACTTGCTGAACGTGGCCCGCATCCCGAGAATACGCTTGCGGGCCTTGGGGTTACGGACCACATTCGCGACGAAGCGCAGCGTGCGCGGCACCCCCTCGTCGGCGATGACCCGCCGCGGTTCGAGCAGAGCCATCGGTGCGAAGGCTACCTTCTCGATGGTGAAGCCGTTGTCGGTGAACAGTTTTCGCCACTCCTGCTCGGTGAGTGGGCGGGCGTTGACCTTGATGGAGCGGGCCAGCGATTTGCGGATCTCGGTCTTCTCATCGTCGCCGAGGGTGTCGGGGTTGAGAGCGAGTTCGTGGATCGCGTACCGGCCACCCGCACGTAGCACCCGGTGGGCCTCGGCGACGATGGCGGCCTTGGCGCGGTCGGACTGCATGGTCAGCATCGCCTCGCCGATCACGGCGTCGGCCGACGCGTCGTCGAGTCCGGTGGCGGCGGCGTCGCCTTCGACAACCCGGCCCCGGCTGCCGACGGCCTGTGCCGTGAGCGAGACGGCGGCCGGATCGGCTTCGACGCCGATATATCCGGCCGGGCTGCGACCCAGGATCGACACCGCCGTCTTGCCGAGGCCCGGGGCCAGTTCCACAACCTGGGCGCCGGCGAGACGGGCGTCGTCGAGCAGTTGTTCGGTGAGGGCGCGGCCACCCGGTCGCAGAACTCGTTTGCCGAGGCGGGCGAGCAGCCAGTGGCCGGGCATGTCCTCGGGTTTGCGGCCCGCAAGGGGCAGATCGCCCGCGGGGGTGTGACTGGTGGGGGTGTCGCTCATGATGCGCTCCCTGATGGTTGCGGCGAACCTCTCGATTTAGAGGATTAGAACTACTCTAAATCATCTAAGGGTTGCCTGTCACTACCCACGGCGAGTATCCCGCTGGATGCGCAGCGTGCCGATGGTGGTGGCCAGCGAGTCGTACTGCCCGACCAGCAGCGTGAACGAGATGAGCCGCGGTTCGTCGAGGTGCCGGGCCAGCGCCGACCAGGTGGCATCGTCGATGTCGTGGGTGGTGACCAGCTGGTCGACGGCCAGCAGCATCGACCGCTCCCGATCGCCCCAACCTGCGTCGGGACCTTCGATGATGTCGGCGAACTCTCCGTCGGTGACGCCGGCCCGCTTGCCGAGCCGGCGATGATGGTCGAGCTCGTAGTCACAGCCCCGCAGATGCGCCACCCGGATGATGATCATCTCGGTGTCCTTGCGGGACAGTTTGCCGAACGGCATCATCCGCGAACTGAAGTACAGCCACCCCCGGAACAGGCCCTTTGACCGGCCCAGCGTCGAGAAGATCCGGGCATCATCGACGCCGATCACCCTCGCCGCCGCCTGCGAAAAGGCCCAGTTGAACGGCCCGAGTTGCCAGAAACCGCCGGGTTCGATACGAGGTGTGCTCATGGGGGCCACGGTAGCCGACGGATGGGCGATCGAGACCGTGGCCGTTACGATGGGAAAACACATGTGCCGACCGGAGGGATCACTGATGAGTTCACCACGAAGCGGACGGGCCGCACGGTTCGGTGCAGGTGCCGCTGCCGCGGCTCTGGTGGCCGGTGGCCTGCTGTGGGTACCGGCCGAAGCACACGCCGCCGACGGACCGTACGGAGCCATCGCCTACTCGAAGCAGACCAAGCGATACGGAGTGTCCACCGGCAAGTCGTCGGCCAAGAAGGCATCGAGATCAGCTAAGAACAAGTGCGCGACCCTCGGCGCGACCGACTGCAAGGTGGTCGCCCGCATGAACGACGACTGTGCCGCCGTGGCGGTCAACCCGTACACCGGCCTGTCGTCGTCGGCGAATGCGAGTAACGTCCTCGCCGCCCAGCGCGCGGCGAAGGAAGGTACCGCCAACGGTCAGATCGTCGCATCCGGCTGCGCCAAGTCCAACGATCCGTTCTGAGCGGTGATGATTCCTCGCACCCGCGGTCGGCAGGGTGATGAGGGCCACTAGTCTTGGTGCATGACTGATTTTGAACCGAAAGTATTCACCTCCGTCGATGAGCTGCGCGCCGCCATAGGCACCGACCTCGGGTCGGGTGAATGGCTGGAGATCACGCAGGAGCGGGTCAATGCCTTCGCCGAGGCCACCGGCGACCACCAGTGGATTCACGTCGACGTGGAGAAGGCGAAGTCGGGGCCGTTCGGCGCCACCATCGCCCATGGTTACCTCACCCTCTCGCTGCTCCCGGTGATCGCCGGTGGCATCTTCACCGTCGAGGGCCCCAAGATGGTCATCAACTACGGCGCCAACAAGGTGCGCTTCCCGCATCCGGTGCCGGTGGGCTCGCGTATCCGCTCCAACGCCGTCATCACCTCCGTCGAGGAGACCAAGGCCGGGGTGAACGTGGTGGTCACCAACACTGTCGAGATCGAGGGCGTCGAGAAGCCCGCCCTGGTTTCGGAGAACATCCGCCTGCTCGTCTACTGAGATACCGCAACCCGCACGCCGGCTGAGGTGCGAGCCCCGCGAGCCTCGAAACCGAGGTGAGACTACATTGTCCGCTCACGAGGTTTCGAGGCTTGTCGCTTACGCTCCTCGCACCTCAACCAGCTGAAGGGGTCAGCAACTGCTTCGCCGGACCTCGCCCGATTCGGTCGATATCCTTCGGGTGGATGAATGTGGCGTCTGAGTGTCGGTCGAACAATGGAACATGCGGATGGGGATGCTCAGAACCCCCGTGCGTTGTGCGTATTGTCGACGGGTCCCAATACTTCGCTCGGAAGGCTAACGAAATGAATCTTCTGCCACGCAAGTCCACCGCGGTGCGAGCAGGCCTCGCCACGATGGCCGTCGGAATGGCTGCGACGGGGCTGATCGCCACCGGTCCGGGCGAGGCGCAGGCACGTGACGGCCACTGGTACGGCGCCATCGCGATCTCGCTGGAAACCGGCAACGCGTCGGTGGTGGTCGACTACCCGACGGTCGCTTCGGCGAGGCGGGCCGCGATCCGTAAATGTGGTGCGTACGACTGTGATTGGGCAGTCACCATGGACAACAGTTGCGGTGCGGCCGCACAGAACCCATACACCCGGCGCTGGGGTTACTCATACGCGCCGACGCGCGCTCGCGCCGAGCGTCTGGCCAAGAGCAAGGCCGGTGGCGGACGCACGATCGTGTGGGGTTGCACCACCCGTCCGCGCTACTGACCTGCGCTGAAAGCCGGCCTCACCGCCGTCAGCAGTTGTTGGGGGCGGGTTTGCCCTGTAGGCGGTTGTCGAGCCAGGTGAGGGCGTCGGGAAATCCGGTGACCGTCGCCAGGAAGTGTTCGCCGGGGACCTCGCGGTAGGTGACGTTGGCGCCGAGCCGGCACTGCTGCGCGAACAGATTGCGGGTGCCGGCGGGCGGAATCCAGAACTCCTGGGCGCCCTGGTAGATATACAGCGGTACCACCGACTTCTTGTCGGCCATCTGGGTGATCTTGTAAATATGCTGGGCCACAGGTGAATTGAACGGATCATTGTCGTTCGATAGCAGCTGTGACGGCATGAACGTCAGCCCGCCCAGGATTCCCCAGGTGGCGCAGCCGTCCTTGAGTGGTGAGGTCACCAGCCACTTCGTCGCATTGTTGGCGAGGGTGAGCAGTTCGGGACGTTCGCGGGCCACCCCGAACATGGCCTCGTGGAACAGACCGGTCGCCAGGTTGGCGTTCATGCTGGCCGAGAGGATCCGGTAGTCGGCGGGAACGCCGCCCATCGCCGCCCCCACGAGTCGGGGCGCGATGTCGGGGGCGTACTCGCCGGCGAGTTTGGTGGCGCCGTTGGTGGCGATAGCCCCGCCCGAGTAACCGGTCATCCCGACTCGGGAATCGCTGAAAGCCTTTGCATCGTAGTTGGATACGGCTCGGATCGAGTCGAGGACGATGTGTCCGGCGGTGGTCGGTTCGGCGTAGGCCATCCGCGGTCCCTGATGGTCGGGGACGATCACCGCATACCCGCGGTGCAGGGACAGTTGGGTGGTCGGCGGGAAGAAGTCGGTGGTGTTGGTGTCGCCGCTGAAGCCGTGGGCCAGCGTGTAACCCGAGGTGCATTTGGTGCCCATCGAATCGATCGGCAGATTATTCACCACGATGGGGCGCGCGCCGCCGCGGGTCCACCGGGAACGGGGGACGACCAGCGTGGCGGTTCCGAACGACGGCTGCCCCAGTGCATCGGTGCTGACGAACTTGATCTGCTGCGCGTAGCGGATGGGTACGGTGACCAGCGGCGCGGCTACCCGCGTGACGTCGCGGGTACGCAGAATGGTGCCCGGCTTCTGGCCGGCCAGATTCTTGGGCCACGCGTCGAAGAATGCGTCACCCACCGGCGACGGCAGGATCGCCGCCCGCAACTCCTGGACGCTGTGCGGATAGCCGGGCGCCTTCGCCCGGTCGGGGATGGTCTTGAGGCGTGGATACGGTGCGGGCGGGACCACCGAGTCGATGGTCTTGGTGACCTGCTCGGGCACCGGGCGCATGTTGGGCGGCACCGCCGAAGCGGTGACTGACGTCGACATCCATAGTGTCGCCGCCACGATGAGCACGCCTGCGCCACGTGTGAACCCTGAAACGCGCCGCATCCGGCCTCCCGTCCTGTGGTGCCACGTGAAAGTCGAGGTGGCGCGAAGTCGCACTTTATTGGTGTGGATTGGTGCCGGTGTGGGAACGGACCGCTAGTTACAAAGCTGTGATGATGGCCGGGTGGGGTCAGTTCATGTAGGGGGAGACGCTGCTGCGGTGTTCGTTGATGCGCAGCGTCGAGCCGAGGGGCGGGAAGGCGCGCTGGGTGCAGTTGGCGCGTTCGCAGACGCGGCAGCCGGCGCCGATCGGGGTGATGCTGGCCTGCGGGCCGATCTCGAGGCCGTCGGAGTAGATGACGCGGCCGGCGTGGCGCAATTCACAGCCCAGGCCGATCGCGAACGTCTTGCCGGGCTGGCCGTAGCGGGTAGCGCGGCGCTCGACGGTGCGTGAGACCCAGAAGTAGTCGCGGCCGTCGGGCATCTCGGCGATCTGGGTGAGGATCTTGCCGGGGGAGGCGAAGGTCTCGTACACCGCCCACAGTGGGCAGGTGCCCCCGCTGGAGGAGAAGTGGAAGCCGGTCGCGGACTGGCGTTTGGACATGTTGCCGGCCCGGTCGACGCGGACGAACGACCACGGGATGCCGCGCAGATTCGGCCGCTGCAGAGTGGACAGCCGATGGCAGATCGTCTCGAAGGAGACTGCGTAGAAGGCGGACAGGCGTTCGATGTCATAGCGGAAATCCTCCGCGGCGCCGTGGAACTGGCCGTACGGGAGGATTGCCGCCGCGGCGAAGTAGCTGGCCAGGCCGGTCAGCGCCAGCGAGCGTGAGGTGTCGTCGGAGAAGTTGCCCTCGGCGACGAGTCCGTCGAGGAGGTCGCCGAACTCCAGGTAGGCGAGTTCGGCGGCGAGCCGGAAGGTGCGCCCGCCCGCCGACAGCGCGTTGGAGATGTCGAGTCTGCGAGTCTCGGGATCGAAGTTGTGCAGCACGTGATCGCCCATGTCGACGCGGGTGACGATTGTGACGCCGTGCGCATCGCTCAGGCGCTGGGCGATACCGCGCCGGATGTCGGCCGAATGCATCCGCATCCGGCTGGTCATCTCCTCCGCGGCGACGTCGAGCTCGTGGATGTAATTGCGCCGCTGATAGAAGAAGTCGCGCACCTCCTCGTGCGGGGCGGTGATGGTGCCGCGTCTGCTGCGGTCGCCGCGTTCGTCGGTGGCCGCGGCGAGTTGGTCGGTGACGATGCGGTAGCGCCGGTGCAGGTTGACCATGGCCTGCGCCATCGCCGGGTGCGAGGCGACCAGACCGCTGATCGCCTGCGCGTCGGTGGCCTCTGCGGGGGCGTCGACGTCGTCGTCGAACAGCGCCTCGCGCAGCTCGGCGATCAGGCGCATGTCGTCCTGGGCGTCGAAGAAGCCGTCGTCGACGCCGAAGCGTTCGGTGATCTTCGCCAGGACCTTGGCGGTCATCGGCCGGGCGTCGTGCTCGATCTGGTTCAGGTACGACGGTGAGATGCCGAGCGCGCCGGCCAGCGCGATCTGCGAAAGGCCCTGCTCGGAGCGGAGTCTGCGCAGGCGAGCGCCGACGAACGGCCGGGCGTGGGTTTTGCCGGTCCCTGTGGTGATTTTGCCCATCGGATCAGCGACGTCGCGTAGTGTGAGCTTGCTCACATGATTGATCGAGGGAGGGCGGAGTCGGGCTTACCGCCCGGTAAGCAGGGTGCCGGGCCGGCGCCCGGGTACCGGTCACCAAAATCCCAGTACGCGCGTACTTTTTTATTCTCCGTCCCGTCGATTTCACATCTCCAGCTTCGCAAACTTTGCAAAATTTTGCCCGACTGTGGCTCCGATTCGCATTCGTCAGGTGTTTGACCTGCGAGTTTTCTTTGTGGCAACCTCGTTTCAGACATCACCGGCACCCCACCGCGGATTCGCAAATCGAACGCGCAGTGCTGTGTCGGCCGTCTCCTCAGGCAAGCGGCTCGCAAGAGCTGATCGCAGGACATTGAGAAAGCGAAGTAGGCAATGAGCAACGTCGGAAAGCCCCGCACAGCCGCGGAAATCCAGCAGGACTGGGACACCAACCCCCGGTGGGCGGGCATCACGCGCGACTACAGCGCCGAGCAGGTCGCCGAGCTGCAGGGCAACGTCATCGAGGAGCACACCCTCGCTCGCCGCGGCGCCGAGATCCTCTGGGAGGGTGTCACCAAGGGCGACGACAGCTACATCAACGCACTCGGTGCCCTCACCGGCAACATGGCCGTGCAGCAGGTGCGCGCCGGCCTCAAGGCCATCTACCTCTCCGGCTGGCAGGTCGCCGGTGACGCCAACCTCTCGGGCCACACCTACCCCGACCAGTCGCTCTACCCGGCCAACTCGGTGCCGAGCGTCGTCCAGCGCATCAACAACGCCCTGCTGCGCGCCGACGAGATCGCCCGCGTCGAGGGTGACACCTCGGTCGACAACTGGGTCGTGCCGATCGTGGCCGACGGCGAGGCCGGCTTCGGTGGCGCCCTCAACGTCTACGAGCTGCAGAAGGCCATGATCAAGGCCGGCGCCGCGGGCACCCACTGGGAAGACCAGCTCGCCTCGGAGAAGAAGTGCGGCCACCTCGGTGGCAAGGTGCTCATCCCCACCCAGCAGCACATCCGCACCCTGACCTCGGCCCGTCTGGCCGCCGACGTCGCCAACACCCCCACCGTCGTCGTCGCCCGTACCGACGCCGAGGCCGCCACCCTGCTGACCTCCGATGTGGACGAGCGTGACCGTCCGTTCCTCGACGGCACCCGCACCTCCGAGGGCTTCTACGGCATCAAGAACGGCATCGAGCCCTGCATCGCCCGTGCCAAGGCCTACGCTCCCTACGCCGACCTGATCTGGATGGAGACCGGCAAGCCCGATCTCGAGCTGGCCAAGCAGTTCGCCGAGGCCGTCAAGTCCGAGTACCCCGACCAGCTCCTGGCCTACAACTGCTCGCCTTCGTTCAACTGGAAGCAGCACCTGGACGACGCGACCATCGCGAAGTTCCAGAACGAGCTCGGCGCGATGGGCTTCAAGTTCCAGTTCATCACCCTGGCCGGCTTCCACGCCCTCAACTACTCGATGTTCGATCTGGCCTACGGCTACGCCCGCGAGCAGATGAAGGCATACGTCGACCTGCAGGAGCGCGAGTTCGCCGCCGAGAGCCGTGGCTACACCGCCACCAAGCACCAGCGTGAGGTCGGCGCCGGCTACTTCGACCGGATCGCTACCACCGTCGATCCCAACACCTCGACCGCAGCGCTCAAGGGCTCGACCGAAGAGGGCCAGTTCCACTAGGAGTTGCCGACCGGAGCCGTGCACCGCGGTTCCGATCAGACTGCCGACGTCGCGTCGAGGTCGAATGCCTACCGATCGCGACGTGACGCCCAGCTGACACGCCGGGGTGGGCGGGACTTCCCCGCCTGCCCCGGCGCTGTCATATCCGCGCCCAGGCGCTTGTCATATACGGGTGCGGGTGACCGTGACCTGTCTGTCCCGCCTGTACCGATTGCCTTCAGCGAGGAGCCGCCGTGACGCCCCAGGCGATCTGCAGGGTCGGCGTGGTCGGCGCCGGTCAGATGGGTGCCGGCATCGCCGAGGTCTGCGTCCGGGCGGGCACCGACGTGCTGGTCTACGACAGGACCCCCGAACTCGCCGCCGACGGCCGGGCCCGTGTGCTGCGCTCGCTCGATCGCGGTGTGTCCGGCGGCAATATCACCGCACGCGAACGCGACCAGGCGTCGTGGCGGCTGACGTTCACCTCCGACCTGACGACGTTCGCCGACCGGCAATTGGTCATCGAGGCCGTCGTCGAGGACGAGAGCGTCAAGACCGGCCTGTTCGCCGAACTCGATGCGATCGTGACCGATCCCGATGCGGTGCTCGCGTCGAGTTCGTCGTCGATCCCGATCCTCAAGCTGGGCATGGTAACTGCCGACCCCGGCCGGGTGATCGGCATGCACTTCTTTCATCCGGTCGCGGTGCTGCCGCTGGTCGAGTTGGTGGGCACACTGCTGACCACGGCCGAGACATCCACGCGCGCAGAGGCTTTCGCACACGACGTCCTCGGCAAGCAGGTGGTGCACTCGGACGACAGGTCCGGGTACATCGTCAACGCGTTGCTCGTGCCGTATCTGCTGTCGGCAATTCGTATGGCAGAGAGCGGATTTGCTTCTGTCGACGACATCGACAAGGGGATGACTCTCGGCTGCGCGCACCCGATGGGGCCGCTGAAGGTGGCCGATCTGGTGGGCCTGGACACCGTCAAGGCGATCGCCGACAAGATGTACGAGGAGTTCCGCGAACCCCTGTACGCGCCGCCGCCACTGTTGCTGCGCATGGTCGACGCGGGTCATCTGGGCAAGAAATCGGGCCGCGGATTCCACACCTATGGCGCAGCCCCCTCCAGTGCCGCTCGGTGAGGTCAGCCACAATGCTAGCTAGGCGCTTGCATTTGCTAGCAATGCGCGCTTACCGTGGAGAGGTCAGAAAAACACCCACCGCCCAACCCCGCCACTTCGGTAGGCGCACGAGGACCGCATCCGGGCCCGTGAGTTGAAGGGTAAAGGGTACAGGACCTAAGGAGTTCGACATGACCACTCTCGCCACCCCCCTCTACGCAGTCGTCGGCGCCGGCGATCTGGCCCTCACCCAGCTCAACGAGGCCGTCGCCTCGCTGCGTGAGCGCACCGAAGCCGCCACCGAAGACGCCCAGGCCCGCTTCGAAAAGGCCAAGGTTCGCTTCAACGAGCTGCCCGAAGAGGTTCCGGCCAGCCTCGAAGAGCTCAAGGGCAAGTTCACCGCCGATGAGGTCAAGGAGCAGGTCGACGCCTACGTCGCCCTGGCCACCACCTTCTACAACGGCCTGGCCGAGCGCGGCGAAGAGGCTCTCGACCGTCTGCGCACCCAGCCGCTGGTCGCCGAGAACATCGAGCGCGCCGAGAAGGTCTACAACGACGCCGTCGAGCTGACCGAGGACGCCCTGGGCGTCGTCTCGACCCAGACCCGCGCCGTCGGTGAGCGTGCCGCCAAGCTGGCCGGCACCGTCAGCGGCAAGACCGTCGACGCCGCCGCAGCCGTCGAAGAGGCCGCCGAAGGTGTTGCCGAGAAGCTCGAAGAGGCCGCTGTGGCCATCGAGGACGCCGGCGCCAAGGTCAAGGCCGACGCCGAAGAGGCTGCTGCCGACGTCGCCACCAAGGCTCCGGCCCGCAAGGCTCCCGCCAAGAAGGCTCCGGCCAAGCGCGCCCCGGCCGCCAAGTAATTTCGCGTAGCAACAACACCCCCGTGGTCTTTGAGACCACGGGGGTGTTTGTAGTCAGTGTGGTTCAGTCGAGGGCGGCGACGCGGGCGCGCTCGGTCTCGATGTCGAAATCGGCTTTGGGCCAGTCCAGTTCGAGGTTTTCCAGGGTCTCGATCAGGAGTTCGCAGATCGAGAGCCGGGCGAACCACTTCTTGTTGGCGGGAATCAGGTGCCAGGGTGCCGAGTCTTTGTCCGTCTTGTCGAAGATCGCCTGATACGCCTCGAGGTAGTCGTCCCAGAACCCGCGCTCGTCGATGTCGCCCGGATTGTATTTCCAGTACTTGTCGGGGCGTTCGAGCCGTTCGGCCAGCCGCGCCTTCTGCTCGTCCTTGGACACGACGAGCGCGCATTTGATCACGGTGGTGCCCGCGGCGACGAGTTCGGATTCGAACGCGTTGATCAGTTCGTAGCGCCCCGACCATTCCGACTCGGGCACCAGATTGTGCACGCGCACCGGGAGCACGTCCTCGTAGTGGGAGCGGTCGAAGATGCCGATCCGGCCCGCGGGCGGCAGCGCCTTGCGGATACGCCACAGGAAGTCGTGTTCGAGTTCTTCCTTGGTGGGTTTGCCGAAACCCCTGATCGTCAGCCCCTGTGGGTCGACGAGACCGCCCACGTGCCGGACGATGCCGCCCTTGCCCGCGGTGTCCATGCCCTGTAGCACCAGCAGCACCGAACGGTTGTCGCCCGCCCGTCCGTTGGCGTACAGCAGTTCCTGCAGGTCGGCCATGACCTGGCCGCGTTCGGCGAGCAGGCTTTCGCCGAACTCCTTGTCGCCGTCGAAACCGGGTGTCGACTCGGCGTCGAACTCGGCTATCGGTCCGGTCGCGCCGACCCGGAGCGCCTCGGTGGCGGTTGCGTTCCATCCTGGCTTGCGGTGTCGTGACATGTGCATCCCTTCAGACGCGTGCGAACTGATACTGCCAACAGGTTCTACTCGCGGAGTCCGGCCGCCGGTGGAGGAAATTCAGATCACGGGGGTGTAATCCGCGGCGGGGCCGCCAGGAACTCCTCACGTGATCCGTTGACGGCGACGATGCCCACGATCGAACTCCACACGAACATCGTCAGATAGTCGATCACCTCGCCGACCGAATCGCCGCCCTCGGCCATCCACCAGTCGACCGAACGGGTGATCGACCCGACCAGCGCGTGCGCCCACACCCCGACGCCCGAGATGTCGGCGCCGCGTTCGGTGAGCCGCATCGTGATCAGGACGGTGATCAGCTCGATGACCAATTTCTCCGAGTCGGCGCTGATCATGGCGTCGCCGGACTGCGAGGTCAGGGCGAATCGGTACAGATTGGGTTCGTCGGCCACGGAGGTGACATACACCTCGATCACGGTCCGGGTCAGCGAGTACTCGTCCGCATCGTCGGTGATGGCTGAGGTCAGGCGCGGCAGGATGGTCGACTCGAAGATCCGCGCGGCCATCGCCAGGCGCAGGTCGTTCTTGTCGGTGAAGTAGCGGTACAGCACCGTCTTGGACACCCCGATATGGGTCGCGATGTCGTCCATGCCGACGTCGGCGCCGAGCTCGTGCACCGCGCCGATCGCCCCGTCGATCAGATCGGTGCGCCGGGTGAGCCGATGCTGCTCCCAGCGCAGTTTGCGGCCGTCGGTCTTGCCGTCCTGATCGCCGCGGGCGGCCGTGATGTTGGCCAGCAACACCTGTTCGATGCTGCGCGTCATCGCGCCGGCCGCGGAAACTGCTGCACGGGCCGCGGCTGCGGGACTGGGACGGGTGGCCACGTGGCAAGCGTAGTGGCTGGTGCGCAAGACTGGTCCAATGCGGCAGATACAGGACGTAAGCCCTGCACCCACGAAGCCCCCGGCCCCGCCGTCGACAGCGTTTGCCCTGGGCGACAGCGCCGCCGACGCACAACGTCGCCGGGACCTGACGAAGATGAAGGTCGTCGCCACCGGATGTCTGGTGGTCGCGGCGATCATCTACCTGTTCACCAGGTATCTCGAACATCGCGACGGCCACGACGTCGCGGCGTGGGTGGGCTATGTGCGCGCCGCGTCGGAGGCCGGGATGGTGGGTGCCCTCGCCGACTGGTTCGCGGTGACCGCTCTGTTCCGGCATCCGCTGGGGCTGCCGATCCCGCACACGGCGCTGATCCGTAAGAAGAAGGACGACATCGGCGATCAGCTCGGCGGGTTCATCGAGGACAACTTCATGACACCCGCGGTCATCGAGCATCGGGCATACACCTTGGAACTGCCGCGCAGATTGTCGACATGGGTGGCCGATCCGGCCAATTCCGACCGGATCGCCGATGAGGTGGCACGGGGCTTCTCCCTCGCGGCGGAGATGCTGCGCGACGAGGACATCGAAGGGCTGATCACCTACGCAATCAAGTGGGCGGGCGAACCGCAGTGGGCGCAGCCGCTGGGGCGGGTGCTCGAACAGCTGATCACCGAGGACAGGCTCGAACCGGTCTTCCAGCTCGCCTGCGACAAGGCGCACGACTGGGCGCTGGGCAGCCAGTGGCTCATCGACCGGATCATCGACGAGGACGTGGGGCCGTCGTGGAAGCCGAAGTTCGTCAACACGCTGCTCGGCGACCGGATCTACCGCGAACTGGTCGACTTCACGTACAAGGTGCGCGCCGACCCCGGACATCCGGTGCGTCGGTCGATGCACACCTTCGTCCGCGACTTCGCTGACGATCTGCAGCACGATCCGGAGATGATCGCGCGGTTCGAGGCCATCAAGAACGAGTTGCTCGGCCGTGACGAGGTGGGCAACGCGGCGTCGACGGCCTGGAAGACCGGCAAGGCGGTGATCGAGCAGATGCTCGAGGACCCCAACAGCACGCTGCGAAACTCGCTGTCGGACGCCGTTGTCCAGCTCGGTGTGCGGATTCGCGACGACCGGCCGCTGCAGGAGAAGATGAACGGCTGGGTGGCGCGTTCGGGCAAGCACATCGCCGAGAACTATTCGCGTGAGATCGTCTCGGTGATCACCGAGACGGTGCGCGGCTGGGATGCGGACGAGACCAGCAAGAAGATCGAACTCCAAGTGGGCCGGGATCTGCAGTTCATCCGGATCAATGGAACAGTCGTCGGTTCGCTGGCCGGGCTGGCCATCTATACGGTGTCGGTGCTGATCTTCTGACAGCATGTGATCGGATTGGCGGATGTGTACCCGGGTTGAACCAGATCACCACTGCTTGCATTTGTTAGCACTCGTGCGGATACTGGACCCTGCGATGAGAAAGCGAGTGTGACGGTGACAACGGACGGCGAGTCGGCCACCGGCGACGAGTCAGCAAACCACGGCGACGGAACCGGTGTCGCCGATGGCGGCCCTGTCGACGCCGTCGCGCACGCCGCCCAGGACGCGGTCACCCACGCCGCGCAGGACATCGGCACCTTCATCCGTTCACAGCGGGTCGCCGCCCAGGTGTCGCTGCGGCAACTGGCCGAACGGGCCGGGGTGTCCAATCCGTACCTCAGTCAGATCGAACGCGGCCTGCGCAAACCGTCGGCCGACGTGCTCGCACAGATCGCCAAGGGCCTGCGCCTGTCGGCCGAGGTGCTGTACGTTCGCGCGGGAATCCTGGAAGAGCGCCCGGCCAGCCCGGTGCGCGACGCACTGATCGCCGACGACGCGATCAGTGAACGACAGAAGCAGATGCTGCTGGAGATCTACGAATCCTTCCGCAAGGAGAACGCCGAAACGGCCCAGTCGGGGTTGCTGCAGGAGTTCGCATCGCGACAGGAAGATCCAGACCGACGAGGAAGAGACAACACATGACCGACAATCGACTGACCGCCGCATTCGGTCAGGTGGCCGACATCGTCGAACAGCTCCGCGATCGGGGCGAGGTCGTCAGCGGGCAGGTCGCCGGCAGGCTGTCGTCCGGGGTCGAGGACGCCAAGGAGAGCGCGCAGACCCGGCTCGAAGCGGCGCAGGCCGCCTTCGATGACGCGGTGGCGCAGGCCCTGGCCCGGTTCGACAAGGCCAAGGACAAGCTGTCGGTGGAACTGCCGGAGGAGTTCGAGGAACTGCTCGCCAAGTTCTCGCCCGAGGAACTGCGCAAAGTCGCCGAGGCGTACCTCGGTGTGGCCGCCGCGATCCTCAAGGCCCTGCAGGAGCGGGCCGCGACCCTGGGGCTGCCGGTGGCCGGTAAGTCCGGCGGGGCCGGCACCGACGGGGAGACCGACGAGCCTGCGCCGCTCGCGGTTGCGGCTCCCGTGGAGCCTGTTGTCGAGAAGAGCATTGTCGAGAAGCCGGTCGTCGAGAAGCCGGTTGTCGAGAAGGATGTTGCCGAGAATCCTGTAGCCGAGGAGCCTGCGGCTGAGAAGACGGCGCCGGCCAAGACCGCGGCCGCGAAGAAGGCCGCGCCCGTCAGGAGCGCCCCGGCCAAGAAGGCTGCTCCGGCCCGCACCGCCGCGGCCAAGAAGGCGGCTCCCGCCAAGAAGGCCGCTCCGGTCAAGAAGGCCGCCCCGGCGAAGGCCGCTGCGACGACGACGGCGGCAGCCCAGAACACGGCAGCCCAGAAGGCAACAGCCCAGAAGGCGGCCCCTGCCAAGAAGGTGCCGGCGAAGAAGACACCCGCCAAGAAGGCCGCCGCGACCCAGACACCGGCTGCGAAGGCCACCGGAACGGCTCGCAAAGCAGCACCGGCGAAGCGGACGGCCAAGTAGCCGGCACGTCGGGTCACCGGGGGTCACTACAGTGGACCCGTGACTATCGCATCGTTTCTGGACTATGGCCGTAATCTCGTCCTGCTGCTGATCACCGTTGCCGCCGGTATCGCGTCCGCCGTCGCGCTGGCGCACGCAGCGGTCCAGCGTCCCGACGCGTTTACCGCCGTCGACCGCCAGAGCAAGGTGTTCTGGGTGTCGATCCTGGCCGCGGCAACTCTGTTCATCTGGCTGTTCGGCGCCATCGGGATGCTCGGCATCATCGGTGTTGTCGCTATGCTCGTCTACCTTGTCGATGTGCGGCCGCGCGTCGACGCGATCCAGGGCAAGTCCTGGTTCAGCAAGAAGTAGCGTGCAAGCTCGCGATGGGCGTGCTCATATGAGGCGAAGAGAGGTCTGCGCGGTGGCGAACGAGTACCGGATCACCGATCTGGCGAAGGCGGCCGATGTCAGCGTCCGCAATATTCGCGTGTACCAGGATCGTGGTCTGCTGCCGCCGCCGAAGATTCTCGGACGCACCGGTTGGTATTCCGAAGAACATCTCGTTCGGCTGAAACTGATATCCGGGATGCTCGACCGCGGCTACACGTTCGCCACGATCAGTGAGCTGCTGCACGCCGCCCATCATGGGATGAAAGTGGAACAGGTGCTGCGGGGCACGCCGAAATCGGGCCGCTTCCGCAACTTCAAACGTGCCGCCACCATCACGATCACCGAATTGCGCAACAGTCTCGGCGCCAGCGACCGGACCATCGCGCTCAGCCAGAAGCTCGGCCTGCTCACCAAGGACGGCGCGCATTACGCCATCCGCAACCCCGAGGTCCTCGAAGGCGCCGAGGTGCTGGTCAAGAGCGGCATCGAGATTGACGTCCTGCTCGACCGCTGGGTGCGGGTGCAGGACGACCTCGCCGACGTCGCGAAGAGTTTTGTCTCCATCATCACCGACAAGTATTTCAACGAGAATCTGCCCAATCTCGGGGACAAGGCGATCAAAGAGATGGCTGAATTGATCCAGACGGTCCGGCCGATGGCGCACGATATCGTCGAGACCACCTTCCGCAAGGCGCTCGACGAGCAGATCTCCAAGGCGATCGGTGAGGCGTCGACGTACTTCAACGCGTCGCCGTCGGCCACCAGGGACGCCGCCGAGCAGGCTGTCGAGGGGCAGGCTGTCGAGGGGCAGGCCGTCGAGGGGCAGGCCGTCGACGATGGCCCCACCGACGATAAGCCGGAGCCGGATACCGGGAGCGCGGCGGAATAGGCCGCATCGGATGAGGAGCATGAAGTGACACGTAAATCGGTGATCGGTTACGGGGGCGCCGCGCTCCTCGGCGGTGCTGCGGCGGGTGTCGGCGCGGGCGTCGGGTTGCTGTTCGGGGCCATCACCTGGGAGGCGATCCGCGGTGCACGGCCCCTTGACGACGGACCCGACGACCAGTTGGCATCACCGGCTGAACGCGTGGCCGGGACCGTACTCACCGCCGATGGCACCCGCCTCAACGTCGTCACCTATGGGCCGTCCGCGCGGGAGCAGGCCGATCGGGACGTGATCGTGTTCGTGCACGGATGGACGTGCACCACCGAGTACTGGAATCCGCAGCTGAACCACCTGCTCGCCGGCAGTTCCGGCGATCGCACCGTGGTGGCCTACGACCAGCGTGGGCACGGCCGCAGTGAACTCGGTACGCGCAAGCTGTCGGTCGACATCCTCGGACAGGATCTCGACGCGGTGCTCTCCCAAGTGGTGCCACCGGGACGTAAGGCCGTTCTCGTCGGGCACAGCATGGGCGGGATGACGATCATGTCGTGGGCGCAGCAGTTCCCCGACCGGGTCGCGCAGATCGCGTCGTCGGTGGTTCTGGTGTCCACCGCAGCGGCCGACGTGGTGCAGAACATCGACGTGCTGCCACAGGTTTTTCCGCGCTACACCACACCGTTCCGGCCGCTGGTGACCAAGATGATCACCTCGACGCCGATCCCGTTGCCACGCACCGCAGTCGGGCATCGCGTGGCTCATTACGCGACCCTCGGGCCCGACGCTCGGGTGGCACACGTCAACTTCGTCGACGACCTGGTGTGCAACTGCAGCGCCCGTGCCCGCGCAGGCTGGGGTTCGGCGATGGGCAAGCTGAACGTCACCAGCGGCCTGCGGAATCTGACGGTCCCGGTGACCGTCGTCGTCGGCAGCGCCGACCGTCTCACCCCGCCCGCACATGCGGACTTCATGGCGGAAATGTTGCGCCACAACGGAACCCTGCGTGACTACGTCACCTATGACGGCGTCGGCCACATGCTGAGCATCGAGGCCGAGGACGATTTCAACATCCTCCTCGACAAGGTCCTGGCCGAGATTTCGCCTATTTCGTGACGGCCGTCGCAGGGCTATCGTGACAGGATGAGCGTTGCGGGAAAGACCGTACTGATCACCGGTGGCGGTAACGGAGTGGGTGCCGAGACGGCGCGTCAACTGCGTGCCAGGGGTGCGAACCTCGTGCTCACCGACGTCGATCGCAGCGCGCTCGACGGCGTCGTCGGTGAACTGGGCGCCGGGCACGCGCTCGGCATCGTCGCCGATGTGACCGATCTGGCGGAGATGGAGTCGGCGGTGGCCGCCGCCACCGAACGTTTCGGCGGTGTGGACGTCGTCGTAGCGAACGCCGGAATCGCCTCGTACGGAAGTGTTCTCAATGTGGACCCGGCAGCCTTCTACCGGGTGATCGACATCAACATCAAAGGTGTGTTCAACACCGTCAGGGCCGCTCTGCCGTCGATCATCGAGCGCCGGGGTTATGTTCTCGTCGTCTCTTCGCTCGCGGCATTCGCCACCGGGGCGGGTATGGCCCCCTACAGCGCGTCGAAAGCGGCGGTGGAGAACTTCGCCAACACCCTGCGGCTGGAGGTGACCCATCTCGGCGTGGCCGTCGGCAGCGCCCACATGAGCTGGATCGACACCCCGCTGGTCCGTGATGCCAAATCCGACCTGCCGTCATTCGGCAAGATGATCAGCAGACTGCCCCCGCCACTGAGTAAGACGACCTCCGTCGACAAGTGCGGGAAGGCGTTCGTCAAGGGGATCGAGAAACGCAAACGACGCGTGTACTGCCCGGGGTGGGTGGGTGTGTTGCGGGTGATCAAGCCGCTGCTGTCCACCGCGGTCGCGGAGGCCTCGGTCGGCAAGGACGCCGCGACACTCATCCCGGAGAGTGACGCGGAGATCGCGGCGCTCGGGCGGTCGGTATCCGCCCGCTACGTCAACGACGAGTGATCGGACACGCGTTAGATTTCGCAGCCGACGAGGACCGGTTCGGGATGTAGGTCGACGCCGAAGGCGTCGCGGACTCCGGAGCGGACCTCGCGGGCCAATGTGAGTAGGTCTTCGGTGGTTGCTGGTCCCCGATTGGTCAGGGCGAGTGTGTGTTTCGTGGACAGGCGGGCGGGAGCATGTTCGCCCGGGTGGCCCTTGGCGAAACCGGCTCGTTCGATCAGCCAGCCGGCGGAGAGTTTCACCGCGCCATCGGGGGCCGGGTACTGCGGGATCGTCACGTCCTTGCCCAGGCGGGTCCTGATCCGGTCCAGGATCTCCGGCGCGCGGGCGGCGTCGACGATGGGGTTGGTGAAAAACGAACCGGCACTCCAGGTGTCGTGATCGTCGGGGTTCAGGACCATGCCCTTGCCGCCGCGTAGCGACAGGACGGCGGTGCGGACGTCGGCAGCGTCGGCGTCCTGTCCGGCGTCGACGCCGAGAGCGGTGAACAGTTCCCGGTAACGAAGCGGCCTGCTCCGGCGGTCGGGGGTCAGCCAGAACGACACCGCCACAACAACTTTGTCGGCGCGATACTTGAGAATGCTGCTGCGGTAACCGAGTTCGAGATCATCCGGGGTCAGGGTGCCGGCGGTGCGGGTGGCACGGTCATAGACGTCGACCGACCGCAGAATGTCGGCGATCTCCACCCCGTAGGCGCCTACATTCTGTACCGGGGTGGCGCCGGTGGAACCGGGAATCCCGGACAGGCATTCGAGGCCGCCGAAGCCGTTGTCGATGGTCGCGGCGACCAGCGTGTCCCATTCCAGACCGGCATCCGCGCTCACGTACGGCTTACCGTCCTCATCGGCGGCGAAGGTGTATCCCGAACTCTCGATGACCACCGCGGTGCCGGGGAAACCGTCGTCGCCGATCACCAGGTTGGAACCGCCGCCGACGATCAGCACCGGGGTGCCGGCGTCGTCGAGCGCAGCGAGGGTCGCGATGAGTGAGGTGGTATCGGCGCAGCGCACCACATCGCGTGCGGGGCCGCCGAGGCGCAGCGTGGTCAGCCCGGACAAGAGCAGCGAGGAATCGGTCACGAAGTCAGCCTAATGACCGGCGGCCAGTGTCATGAACTTCGCCGACTTCGTCGGCTGGAGCGGTACCGTTACGGCCATGGCCACCAGGTTCGAGCATTCCGTCGACTACCCGTTCTCCACCGCCAGACTGTGGGAACTGTTCTCCGTCGAGAACTACTGGATCGATCTGCTCAAGGAGATCAACGGCGACTACGGTGTGCTGGAGGAATTCACCCGCGCCGGCGACACCGTCACCGTCGCGATGACCCAGAGCATCCCGGAAGCCAAACTGCCGTCGATCATCACCACCGTCCGCCGGGGCGATCTGAAGATTCCGCGCCGCTTCACCCTCAAATACGCGGGCGGCAACATCAGCGGCGACACCAAGGCGAGCGTGTCCGGGGTGTCGGCCGGCATCACGGGGAGCCAGATCAGTTCCGGTGACAAGGCGTCGACGCTGTACCGCGGAGAGATCAAGGTGTCGATACCGTTCGTCGGCGGCAAGATCGAGAGAATCGTCAAGAATGAGCTGGTGGACCTGTTCAACAGCGAACGCGACGAGACCATCAGCTGGGAAAGCCGAAACAGAAGCCAGGGGTAGGCCACTGTAGCCTGAATCGCATGGCAAGACGGCTCAGCTACTCCGCGCGCTACCCGTACCCCGCGGAACAGGTCTATCGGGCGCAGACCACACCGCGGTACTGGTACGAGATGATGGCGGGTTTCGAGATGTTCTCGCCCAAATGTGAGGTGGTCGACTTCACCTCCGACGATTCGGGCCTCAAGGTGGTCCTGCAGCAGACCATCGGCCGCGACCAACTGCCGCCGATCGCACAGACCGTCCTCAAGAAGGACATGGTGATCACCCGCGAGGAATCGTTGGGGATCTTCGATCCGGGTATGACCAAGGGCGATTACACCGCGTCGATCCCGGCGGGACCGGGCAGCCTCAAAGGCTGGCAGGAACTGTTCCCCACCGATACCGGCTGCACCCTGCGCAAGACCAGCGAGGTCAAGGTCTTCGTGCCGTTCGTCGCCGGCAAGCTCGAACAGCTGATGCTGGTCAACCTCGTCGACCTGTTCCGCGCGGAGGCCGCCTACGCCAAGGACTGGATCGTCAAGAACTTGTGAGCGCTGCCCGGGCATCGGGGCGCATCACCCGCGGCACCACCAACATCAACCGGTTGCGCCGCGTCGATCGTTGGATGGCGCATGAGCCGGCTGTCGTTGCCGCGCTGACCGGTCATGCGCGTCCGCTGGTCATCGACCTCGGTTATGGGGCCCGTCCGGATACGGCCGTGGAGATGGCCGGCCGGTTGCGTGTCGTCGCGCCCGATCTGGAGATGGTGGGGTTGGAGATCGACCGCGATCGGATCGTCGAACCCCGTGACGGGGTGCGGTTCGCGCTCGGCGGTTTCGAACTCGCCGGGCTGCGGCCAACGCTCGTGCGGGCGTTCAATGTGCTGCGGCAGTACGACGAGGGCGAGGTCGAGGCCGCGTGGGGGCAGATGCGGTCGGCGCTGGCACCGGGCGGGCTGATCGTCGAGGGTACGTGCGATGAGATCGGGCGGCGCTGCTGCTGGGTGCTGCTCGACGCCGACGGGCCGCGGTCGCTCACCTTCAGTTGGTCGCCCGCACATACCGGATATCCGTCGGAGCTGGCCGAACGGCTGCCCAAGGTGCTTATCCATCACAATGTGCCGGGCGAACCTGTCCACGAGTTGCTGGCCGCCGCCGATCGGTGTTGGGACATGGCCGCCGGCTTCGCCCCGTTCGGGCCGCGGGTCCGGTGGCGGCAGGCGCTGGCGTTGCTGCGGGAGTCGGGGGTTCCGGTGCGGGTGAGTCGGCGGCCGACTCGGGACAATGTGCTGACGGTTCCGTGGGGTGCGGTCAGGAGCCTCGGGTCACCGGACCCTTCGTGACCCTCGCTCCTTCGTCGCTTCGGCCTCAGGGATCAAGGAGATTTGGTCGCTCGTTCGTCGTATCGGCTGCAGGGATCAAGAGGGTGGCTCCGTTTCCTTTGATGCGGGCGAACTCGCTACGTGGCCGGGCGGCATATCCTGGTGGTCATGCGAGTTGCGATGGCGCAGATCAGCTCCGGTACCGATCCCGCGGAGAATCTGGAACTGGTGGCGGCGGCCACCGAACGGGCGGCGGCCGGAGGGGCCGAACTTGTGGTGTTCCCGGAGGCGACGATGTGCCGGTTCGGGGTGTCGCTCGGCCCGATCGCGCAGCCGCTCGACGGGCCGTGGGCCGACGGGGTGGCCGAGATCGCGGCGCGGAACGGGGTCGGGGTGGTGGCCGGGATGTTCACGCCCGACGGTGATCGTGTGAAGAACACCCTGCTGGCCGTGACACCCGACGGGGAACGGGCGGGCTACGACAAGATTCACCTGTACGACGCGTTCGGGTTCGCCGAATCACGGACCGTCGCGCCCGGCGCCGAACCGGTGATCATCACCGTCGCCGGTTGCCGCGTCGGCCTGGCCACCTGCTACGACATCCGGTTTCCGCGGCTGTTCACCACCCTTGCCCGCGCCGGCGCTGATCTGATCGTCGTGCCGGCGTCGTGGGGGGCCGGGCCGGGCAAAGTGCATCAGTGGCAGACCATGGCCACCGCGCGGGCGCTCGACTCGACCGCGTTCGTCGCGGCCGTCGGGCAGGCCGAACCGGCCGATCCGCAGGTCGCGGCGTCCGGGGCGCCCACCGGAATCGGACACAGCCGCATCACAGATCCCTTCGGTAGCGTGGTCGCCGAATACGGCAGCGCTCCCGAGGTCGGCGTCCACGACATCGACCTCGCCGCTGTCGGCAAGGCCCGCACCGCGCTGGCCGTCCTGGACAACGAGCAGCACATCACGGAACCTCGTCTGGCGTTCTGACGTTGTCCGTAGGTACCCGGGCCTGACGTGCCTGATGACGACGAGAACTGGGCGGGGAGCGAGGACGCGGCAGGCACCCGTCCCGAACCCTGCCACCGGAGAATCTAGGACCGACGTATGAGTGATGAACACCGGCCCGACGCGACGGTCGGCGACCCTGATCAGTGGACCGCCGCGGGTGAGGACACCCTCGACGGTTCTGCAGCCGTCGACGGACCGGGATCGTCGCCCACTCAGGAGAACGCGACCCAGCCCGTCGACCCCGATCGCACCGTGCACGGTACCGGGCCGGCGGATCCGGATCAGACCCTGCGCGGCGTCGAACAAGTGAACCTGGACGTGCCGCCGTACGAGACCGGACCGGTCGATTTCGGGAAGACCGCGCGCGGTTCGGATGTGAGCGAATCACCGGATTCGCGGTTCGCGGCCACGGCGTCGCGGCCGACGATCCCCGGGTCCGCGCCGGTGCGGACCGACGACACGGGCACCATGAAGATCGAACCGCAGTCCGCGTTCAGCGGAACTCAGGCATACTCCCAGGTCGAAGGCGCCGGCCGGGTGCCGACCACGCCGTTCGACCACGGTGAGGACACCGCGCATCTCGGCGGGCAGACCCCGCCGCCGGCCGGACACGGTGGTGGTGTGGTCGCCAGTTCGCCGTCGCGGCGCAACCGCGGCAAGATCCTCGCCTGGACGTCGGCGACGTTGGCGCTGGTGTTGGTGATCGGGCTCGTCGGCAGCGAACTGTTCTTCCGCAATCGCGCACAGAGCTGCATGGAGAAGGCGTTCAGTGACCTGACGGGCTCACCGACGAACGTCGCCCTGTCCAAGAAACCGGTCCTGCTACAGGCGATGAGCAACGAGTTCCCGTATGTGCAGGTCGACACCAAGAACGAATCCGGCACCGGCATGACATTGCACGCCCGGGCCGAGGGTATCCAGCGCTCCGGTGACGACACGACGATCCGCAGTCTCGACGGCACCGGATCGGTCCCCTTCGACCGGGTGACCGAACTCGGCGAACAAGCTCAGGACCAGAATCAGTCGGGCGGCGGGGGTCTGCTCAGTGCCGGCGAGATCACCAAGGTGTCGGGCAACGCCGCCGACGGCACCGTGTCCATCGAGGCCAGCGTGAAGGCACTGTTCCTGTCGATCCCGGTGTCGACGACGATCAAACCGGTCGTCGAGGACGGCAAACCGCATTTCGAGGTGCAAAAGGCCAACGCCTTCATCTTCGGTGTGCCGTCCGACTTCGCCCAGCAGATCGTCGACGAGGTCACCACCACCATGTTCGGGACCTTCTTCGACGAGGTGAGCATCGACAACCTCAAGGTCACCGATACCGGCGTCGACTTCACCGTGTCGGGCAGCGACGTCAAACTCATCGCCGACAACAACACCGTCGCCGGCAACACCGTGAAGTGCGGCTGATTCTCAGCTGAAGACGACGGTCTTGCGGCCGTGGACCAGAACGCGGTCCTCGAGGTGCCAGCGCAGGCCGCGGGCCAGGACCAGGGTTTCGATGTCGCGGCCCTGACGGACCATGTCGGCGACCGAATCACTGTGGTCGATGCGAATGACGTCCTGCTCGATGATCGGTCCGGCGTCGAGGTCGGCGGTCACGTAGTGGCAGGTGGCGCCGATCAGTTTGACGCCCCGCGCGAACGCCTGATGGTAGGGGCGGGCGCCGACGAAGCTGGGCAGGAAGCTGTGGTGGATGTTGAGCGCCCGGCCCGCCCACGCCTCACACAGGATGGGCGGCAGGATCTGCATGAACCGGGCCAGGACCACCGCGTCCGGGTGGTAACTGTCGACGATGCTCGCGACCTGCGCGAACGACTGTGCCTTGCGCTCGGCGGTGAACGGTACGTGGTGGAACGGGATGCCGAACCGTTCGGTCAGTTCGGCCAGGTCGGCATGATTGCCGACGACTGCGCTGATCGTGGCGGGCAGTTCACCCCGGTGGGCGCGCCCGAGCAGGTCGATCAGGCAGTGCGATTCCTTGCTCACCAGCAGCACCACCGACTTGGCCGCGGCGGGGTCGGTGAGCTTCCATTCCGCGTTGAGCGGGTCGCCGACCTCGGTCTGGAATCTGGCCGCGATCTCGTCACGGGTCAGCGTCACGGCGTCGGCGCGGATCGCCTGCCGGGTGAAGAACCATCCCGAATCGGGGTCCGAATGGTAGCCGGCCTCGGTGATCCAGCCGCCGATGTCGGCCAGGAATCCGGAGATCCGGGCGACGATGCCCGTCGTGTCGGGGCAGCCGAGGGTCAGGACGTAGCGGTCTGTACCCGAAGATGAAGGGCCGGAAAACGAGGGGCTTGAGGACGAAGGCCCGGTCGGTGAAGTCACATCGTCAAGTGTGCCAAGCTCGACTGTGTGACCAACAACGACCTCAGGGTGACCGACACCGATCTCATCACCCGCTATCCGCGCCGCGACGTCGCGGCCATCGTCGACCACACGCTGCTCAAACCGGAGGCCACCCGCGCGGACGCCGAGGCCGCGATCGCCGAGGCCGTCGACCTCGGGGTGTTCTCGGTGTGTCTGTCACCGTCGATGCTGCCGATCGACACCGGGATCGTGTATACCTGCGCCGTCGCCGGATTCCCGTCGGGGAAGCATCATTCGCTGGTCAAGGCGGCCGAGGCGCGGCTGGCCGTCGACACCGGCGCCGACGAGATCGACATGGTGATCGACGTCGGAGCCGCGGTCAACGGCGACTACGACGAGGTGTTCGCCGACATCCTGACCGTGCGGGAGGCCATCGGGCGGGAGAAGGTCCTGAAGGTGATCATCGAATCGGCTGCGCTGCTGGAGCTTTCGGGTCCGGATGCGGTGACGCAGGTGTGCAAGCGGGCGGTGACCGCCGGCGCCGACTACGTCAAGACCTCCACCGGTTTTCATCCGCTCGGCGGGGCGAGCGTCGAGGCGGTCGAGTTGATGGCCGCGGCCGTCGGCGACGGCGCCGAGATCAAGGCATCCGGCGGCATCCGGACCGCCGAATTCGCCGCCGCACTCATCGATGCCGGAGCCACCCGTCTCGGATTGTCGGGCTCACGGGCGGTCCTGGACGGTTTCGCCGAGTAGCGCGATCTGTCGGGTGTCGATCTCGGTGCCGGTCTTGCCGGGATCGGGGTGGTGCGAGTCGTGATTTCAGCCACTCAGGGCACAATTGCACCGTCGCACATAGCGTGACACGCATGGTTCGCCGGTAGATTTGATGGGATGAACTGGCAGTGTCACCCGGATCAACCGCACCTCAACCGACGCACAGTGCTGGTCGCGGCGGGCATCGGTGTGGCCGGGCTGGTCGCGGCGGCGTGCGGCACCGGATCCGACGACGACAAGAAGGACACCGGGCCCAAGAAGCCGAAGGTGTCGGTCGCCTACACCCCGGACCTAGCCTCGCCGGACGCCCCCAACCCGACGGACGAGTTCTCGGTGAAGGCGAGTAAAGGTACGTTCAACCCGGACGTGAAGCTGCTGAACCCGCAGGGTGTGGCCGTCAAGGGCGAATTGTCCGACGACCGCACCACCTACACGATCACCGAACCGCTCGGCTACGGCGCCACCTACACTTGGCGCGGCACGGCCGTGGGTTCGGACAACCTGCCGGTGAAGGTGCGCGGCAGGTTCACCACGCTCACCCCCGACGCGCAGCCCAACGTGGTCATCAACGTCGCCGACGGCCAGGAAGTGGGCATCGCCGCTTCGCTCATCCTCAAGTTCGACAGCACCATCGACGACAAGGCCGCCGTCGAGAAGGTCCTCAAGGTCACCACCACACCCGAAACCGAGGGCAGTTGGGCGTGGCTTGGTGAGGACGACGGATCGCGCGTGCACTGGCGGCCCCGCGAATACTGGAAACCGGGCACCAAGATTCATCTCGACGCCAAGCTGTACGGGCTGAGGATGGGCGAGGGGGTCTACGGCGCCGCGGACATGACCAGCGACTTCGCCATCGGGCGGTCGCAGATTGTCAAGGCCGAGGCGTCCTCGCACCAGATCGTGGTGATCCGCGACGGTTCGACACTGATGACGCTGCCGTGCAGCTACGGCGAAGGGGACCTCGACCGTAACGTCACCCGCAGCGGGATTCACGTCGTGTCCGAAATGCACGAAGATTTCTATATGACCAATCCGGCCGCCGGATACTTCA
>NZ_JAGQTN010000160.1 GCF_020438995.1 Gordonia sp. (in: high G+C Gram-positive bacteria)
AGTTCCAGACGCAGCTGACGGACCTCGTAGTCGAGTTCGCCGATCTGACGGCGCAGCTTGCGGACGTCGGAGCCTGCCGGGATGTTCACCAGATGCCAGAGCGCGGCATTGGCGTCCTCGATGCGTTTGCTCGCCTCACGGCGGACCATGCCGATGATGGCGGTGGTGGTGGCGAATTCCTCGGAGTGCACCACCGCCTCGATGGTGGGGGTGAGCCGCTTTTCGGCGGCATCGTAGAGATCGCGCAGGGACGGCACGGTCATCGCCTTTCGCTGAGCCCGTACGGTGCGCGAGGCGCCGCCCGGGGCGTTGCCGGGTCATTGAACCGTACCGCGGAGTTCGGCCGAACCCCTGGTCGGCCGATCGCGCCTCATATTGCCGAAATGCTGCATGTGCGGCGACGGTATGGTTTTCAATGCTGTGGTATCAGTCACAGTCTAGGCATGCCAGTCACGCGTGGCGCATGCGGCCGGGGGAGTCGTCGCCCATCTGCCCGCCACACGGTGAACAACCCGCTAAGGAGACCCGGAACATGATCCAGTCCACGATGCAGGGCGGAAATCTCTCCCTCGCGACCCTCGTCGAGTACAGCCGAAAATCGTTCCCCGAGGGGCGGGTCCGAACGTGGACGGGTTCGGCTTTCCGCGACATCTCCTTCGCCGAGATCGGTGAGCAGGCCGCCCAGCTGGCGCACGCCCTCGACGGACTCGGCGTCGGTCGCGGCGACCGGGTGGCCACCTTCATGTGGAACAACAACGAACACCAGGTGGTCTACGCCGCCGTCCCGTCGATGGGGGCCGTGCTGCATACCCTCAACCTGCGGCTCTCGCCCGAGCAGGCGGTGTTCATCCTCAACCACGCCGACGACAAGGTGATCCTGGTCGACGCCTCGGTGGCGCCGATGCTGTCGGCGTACGTCGCGCAGGCGCCCGGGGTGCGGCACGTGATCGTCGTCAACGGTCCGGTCGAATCGTTCACCGCACCGGATTGGGTCACCGTGCACGCCTACGACGAGTTCATCGCCGGACAGCCCACCACCTACAACTGGCCCGGCGACATCGACGAGCGTTCGGCCGCCGTGCTCTGCTACACCTCGGGCACCACCGGTGACCCGAAGGGCGTCGTCTACTCCCACCGCAGCATCTACCTGCATTCGCTGACCGCCACGTCGACCACCGGCGTGGGGTTGTCGAACCGTGACTCGATGCTGGCCATCGTGCCGATGTTCCACGTGATGAGCTGGGGGCTGCCGTACGCGGTGATGATGTGCGGGGCGACAATGATCATGCCCGACCGGTTCCTGCAGCCCGAGCCGCTCCTGGCGATGATGGCCGAAGGCCGGCCGACGCTGGCCGCGGCGGTGCCCACCATCTGGCAGGGCGTGGCGGCCCGGCTGCATGCCGCGCCGCAGGACATCTCGCATCTGCGGGAGGTGATCGTCGGCGGTGCGGCGGTACCGCACACCATGATCCGGGCCTTCGACGAATTCAACGCACCGATCACGCATGCCTGGGGTATGACCGAGACCTCACCGCTGGGCAGCATCGCCCGCCCGCCGGCCGGCATCGACGACCCCGAGGAGGCCTTCGCCTACCGCGTCACGCAGGGCCGTTTCCCGCCACTGGTCGCCGGCCGCATCGTCGATGACGAGGGCAACGAACTGCCCTGGGACGGTGAGACTTCAGGTGAGCTGGAGGTGTCGGGACCGTGGATCACCGGTGCCTACTACCAGCCCGACGGCAATGTGAGCGCACCGGACAAGTTCCACGACGGCTGGCTGCGGACCGGTGACGTGGCCACCATCAGCCCGGACGGCTACATGAGGATCGTCGACCGCACCAAGGACATCATCAAGACCGGTGGCGAGTGGATCAGTTCGGTGGAACTGGAGAACGCGGTGATGAGCAATCCGGTGGTCCTGGAGGCCACGGTGATCGGCGTGCCGGACGCGAAATGGGATGAGCGGCCCTTCGTGCTGGCCGTCGTAGCGAGCGAGGCCGACGCCGACATCGAGGCGCACAAGGCATTCCTGGCGGATCTGGTGCCGCGCTGGCAGATTCCCGAACGCTGGTCGTTCGTCACCGAGATCCCCAAGACCTCGGTGGGCAAGTTCGACAAGAAGGCCGTCCGCAGCCGCTACGCCGAAGGCGGCTACGAGGTGTTCGGGGAACCCGCTCCCGAGTAGTCGCAGGAGGGTAGTCGCCGCTGGGTGGTCGCACTGACCCGCAGTCTCGAAACGCACCGATGGGCAGCCCCTGATCAGGGACTGCCCATCGTATGTGGTTGCGAGGTCACCGGGTTCGGTCCGCTGACCGCCCCCGGCCGGATGTCCGTTCGGGGGGCAGTGCGGGTGCGGCCGCGGCGACCTGGGTGCGGCGTGCCTACAGGTAGGCGCCGCACACCGGCCATGCGCCGGGGCCCTGGCCGGCCAGGGTGTTCTCGGCGACGCGGATCTGCTCTTCACGCGAGGCGTAGTGCGGGCTGCCGGAGCCGCCGTAGGCCTCCCAGGTGGATTGCGAGAACTGCAGGCCGCCGTAGTAGCCGTTGCCGGTGTTGATTCCCCAGTTGCCGCCGCTCTCGCACGCGGCCACAGCGTCCCAGTTGTGGCCGTAGGCAGATGCGGTAGCAGTCGCCAGACCGAA
>NZ_JAGQTN010000161.1 GCF_020438995.1 Gordonia sp. (in: high G+C Gram-positive bacteria)
CCCGGCCTTGCCGGCGTATGTCCGGTCTGAAAATACTCGGGCGGCCGCTCAGGCCGAGGAGCGGGCCGACCTACTACCCAGCCGAGCGGCCGGTCTCTGATGAGTTGGATGCCGTTCGGGCAGCTCGTTTTTCAGGGCTGCTACGGCCGCTCGTGGCCGGGTGCCGACCGCGACAAGCATGGCAAAAATGACCAGAGCCCCCTCAAAGCGACCCTGTGCGCCGCATTCCGGACCAAGCCAGAACGCTTCAAGGGATGTCGGTCGATGCCGCCCGAGTTGCCTGCCGCTATCCGGATCCAGCCACCAACGACGGTGAAAACCGACGAACCCACCGCCCTCTCTTCAACAGCAAACTCATGATCGAGAGCGACGGAAAGTTATTGGCACGTTCCGTTCGCTCCCATCCATTGCCCTCTCCAAACAGCGGTAATTCTTCACTCGCCTCGTTCGCACTAGCTCACAGATGCACCCCGGCCCACGTGACTATCGTCGTACCTGTTCGAATGACGAACGCCACCGAGTCAGACCCCGTCAGTCCACGGAATCCAGCCCAAGGAGGCACAGACCATGAGCGAAAAGAAGTCCACCGGAAAGAAGCGTGAGACATCGTGGCCCGAGCGCACGACTTACAAAGGCCGCACGATCGTCATTACCGCCGCGCACACACCGGATGGTGCGGCAAAGGCGCGCTCAGCTGCTGAAGGCCAGATGCTGCAGATCGCGATCGATGGGCAGCCGTTGGACATACTGCAGACCGAGCCGCGCCGCTTTGAGTCGATCCGCATGCCCTATCGGACCTACGAGTCGCCGCTCGACATCGCGCGCGACGTCATCGATTTCGACCCCGCATTTCGCAGCCGCTGAGCGGCCGATGCGCTGGCGCCCGCCGAGGCTGCCGGCGTCGACGAGGAGGACCCAACAATGACTTGCCGCAAGAACGTCAACGCGCTCACCGCGCAGGAGAAGCTCGATTTCGTTACCGCCGTGAAGGCCATGAAGGCGAACGGAAAGTACAACCAATACGTCAAGACGCACATGGATGCGATGAACCATGCGACGCCGGCCAGCGGCAGTCCGCTGACGCGAAACGCCGCCCACCGCGGGCCGGCTTTCCTGTCCTGGCACCGCGAATTCCTGCGCCGCTTCGAGCAGGACCTGCAGGCCGAGGTGCCGGGTGCGATCCTGCCGTACTGGGACTGGGCGAGCGACGCGGCGCTGGCCGACCCCGCCACGGCCACCGTATGGGGCACGGACTTGATGGGCGGCAACGGCGATGCCGCCGACGGTGACCTGGTCAAGACCGGCCCGTTCGCCTTCGATCCTGCCGACCCAAATGCCTGGACAGTCGCCGACGACACCGGCGCCGACACCGGTGCCGGCCTGCAGCGCGCCTTTGGCGTCAGCGCAGCCACGCTGCCGACCCAGACCCAGGTCGACACCGTGCAGGCGCTGACGCCGTACGACGCGTCGCCCTGGACCACCGGAAGCGGCGGTTATCGCAATTCGAACGAAGGCTGGGCCAGCGTCGGTGGCAGCGCCGCACCCAATATGCACAACCGCGTCCACGTGTGGGTCGGTGGCTCGATGCTGCCGGGCACGTCGCCGAACGACCCGGTGTTCTTCCTCCATCACTGTTTTGTCGACAAGTTGTGGGCTGATTGGCAGGCGGCGCACCCGGGCGAGGCGTTCGTGCCCGGACCGGCAGAGAGCGCCGACCTCGACGGCCACCGCCTGAATGATGCGATGTTCCCGTGGAGCACGACGGTGGCAGATGTGCTGGACCATCGCGGACTCGGCTACGTCTATGACAGCGACGCGCCCGAGGTGACGCTGCAGACGACGAGCCTCGTCTTCAACGATGTTCCCGAGGGCCAGACCACGGTGCGTGCCGCCGTATTCACGCTCAGCGCCTGCCAGTCCCTCACCTTCAACATCAGCGATGGACCGACTGTGCTGACTGGTGCGCCCGGTGTGTTCGGAACGCCGCTAGGGACCTCGGTGACCGTCTCGCCTCACGATACCGACACCGCCCGCGTCTGGATTTCGTACACAGGCACCACCGCGCTCGATACCGCCACCGGCACCGTCACCGTGACCTGCGTCGAAACCGGCCAGGATTTCGTCGTCCCGATCAGCGCCAATACGATCGCCAAACCCACGGTGGCCTCGGTGCTCGTGCTGGACCAGTCAAACAGCATGAATTTCGACGCGGGGGACGGCCGTGCGCGAATCGATGTGCTGAAGGATGCGGCACCGGTATTCGTCGACCTGCTGGGTGACGACGACGCGGTCGGCGTGGTCCGCTTCGACGACGATGCGCATCCGGGCACTCCGATCGCGGTGGCGGGGCCGCTGTCTTTCGGCGCCGGGCGCACGGCGGCCAAGGCCGCAATTTCGAGCCACACGCCCAACCCGGCGGGCAATACGTCGATCGGTGACGGAATCGCAATGGCCCATGCCGACCTTGGCGCACCGGCACTGGCCGGCTTCGACCGGCGGGCGATCGTGGTACTGACCGACGGGCAGGAGAACCGC
>NZ_JAGQTN010000162.1 GCF_020438995.1 Gordonia sp. (in: high G+C Gram-positive bacteria)
CCACAACCTTCTTGATCCCTGAGCACCATCGCACGGCATGAACCGGTCACAGTGATTCATCCACCTTCTTGATCCCTGAGGGCTGTCGCGCGAGCTTGCGAGCCGACCGCGTCTCGAAGGGTCCGGCGAGATAGGGCTCCCAACCCTGGTACCGCCGTACATCCAGAGATGTATGACGGTCATCCCAGCCGGGTGCCGGATTTCGTCATCGGGGCCGATGCGCGCACCGTGAATGCGAAATAGCGTCATTGACATGATAATTCACACGCACACACGACCACGTATCCCCCAGCCCCGGCAACAGCACGCCCCCGCCGTCGTCCTGCGTGAGGTCTCCCGCACCTACGGCGATCCGGCCAATCCGGTGCACGCGCTGCGTGATGTCTCGGTCGACCTGTACCGACAGGAGTTCACCGCGATCATGGGCCCGTCCGGTTCGGGCAAGTCGACGCTGATGAACGTGATCGCCGGACTCGACGAGATCACCGCCGGACAGATCCTGCTGGCAGGCGAGCCGGTCGGCACCCTCGACGACACCGGTCGTACCCTGTTGCGCCGCAAGCATATCGGCTTCATCTTCCAGTCGTTCAACCTGATTCCGACACTGACGGCCAACGAGAACATCAAATTGCCGTTCATCCTGTCCGGAAACCCGATCACCCCCGAACAACAGGCGTGGATCGCCCACCTGATCGGTGTTCTCGGCCTGCGTGAGCGCCTCGATCACCGGCCGGCAGAACTGTCCGGCGGGCAACAGCAGCGGGTCGCCATCGTGCGGGCACTTGCGAACCGTCCGTCGATCATCCTCGCCGACGAACCGACCGGCGCTCTCGATACCCGCACTGCCCGTGAGGTATTGGCGTTGCTGACCACCGCGGCTCACGAATACGGTCAGGGCATCGCGATGGTCACCCACGATCCGGTCGCCGCCTCGTACGCCGACCGGATCCTGATGCTCGCCGACGGGCGGATCGTCGGCGAATACCGGGGGCTCGATCCCCGGCAGATCTCCGAAATCATCATCGGCCTGCAGGAGGCACGACGGTGACAATGACGACAGGGACAACAACGACAGGAGCAGGAGCAGGGACGATGACCGGACTATCGATGACGAATCGGGAAATCACGGCAACCAGCCCGAAACTCACCATCGGATCGCTGCGTGAACTGACGACGGTGGGCGTGGTGTGCGGAATCGGGGCGGCGTACTCCGCGGCGCTGCTGGGTGCCGCCGATCTGCTCGACACCGTCAGCCGGGCCGAGGGCGACGACCCGATCGGCCAGGTGCTCTCCGCGGTGGCATCGGTGTTCATCCTGATCGCCCTGTTCGTGTCGGCGATCGTGATCAGCAACGGCGTCGACACCGTTATCGCGGGCCGTCGCGGACAACTGACGCTGCTCCGGTTGATCGGCGCAAGCGGCCGGCAACTACGGGCCGGACTGGTCCGGGCGGTGGGCGCAGTGGCCGCCGTCGGCGCGGCGGTCGGCATCGCCGTCGGTACCGTTGCCGTCGATATCACCCGAATCATTCTGGTGCACAACGGGAAAATACCGGAGGCCGACTATTCGGCGATCACCGTCATGGTCGTCCCAGCCGCGCTGGCCGTCGTCGGCACCGCCGTCGTGGCCACATTCGTGGGCACCCGTCGCACCCTGGCCTCGGTGGCCGCGCTGCAGACCGTACGGCGCGGCGTGCCGAGGTGGCGTCCCGTAATCGCCGCCGGGACAGCCGCGTTCGGTGCCCTGATCCTGGGTCTGGCCTGCCGGATGGGTGAGAATGGTTCCACAGCAGGATTTTTCGCGGCATTTCTCGGGGCCGCACTGGTATCCGTAGGTTTTCTGATCAGTGCCCCCGTCATCGTTCCGCGCCTGGTATCGGTGTGCGGACGGGCCGTGGGTGCGAGCCCGAGCGCGGTGCTGGCCCGCAAGAACGCGGTCAGCGACCCCACCCGGACCACCCGGTCGGCCGTCGGTCTGCTCATCGGTGTCACCCTGGTCACCTCCATCGCCGCGGGTATGACATCGCTGCACAAGGCGGTCCGGAACAACTGGACCGATCTGACACCCGAGGAGATCGCCACCAACGACAAGATCCTGTCGATCACCACGACCGTGCTCGTCGCCATCATCGCGATCTCGGTGATCATCGCCGCCGTCGGGTTCATCTCGACGATGTCGCTGACAGTGATCTCCCGGACCCGCGAGATCGGCATGCTGCGGGCCATGGGTTTCACCGCACGGCAGGTGCGTTCGATGATCTTCCGCGAGTCCCTGGCGCTCACCGGTACCGCGGTGGTGTGCGGGCTGCTCGCCGGAATCGTGTTCGGCAGCATCGCCTCGCAGTCACTGATCGGCCACCTGTCCTCAGGTATGCCGATCGGGCTGCCGTGGGGCGTGCTGGTGGCGATCATCTCGGGCACCTTCGCACTGGCCGTGGTGGCGTCACTGCCCCCGAGCCGCCGGGCAGTGGCGGTATCACCGGTCGACGCCCTCGCCGTCGCCTGACCAACTACTCGTAGACCCCTTCCACTGTCCAGCCTCCGGATCGGTAGTGCAGCAGCAGTGCCCGGGCGTCGTCGAGTAGGACCTGCGCCCGGGCGCTGACCCCGACACCGTCGATACCGGTGGGCCACGGTCCGGCCCACCACTGCACCGACCATTTCCGGGGTCCGACGATCAGAGCCGGTTCGGCACTGAACGCGCCCCGGGCCGATACCCGCACCGGATCGCCGTCCGGGTCGAGTACCGCGACGGCGGCCGCCGCCATGGTGGCCGGGGCGGGTTGTGGCAGCCGTCCCGGCCACGGGGCCAGCGGATCACCTTGGGGCACAGCGTCTTCGCCCAGCGTTACCAATCTCACCTGTTCCGCCGGGCCCCGACCACCGCTGAGCACGGGGATCTTGACAGCGTCGCCACCGAGCAGCCCCTGCACCCGGGCGAGCGCGGTCCGGGCCCGTTCACTGTCCACCTCCGACTCGGGCAGACCGTACCCGGACAGGGCGTAATGCATTGCGCCGGAACCGATCACCTCCACCGGTTCGAGCCGCAGCATCACGATCGGAGAATCCGGCCGCTGCACGTGACTCCCTCGACCACCGGTGAGCCAGCCGTCGAGCTGCCAGCGGATCCGGCAGGCGATATCGTCGGCGGTCAGTGGTGTCACCGCCCGCCAGGTCCTCGAATGACGCTGCCCCAGTTGGGTCACCGCTTCGACGGTGAGCCGAGTGCAGGACATCGATACCGCGGCCAGCCGGCGATGCAGCTCCTCGGCCAGGCGCCGACCCACGAAGGCGGCGGCGTCGACCCGGTCGATCGGCGGATCGCAGTCGTACTCGATCGCCAGGTCTTCCTGGATGTGTCCGCCCACCGGTCCCCGGGCCGGTGCCGCATTCGCCAGCCGGTGCGCGGCAACGGCATCGGCGGTGAACCTAGTGGCCACATCGCGGATCGGGAACCCGGCGAACGCACCGATCGTGGCGATCCCCAGCCTGCGCAGCAGATCCACCAGTTCAGACCGACCGGGCCCGTCGAAGCAGGGTTCGACGGCCAGCTCCGCAATCGGCAGCGGCGCCAGCCAGGCCGCGTCACCGCCCGGCTCGACGCATTGCCCGCGCCGCGCGGCGAGCACCGCGGTGAACATCTCATCGGCCACCCCGGCCTGCGCCTCGGCACCGCACGCTCCGACGACGTCGGTCAGCCGTTCGGCGATCTTCTGCTCCTCACCGAGGTGGTGGCACAGGGTGTCGGTCAGCGGTATCACCAGCAGCCCCGGCCGCAGGACCTCGACCGTCGGCACCACCGCCATCACCGCAGCCGCGATCGGCTCGTACTGCTGTCCGTCGCGGTTGCCGTCGGCGCCGGTGAGCACCATCTCCGGGCAGGCCGCCTGCGCCTGCCGTTTCCGCATACCGCGACGCACCCCACTGCGGCGGGCCGACGCCGAACACGCCACCACCCGGTTGGCGTGCAGTACCGCCACCGGCACGTCCGGCGCCAGATCCGCTTCCGCGGCGGCGGCACTCGCCGGCCAGTCCGGGCACCACAGCGCCAAAACCCTTTGTGCCGGCCCCCTCCTAGCCGGCACCCCTTGGCGAACAGCCACCCGCTGGGCCGATGCCTTGTGAAAGGTTGCGCTGCCCATCAGTTGGCCACTTCCAGCACCGGACCGGTTACCTCGGCCAAATGCCCACCGGTGTGCACCAGGCCGACACGCCGTGCCGCCCCGTACCCGTCGGCAACCAGTTCGACGTCGACGCTGCTGCGGCTCCGGCCACGGGTCTGCGCACTGACCCGAAGCCGCATCCCCCCGATCCGGCCCATCCCGCTGCGCCCCACACCGCTACCGGAAATACTGTGGGACAAGCTGTTCCGATATCCGGTTACCTCGGCATCGATACTGGTGCGGGCTCCCGGCCAGTGTCCTCCAGTGACGATCAGCGTCGACGATTGTTTACGTACGCGCCCCATCAGCACCTTGGTCCGGGACGGCGCCACCGAGGCCCCGGCCAGGTTCAGCACAACCACATCCATCCCGTCGAGCAGCACCGAGGCCACCTCCACCGGATCTGCGCCCGGATACGGGATGGTCGCGATCCGGGACAGGTCGGCGCCCAGCTCGACCGCCGACAACAGGCACAACCGCGGCATGCCCACGACGGCGATCCGGCTGCCGGCAGCCGACGCCGAAGCGATCAGCGACAGCAGTACCGACCGCGCACCGTCACAGGCCACCACGACCCCCGCGGCGAGCCCACCGGACGGAAACAGCGGTTCGAGCGCGACAGGCACCGGAATCACCGACACATCCGCCCGCTCCGCCGACGGCCGGTCGGGCTGTCCCGACATGACGGCCAGTTGTCGGCGCAACTGCGCGATGCGCGCCTCGTGACCGGCATCGACCTCGGCCCGCCGCCCGGCCGGCCCACGTTCTGCGATCGTCAGCCCTCGCTCAACCGCCTGCTGGTTACCCATCGTTCCTCCTTGTGCCCAGTGCGTGTCGGGTGCCCGATGTGCCGGGTGCCCGGTGTGGGGTGGCGCGCTACAGGGAAGATGCCGCGCATCCCGGAGCAGTCGTCCCGGGAAACGAAACCTCGTCCAACCCTCATCAAGTCGAACAAGTTTTCGATGAGATCGATCGTAGACCGAGCCTCTGACAATCGCCCGTCAGAGCAGGTCAGAACATACTTTCAGACATATCTGGCCGTCCGGCGCTCAGAACAAGGTGAGCGCCGACGAGAGCTCGGGCGTGGCCACCAGCGCATGCTCTGCCGCGATGGTCATGCCCACTTCGCGGGAGGCCGCGACCCGGCCGCTGCTCGCGGCACCGTACAGCCCTCCGGAATCACCGAGCCCGTACTTGCGGACCAGCGGCGCCATCCGCTCCCGCAACCACGCCGAATACTCCTTGGTGACGTACCCACCCCGCCCGTACAGACTGCGGTAACGCGGGATGAGCCGGGGATGTTCGACGGCCAGCCAGTCGAGGAACCACGGTTTGGTGGCACCGCGCAGATGCAGCGGAAATGCGGTCACACCCGAGGCGCCCGCGTAAGCCAGCGCACGCAGCAGCGCGTCGAGATCGGCGACCGAATCGGACAGGTACGGCAGCACCGGAGCGACCATGACGTGCGGGGCGAATCCGGCGTCGGCGACGTCCCTTATCAGCGCCAGCCTCGCCTTCGGTGACGGCGTGCCCGGTTCGAGTGTCTTCTGCAGTTCGGCGTCGATGACGGCCAGCGAAATACCGATGCTCACCGGCACCCGGCCGGCGGCCTGCCGCAGCAGCGGCAGATCCCGGCGCAGCAGAGTGCCCTTGGTGAGGATCGAGAACGGTGTGGCCGACTCGGCCAGCGCCCCGATCACCCCCGGCATCAGCCGGTACCGGCCCTCGGCCCGCTGATAGGGGTCGGTATTGGTGCCCAGCGCGACCGTCTCCCGGGTCCACGATCGGCGGCGCAGCTCTTTGCGCAGCACCGCGGCCACGTTCAGTTTGACCACGACCTGCGAGTCGAAGTCCACCCCCGCGTCGAGGTCGAGGTACTCGTGGGTGGGCCGGGCAAAGCAGTACCTGCAAGCGTGCGAACAGCCACGGAAGGTGTTGACGGTATGCCGGAACGGCAGTTGTGCCCCCTCGGGCAGCTTGTTGAGCGCACTCTTGGCAAGCACCTCGTGGAAGGTGATGCCGGCGAAATCGGGTGAGCGTACCGACCGAACCAGTCCCGATCGCTGCAGGCCGGGCAAGGCACCGTCGTCGACGGGCACACCGCCCACCGACACCTCTTGATCCGCCCATCGCACCAGGAAAGTCGAACATATGTACGACTCACTGTCAACAGTGGGCACTCAAGGTCCGCGTCACGGCTATTATGCAGCCATGTCATCGGTTGCCGACAACCCCCGCGTGCCAGGTCCGCAGTACCTGGTTGCCGGGCGATACCGCCTGCTGTCCAGGATCGGTGGTGGCGGCATGGGCACGGTGTGGCTGGCCCGCGATCAGCTCCTCGACCGCGAGGTGGCCGTCAAGCAGGTGATCTCCACCGAAGGGCTGAGCGAGGATACCGCCGACACGATCCGTCAGCGCGCGATGCGTGAGGGCCGGATCGCGGCCCGGCTTTCGCACCGCAACGCGATCGCCATGCACGACGTCGCCCTCGACAGCGGTGAGCCGTGGCTGGTGATGGAGTATCTGCCCTCACGCAGCGTCGCGCAGATCTTGCACGCCACCGGCACCATCGATGTCGCCCAGTCGGCACAGATCGGCGCGCAGGTGGCCGACGCGATGGTCGACGCACACGCCGCCGGCATCATCCACCGCGACATCAAACCGGGCAACATCCTGATCGCCAACACCGGCCGCAACGCGGGTCTGGTCAAGATCACCGACTTCGGAATCTCGCACGCCAAGGACGATGTCACCCTCACCCAGACCGGCATCGTCACCGGTACACCCGCCTATTTCGCGCCGGAGGTGGCCCGTGGCCAGCTTCCGTCCGAGGCGTCGGACGTGTACTCACTCGGCGCCACCATCTACACGATGCTCGAGGGGCTGCCGCCGTTCGGTGTCGACGAGAACTCCCTCGCGCTGCTGCACAAGGTGGCCCGCGCCAAGATCAATCCGATCACCAAAGCCGGTGCGCTCGAACCGATCCTGCGTAAGCTCCTGGAACCGGCACCGGCCCGCAGGCCCACGATGGCGCAGGCCCGTGACGAGCTGGCCGCGGTCGCGGCCGCCGCCACCCACACCAGCAGGGATCAGGTCCTCACCGGCGTCCTCACCAAAAAGGATGGGGCGCTGCCGATCTGGATGCAGAAGCCACGTACTCAGACCGCGGCCACAGCACCGGTGACCAGGAATTCGCCGAGCAACCAACCGGGAACTGGCGGCGTGGGCACAATCCCGCCCGGAACCCGCCCGCTCCCGTCGACGGCCAACAGCACCGATTCGGCCTACGCACCGACGATGTCGTCGGATCGTCTGCGCTTCCCCACCCACGGACACGTCGGCGGCTCCAACCGGATGACCGGCGCATTCCCCGAACCCCGGCCACAGCCGCAGAGTTCGACCACCGCCCTGGCCCTGTCGGTGTTCGCCTTCTTCGTCGTCCTGGCCGGCGTGGCGATCCTCCTGATCGCCCTTCTCAAGTAGCTTTCCGGCTAGGGCGTGCCTCCCATATCCACTGTGCGGTATCGGCGGATCCACTGTGCGGCTGGCAAGGCGGAGGAGAGAGCGGTAGCGGCGCTACCGTGCCGGGCGAGCGCAGCGACGGGATAGTTGATCGACGACAACGCAGCCAGGCGTGCAGCGGGCCGTCGAGACCGTGCAAAGGGATATGGGAGACATGCCCTAACCGATCACGTGATCGACGTCGGGTGCCCCCTGCACGAAGCGGGCACTCCACTTGTTGATCTCGGCGGCGGTAGCCTGCTCGATACGAGCCTTGATCACGTCATCAAGCTCACCGAACTTGAGCGAAAGCATGTCGATCAGCAACCCGGCCCGCCCGCGCGCCTCCCCGCGGGCCTCTCCTCGCGCCTCCAGTTGTTCCGCTGTGGTCATCGCAGCCTCCTCGGTCTCAGGCCCCAACGTGCCGGCGAAACGAATCAGACGGTCGGCCGGTGTGAGACTGACCCTCAAAATATACGTGAAAATCAGAACCATCGACCACCCGGCGCCGATAAACTTGGCCGATGACCAACGAGATCCGCGTCCTTGCCTTCGACACATTCGGTACCGTCACCGACTGGTTCACCGGAATTTCCGGTGCGGTCGCAGCGGCCGCCCCCGGCGTCGACACCGCCGAGTTCGCGTGGCGCTGGCGCGGCAAGTACGCCCCGATCCTGGCCCGCGTGGAGTCCGGTGACCTGCCGTGGCGCGGCCTCGACGACCTGCAGACCGAGACATTGCACGAGGTGGCCGCCGACTTGGGCCTCACCATCGCCGACGACGACGCCCTGCGACTGGTGCGGGCGTGGCGCGAGATCCCCGGCTGGCCCGACGCCGCCGATGGCCTGGCACGGCTGCGCACCCGGTTCACGGTGTGCGCGTTGAGCAACGGCAGTGTCGCGATGCTGACCGAGATGTCCAAACGCAATGGTTTCGGCTGGGATTTCATCGGCGGTTCGGATCTGTGGCGCCACTACAAGCCCGCCCGCGAAGTCTATTGCGGATTAGCCGAACTCATGGAAGTCGAGCCCGGCCAGGTACTGATGGTGGCCACCCATCAGTCCGATCTCGACGCCGCCCGCGGATTCGGTTTGCGCACGGCGTTCGTCGAACGTCCGCAGGAATGGGGCGGTGTGCTCAAGGACGATTCGGGTTCACCGCACAATGACTTTCACGCCAAGGATCTGAATGACCTTGCTGCGCAGCTTATCCCGATGTGACGCGCTGCCCAGTCCACACCAGTCCGTCTTCATAGGTACATCCACTCTTCAATAGTCAGACCCGAAGAATTCCACCACGGACAGGATAGTAAAGTCGACATCAGCGATACTATATAAAGACCTTGCACATCGATGAGAATCGTCTCAAATATTCCGTCCATCAACGATCCTGATCGCCAGAGAGAGTTCCTCAAGATCAAATAATTCACGCATCACCTGCGCGCGGTCATCGGCGGTAAAGAAGCCTGATGGAAGCCCAATCGTCAGCGGACGCCGTCCTGTCACTTCGAAGAACGCTCGCAACATAAGAATACCCAGGACCTTCGAGCGAACATCGCCCTGCGTGACGAGTTCCCAGGCATCGTCAGGATCCGACCATCTTCCCGGACGAAGTATCACCCGCGCATCGTCCCAGTCACACATGAGATACTGCGCCCGTACATATACGACGATCCCATCCGTGAGGCCGTGTCCATCAATATTTCGGGATAGCTGGTCGCATAGCTCTGCGACGAGCTGATCGACGGATGATCGCAGTTTTTCGATATCGACGGGCAGTTCTGACCTCGTGACGTCAAAGACCACAAGGTCATGAGACCAAACCTTGGCACGCATCCCCCAGGTTCCCGGGAACTCCTCAACCCAAATCGAAGTCACCATCCGCAGGATTACCTTGGAATATACGTCCGGGAAATGCCCACGAAGCACGAGAATATACAACGTGGCCAGCATATCCTCGCGAATGTCCGATATCGCTCTGCCCTTGACCCCACCCAATATCGCAATCAGCGCCAGTACATACTCGCCACCAGTTACCAGGTACGGAACACCACTGACATTCATTTCAGGGTGCAGACCACCGGAAACAAGTTCACGTGCGAGTTCAGCGATGAGATTCGACCGATCCGGCGCATTGATGGAAACTTTGTCTACGCCAGAATACGGTACCACCGTAGGTAGCCGACTTCCGTCCAGGTGCTCAACGACGACAACGCTCGTCCCACGGACTTCACTCCGCCGAACCTTGAGGATTCCTTCCACAGTTGAGGATCGACCGGTCGCATTTGCCACCGCTTCCTGGCTGATCATATCGGACGTCAAAGGCTGGTCGAACACAGGAAACACTGTACAGCCCGGAACGGTACTGCCATGGTCATGCCGAGGAGTGGGAAGAAGCGATCGCTTGGCGATCGCAGCCATAGCTCGTGAGTCGCTGAGTAATTCTTCCACCAGTCGCGGTACCACAACCTCATTGATTGATTCGTCTCGAAGGTTCGAACTATACTCTTGCGCACCATGATCAATCGAATCACCACGAACGCAGGAACCCGAGGAATAGTACTGTTCCACATAGTCGAAGACGGATATCAAAGATGCCTCCGGGCCGACGAATCGCGAAAGGTCCTCTGCCGCCACACGTGGGTGAATCCCCGATCGCCACAGGATATCGGCGGCATTCGATTCCACGAATAGCGAGGCAACCGCCCGTGCCCACAACCTCGGTACTCGCTGGATACTCGACACAGCGATGACCGCGGGACGCAGTTGAAAACTACCATCCGTACTATAGCCGGGAGGTGCGCATTCAGTGCGGATGAACTCACCGGCGAGGAGCACACTCATGAATCGCCGGCGATTGTACGTGCCCAGGTCCGCCTCCCATACACCCGGCTCGATGAATCGAATCGGGTACTTGCGGCGGCGCGCGTGGAACTCAGCGAGCTCACGCAGCCTGCCGACGTACATTTCCAGTTTGAGACATTGATGTTCCTCGCCTCCAAGCACAGCCAGAAGCCGATCCTGCTCCAGGTTGTGCTCGCTCGAGACACTCCAATCGCGGTTCACAGAGAACAGATGTTTCGCGCCATTACAGGTAACTGTCACAGCAACTGGCCGCCGCAGTACATGTGGATACTTGCACAGGGCCATCAGCTGACACCAATCTGACATTGGCTGGTTTGGTGTAGTGGCCGCGATCTCATAGTGCCTCATCGACACATTCGACGCGGATAGCCCACTCCGGGGTGGCCGGTGGTGCACCACTCCGGGAGTCGAGAAGTACTGCAACGAGGGTTGTTCCGGCGATCGGTTGGGCCGGCCACGGTGTGCAACCGTCGGTGAACACAATGACGACCTCCGGGCGCGGCCGTTGTGCCGCGACCGCGGCGATGCCGACGGTCATGTCGGTTCCGCCGCCGCCGAACAGGTCGATGTCGGTGGCGCGACGGACTCGCCTCAGGTTGTAGGCGGACGTGTCGACCGACACCGCGATCAGACCTCGCTCGGAGATCTGCAGCGTGGACACGATGTTGTCGAGTTCGGTGAGGGCCTGCCCCAACATCCGTTCGTCGACGCTGCCGGAGGTGTCGATGACGACGGCTATCTCAGGGATGACTCGCTGTCTACTGGGCAGGACGATGTTCGGCGCGGTGGCGGTTCGTCGGGATAGGCGTCGATAGGTGTAGTCGCCACCGCCGGTCGCCGTGGTGACCGCACCGCGGACCGCCGCACCGAGGATCTGCTGCCACGGCACCACCGGATTGACGATCTCCTCGGCCCACCGGGCAAGCGCGATATAGCCGCCGGTTCCACGACCGTGCGCGCTCCGCAGGAATGCGGTTGCCACGTCTCTCCGGATCAGCTCACCGTCGACACGACTGACCTGGGGCAGGTCCGTTGTCCGTGGGCTCTCGTAGGAACGGGAAATCCCGTCGGCACCGCTGCCGCATTCATCGAGCCCGCAAGAATCTGCTCCAGGCGCAGAGTCGCCGGCGAGCTGTTCGAAGCGGGTTTCGACGGTGATCTGCGTATCGTTCCGGATGAGCCGGATATGACAGGGGCGCAGTCCGGCGGGGTCTGTGAACTCCCCCACGGCCTCGTCCGCCGCCCGGCGCCACCGCGATGCGCTTGACTCACTCACCCCACAGCCACGGGCCCGGTCGGCGTGCCGGTTGATTAGGTGCCACACCAGGTGCGCAAGTTCCCGGCCGACATCGGGCACCGACGCCGCGGCGAGCCATTCCGGGTTCATGTAAAGGCGCCAGCCTTCGTCGACAGTCATCCGAAGTACGTCGTCGCTGGGTGTGGGAATCAGGGCGTACAGTGCCCGTGCCAGGTAGGGCTGATTGCGCGGACCGTCCGGTGAGCGGGTGCCCGAGCGTCCGGCACTGATCACCCACAGCCGGGCGGCGGTCAGTTTGTTGTCGTCGAACATCACAGCAGCCCAGCCTGTTTCAGGACAGGAGCGAAAACGGAGATCTCTTTGGGCACCGTCGCCGACATCGGTCGGCTCCCGGGCGCCACGAGAGCACGCACCGCAGGAACGGCCGGATCGATACTCACCTGCGCCGCGGCCTGGCAGCACAGCCGCATCGCCGCCGTCCAGCGGTCGTCGGTGACATTCTGTTCCACCGCGGCAACAACGGACTGCAAGACGACGTATACGCGGTCGGCACGCACATCGGAGAAGCTGATCGATTCGCGGCCGTCTAGCAGCGCGTCCGGGTCGGGCAGGTCGAGATTCTCGCGCCACGACAGGTACTCGTACGCGGTGGCCTCGCCGATCGCCCCGGTCACCACGAGCGAGGCGACGTCGTCGGAGCAGCCCACGTGCCGGGCCAGCGCAGCCAGGGTCGCGGCGAACTCCCACGTCCGGGGTGTCGGAAACGCGCGTGACCGGGATGCGTGGTCTTTCGGTATGACGCTGAGCTGGTTGCGGCGGGCCCGCAGGAAGCCCGCGACCGACGCCATCTCCCGTGCGACCGCACCCCGGAAATCGTCCGGCAACACCCACGTCAGCAGCGCGGGCCACCGGCCGGTCACCGAACCCTGTGCGAACACCTCGACGGACATCGCGAAGTCCAGATGTACGAAGCGTGATGCGGTGGGCGCGGCCAGATCCCAGCCGGCGGCAGCCACATCGACCGGGTTGGCGGCGGCGACGAACGTCACCGAATCCGGCAATTGCAGATTGCCGACCTGCCCATGCGTGAGGATGCGCAACGCAGCTGCCTGCAGGGACGGCTGGGCGGTGCTGAACTCGTCGAAGAAGCAAATCGACGGCCCGTCGTGGTCGGCGAGACGCCGCGCCCACGCCGGTGCGGCGAGCACCACGTCACCGGCCGGCGAGACGACGGGCAGCCCGGCGAGATCGGACGGTTCGCTCTGGCTGAGGATGACCGTTTCCACATGCCATCCGCGCTCGGTCACCGATTCGATCATCGACGTCTTACCCTCACCCGGATTGCCCCACAGGATCACCGGGATCCGCGCGGACACGCACAGCCCGAGTGCGTCGAGGGTGTTCTGGTAGGCCTCTGTCGTCATGCCGGGCAACGTACCGGCCGGGTACGACATGCCCGGTCACGGTCGCTAGCCGATGTGGCGGGTGGCGGCCCAGCGGGTGAGGGCGTTCCGGTTGGACTGCTGGGTTTTTCGCAGGACGTTGGAGGCGTGGGTTTCGACCGTCTTGATGGAGATGAACAGTTCTTCGGCGATCTCGCGGTAGGTGTAGCCGCGGGCCAGCAGGCGCAGTACCTCCATCTCGCGGCGGGTCAGCGAGTCGAGTTCGGGGTCGAG
>NZ_JAGQTN010000163.1 GCF_020438995.1 Gordonia sp. (in: high G+C Gram-positive bacteria)
GCCATTGGGGTCACGTGCGGTTCTCGTGGGTCGGGCCCGCGCAGTCCGTCAGGGTGTCAGTCGGCGTCGGACGTCTCAGCGTAGGTGTCCAGGAAGCCACGCGCAGTCAAAATCTGTGGCTTCGCGATGTCGAGCGCCAGGAAGTGCTTGTCGTCGGTGACGATGACGTCGACGGCCGACGCGATATCAGCGCCGAGATGAGGATGTTCGTGTCAAGCAGGACGAGCATCACGCTCGGCCGCGCGCCTCAGCGATGAGGACGTCGACATCGGTTTCGTCGGCGACGCCGAAGTCCGCCGCCGCCCCGGCGAAGGCGGACTGAGCCTCAGCGAATGCTGCAACACCAGCCTTGGCTACGACGACTTCACCGTTCGGCTTCTCGAGGAACAGCACCTTGTCGCCAGGTACGAGGCGCAGTCTGCGACGCACCTCGACCGGGACAGTGATCTGCCCATTGGCGGAGAGCTTTGCAAGGTTCACGGGTCCTCGATTCTTGAGATCTACAGAATCCTTGAGGGCGAGTGTACTCGGTGACGCAGTTCAGACCTGACCGAAGACCTGGCAGTAGTAGGGGCGGCCGGAGGTGGAGTAGGCGACGCCGACGCCGAGGCGGTTGAACTCGCGTTTGAGGATGTTGGCTCGGTGGCCGGGCGAGTTCATCCAGCCGGTCATCACCGACTGTGCGGTGGGATAGCCCGCGGCGACGTTCTCACCGACGTAACGCAGACCGCAAGCGCGCAGGATCGGCTGCATCTGCTGGTGATACATGCGGTTCTCTCGGGCCTGCCGTTGTGCCTGCGCCAGGGCGTAGCGCTTGAGGCAGTCGTTGGTGCCGAGCTTGCCGAGGCTCCGCTTGGTGCGTTCGGCGTTGGTGAGCGCATGGATTGCACCCTCCAGCGAAGTCGTGGTGGGGGCGGCGGGCGCGGGGGCCGGCGCCACCAGGGCGCCCAGGCCGACGACGAGTGCGCACACGGCGCTGAACACGATCGGGACACATCTCATCGAACGGGACCTTTCGGACGAAACAGCGACGGTGGTGTCCTCGACGCTAGGCAGCCCAGCGCGATTCGGGTATCGCCCGAAGGGACGACTATCCGTCCTTGGTGACCGCGGCCAGGAACATGGCGTCGGTACCGTGCAGGTGCGGCCACAGCTGAACGTGCGGGCCGGGGCCGAGCAGCGAACCGTCGAGCTCGCCGACAGCGACCAGTGGACGGGCGTCGAGTTGCCTGGCATCCGGCACCGACGACACCACCGCGCCGATGATGTCGACGGTTTCGGCGGGGTGCGGTGAGCACGTCGAATAGATCACCACACCACCGGGTTTGACCAGGCGCAGCGCCTCGGTGAGCAGTTCGGTCTGCAGCACCACAAGTTCGGTGACATCGTCGGGGGTGCGGCGCCAGCGGGCCTCGGGGCGGCGGCGCAACGATCCCAGGCCCGAGCACGGGGCATCGAGCAGGATGCGATCGTAGCCGGGTTCGAGTCCGGAGCTGCGGGCGTCGGCGACGCGGACGTCGACCGGCAGGTCACCGGTCACCTTGCGGATCAGCTCGGCGCGGTGGTCGGATACCTCCAGGGCGTGGAGGCGGGCGCCGTCGATGTCGGCGATCGCGCCGATCAGCGCGGCCTTGCCGCCCGGACCGGCACACATGTCGAGCCAGCGACCGGTGTCCTCGCCGACGTCGGCGACGGTGACCGCACGCGCGACCAGCTGACTGCCCTCGTCCTGCACCCCGGCGAAACCATCACGCACCGCTTCGATCGCACCGGGATCGCCGCCCGGTAGATAGACACAATACGGTGAGAACCTACCCTCGTCGCCGCCGCTGGTGAGGGCCAGTTCCTCCGCGGTGATCATCCCGGGACGTGCCACCAGATGCACCGGCGGACGCTGGTCGTCGGCGGCCAGCGCCGCCTGCAGCTGCCCTGCCGAATGGCCGAGGGCGTCGAAGAACACCTCGGCGATCCACCTCGGATGCGCGTAGCGGAATGCGAGGTTGCCGATCATATCGTCGGCCATCGACGGTGCCAGTTCGTCGATCCACAGTTCCTCGTCGCGCTGCGATATCTTACGCAGCACGGCATTCACGAAACCCGAAGGGCCCATACCCAATTCGGATCGGGCCAGATCCACCGACGTGGACACCGCGGCGTGGGCCGATGTTCTGGTGCGCAACAGCTGATACGCACCGAGCCGAAGGATGTCGAGGACGTTTCCGTCGATGTCGTCGACGCCACGGTTGGCGGCCGCGGAGATCACCGCATCGAGCAGACCCTGAGCGCGGGCGGCGCCGTAGGTGAGTTCGGTGGCGAATGCGGCGTCCCGTCCGGTGATACGGCGCTCCCGTAACAGCCTGGGCAGCAACAGATTCGCGTACGCGGACTGTTCCCGGACCGCCCGCAGCACGTCGCGGGCGGCTTCGCGGGCGACGTCGATGTCCTTGTCGCGCAGCTTCTTATCGCGTGGCTGCTGATCGCGAGGCCGCGAGTCCCGGGGACCACGGCTGTCTCCGCCGCCCTTTCTGGGCCTGCGGTTGCCCGGCGTGCCGATCATCCCAGCACCTGCCCGTCGGTCAAGCGGGCTCCGCGCGCCCAGTCCGCCGCGGCCATCGGTTTCTTTCCGGGCGGCTGGACTGTCCCGAGCCGCAACGGCTTTCCAGCGGTACCGACGAACACGTCACGTTTGGTGACACGCAATTCACCCGGCGCAAGTACCGCTTCGTCGGCGTCGGGTTCGGAGATACCTTGCGGCGGGCCCACTTTGATGCGAGCCTCATCGAGGGTGGTCCACGCGCCGGGCGCGGGGGTGTGTGCCCGGATTACCCGGTCGACGATATGCGCGGGCCGGTCCCAGCGGATCCGGGCGTCCTCGACGGTCACCTTCGGTGCGTGCGACACCCCGTCGAGCGGCTGGGCAACCGGAACCAAGGCGCCGGCGTCGAGCCCGTCTAGCGTGGCGGCCACAAGCCCCGACCCCGCCTCGGCGAGCCTGGCCAGGAGGTCGCCGCTGGTATCGGTGGACCGGATACGTTCGGTGATCACCCCGAACACGGGGCCGGTGTCGAGCCCTTCTTCGAGCAGAAATGTTGTCGCCCCGGCAAATTCGTCACCCGCTGCGATCGATGCCTGTAGCGGAGCCGCGCCGCGCCAGGCGGGCAGCACCGAGAAGTGCAGGTTGATCCAGCCGTGTGTGGGCAGGTCCAGCAGCGCCGGTGGCACCAGTCCGCCGTAGGCGACGACGACTGCGACGTCGGGATTCCAGTCACCTAGTTTGTCGGCGACGCCGTCGTCGGACAGACGACGCGGCTGGAACACCGCGACTCCCGCCTCGTCGGCGGCCAGCGCTACCGGCGACCGGGACACTTTGCGTCCGCGGCCCGAGACGGCGTCGGGGCGCGAGATCACACCGACCACCTCGTGTTCGGACTCCAGCAGCCGACGCAACGTGGGTACGGCCACCTCCGGCGTACCGGCGAACACCACTCTCATCAGGACCCTTCGCACACGTTCGATCGGCTGTTGGTGGACGACACCACCAGGGTTCGAGGCTAGCCGATGGTGTGTGGGTCGACCTGTACCCGGATAGGTCCGGTCTCGTGTTTGGTGTTGCGGCGGGTCTGCGCCTGCGTGAGTGCCGCGGCCAGCTTGCGCCCGTCACGACGACCTACGCGCACCAGGACTCGTTCGATGTCGGTGGACTCGTCGTCGAACGCACCCGCGGCGCTGCTGTCGGCAAGACCGGCCGGAGGGCGCACGCCTGACGGGAGCGGGACCGGACCGAGCAGGTCGGCACCGGCGGGCATGTCGATGAGGTCGGTGAACCGGGTGACATCGGCAGCGAGGCCGTCCACCGATGCCATCGTCACCGCCGGTGGAAAGCCCAGTTCAGCGCGCTGAGCCAGTTCGAGGGCTGCGAACCCGGCCGGGTCCCAGCGCACCACCGCCTGGACGGCCCGGATACCGGCGTCGGCCACGAGCACCAGTTCCCCGCCGTCGCCGTGGGCGCGGACCAGCGCTCCGATCGCCAGCCAGCGCCGCACCGCCATCTCCGTGGCACGCAGGTCGGCGCGATCGAGGTACGCCCAGGTGTCGAGGATGATCGCCGCGCCGTATCCACCTGAGGCCACCGGCTCGACGCCGGGAGTGGCGACCACGACCCGGGCACCTGACTCGACGGCATCGACGGTGGCACTGCCACCCGAGGCCACGACGGGAACGCCGGCGAACGCACGGCCGAGTTCCTCCGCGGTGCGCCGGGCACCGGTGACCAGCGCCCGCACCCGGGTGCCACCGCATTCGACGCACCGGAAGTGTCGTTCCGTCCGCCCGCACCACCGGCAGGCCAGGATTTCGCCGGGACCGGACCGGTCCTGATCGAGCTGGACGGGACCGTGGCAGGCGCGGCACCGCACGTGGGTACGACAACCGGCGCAGGCCAGCGAGGGCAGGTAGCCACGCCGCGGAACGCTGAACAGCACCGGCAGACCCGCGGCGATGGCCCGGCGGGCGGACGCGAACGCCATCTCGGGAATCCGGGCCGAATGGGCCAGCGGATCACGCATCACGCGGGCGTCGGAATCGGACAGTGCCAGCACCCGCGGCATCCTTGCACGCACGGTCTGTCTATCGGCGACCAGGTCGTGCGCCCAACCGGATTCGACGAGTGCCTGTGCCTCGGCGGTGCGGGAGTAGCCGCCGACGAGGAACCCGCACCGTTGCTGGTGGGTTCGCAGAACGGCCACCTCACGCGGATGCGGATACGGGGCGCGGGGTTCGGCGAGACTGTCGTCGCCGTCGTCCCACACCACCACCAGGCCCAGGTTGTGCACCGGTGCGAACACTGCGCTACGGGTACCGGCCACCACGGACGCCGCGCCGCGCCGGATCGCGAGCCAGCGACGATACCGCGTCGACGGCCCCAACCCGGCCGCGAGACTCACGCACCGATCACCGAGCAGTGGTTCGCACGCCGAGGCCAGGCGATCGAGGTCGCGCTGATCCGGGACGATGATGATCGTGCCGCGCCCGGCGGCGGCCACCGCCGTGGCCAGTTCGGCCAGCCGCTGCGGCCACTGCTCCCCCGGTGCGGCCTGCCAGACGGCGTGCGGGGCCGCCGCGGACTCCGATCGCAGTGCGCCGATGAACGAGTCGGCATGCTGGTACGACGACCACGCCGCCAGGTCCGGCGCATCCGGCGGCGGCGGAACGTCGTCGGCAGGTCGCGCCTCGGTGCGGGCGTGACGGGGCGGTACGGCCAGCCGCACCACATCGGACATGGTGCCCGCATACCGGTCGGCGACCGCTCGGGCGAGCGTGGCCAGCTCGGGCGTCAGGACCGGTTCGCCCGATACCGCCCGATCCAGGTACGACAGGCTGCCGACGTGGTCGCTGTCGGCCCTGCGTTCCAGCACGAAACCGTCGACCAGCCTGCCCGCGAAACGAATGCGCACACGCGCCCCCACCGCCGCGGTCTCGTCGTCGGCGGCGTCGACGAGGTAGTCGAAGGGCCGGTCGAGATGTGCCAGGCCCAACATCGGCAACACCCGCGCCACCGGAAGGGGTGACGCGGGTGTGTGTGCTCCTTTGGCAGGCGTTTTCGCCTGAGAGGGAGTGGCCAGTGCTACAGCCCCGCTGCGGCGCGCAGCTTCTCGGCGCGGTCGGTGCTCTCCCACGGCAGTTCGACGTCGGTGCGGCCGAAGTGGCCGTACGCGGCGGTCGGTCCGTAGATCGGGCGCAGCAGGTCCAGGTCGCGGATGATCGCGAGCGGACGCAGGTCGAACACCTCGGAAATGGCCTTCTGGATAAGCTCCTCGTCGACGGTGTGGGTGCCGAAGGTCTCCACGAACAGGCCCACCGGGGCGGCCTTGCCAATGGCGTACGCAACCTGGACCTCGATGCGCTTGGCCAGCCCGGCCGCGACCGCGTTCTTGGCAACCCAGCGCATCGCGTAGGCGGCGCTGCGGTCGACCTTCGACGGGTCCTTGCCGGAGAAGGCGCCACCACCGTGGCGGGCCATTCCGCCGTAGGTGTCGACGATGATCTTGCGGCCGGTCAAGCCCGCATCACCCATCGGTCCGCCGAGCACGAACTTGCCGGTCGGGTTGACCAGCAGCCGCACATCGGAGGTGTCGAGCTCGGGCAGATCATCAGCGGCCAGCACCACGTCGACGACCTCGCGCTTGATGTCGGGGGCCAGCATGTTCTCGAGGTAGATGTCGGCGGCATGCTGCGTCGAGAGCACCACGGTGTCGAGACGGACAGGCTTGTCACCGTCGTATTCGATGGTGACCTGGGTCTTGCCGTCGGGACGCAGGTACGGCAGCGTGCCGTTCTTGCGCACCTCGGTGAGGCGGCGGGACAGGCGATGCGCCAGCGCGATCGGCAGCGGCATCAGCTCGGGAGTCTCGTCAGTTGCATACCCGAACATCAGGCCCTGGTCGCCCGCACCCTGACTGTCGATCTCGTCCTCGGAGATGCCGGTGCGGCTCTCGTGCGAGTTGAAGACACCGCCGGCGATGTCGGGCGACTGTGCGCCGATGGCCACGTTCACGCCGCACGAGGCGCCGTCGAAACCCTTGGTGGAAGAGTCGTAGCCGATCTCGAGGATCTTGGCCCGCACGATGCCCGGGATGTCGACGTAGGCGGAGGTGGTCACCTCACCGGCGACGTGCACCTGGCCGGTGGTCACCAGGGTTTCCACCGCGACACGGGCCGCGGGATCGTCGGTGAGAATGGCGTCGAGGATCGAGTCGCTGATCGCGTCACAGATCTTGTCGGGGTGCCCCTCGGTGACGGACTCACTGGTGAACAGGCGCGACGATGTGGTCATCGGATCCTCTCAAGCACTTCATCTTCAGGAAAATAGGATTGTTTTCCACGGTACACGGCACGAACTTAGGGTGCCCTCAGTGGGGCGTGCGCTCGGGTCGGGACCGGTCAACCATCAGATACGAGGGCGCGTACCTCGTCAAGTATTCGGCTCGCCATCAGTGATTTCGACCCGAGCGGCAATGCCGTCTCGCTACCTTCGGACGATAGCAACCAGCCGGTATTGTCCTCGGTTCCGAAGGCCTTGCCGTCGCCGACGGCGTTGACCACGAGCAGGTCACAGCCCTTACGACGGAGCTTGGCCCGGCCGTGGTCGAGCACGCCGCCGGTCTCGTCACCGGTTTCGGCGGCGAATCCGACGATCACGGCGGACGACGAGATGTGACCATTGTCACGTGCTTCGACGAGTGATCGCAGGATGTCGGGGTTGGTGGTCAGCTCGATCGGGGCGGGTCCGTGTGCGCCCTTCTTGATCTTGGAGCCGGCCACCGCAACGGGCCGGAAATCTGCGACGGCCGCAGACATGATCACGACGTCGGCGTCGGCGGCGCGTTTGGTCATCTGGTCGCCGAGTTCGGTGGCCTGTGAGATCCGGACAATCTCGACACCTGCTGGATCACCGGGCTCGGAAGTGGCTCCGGCGACGACCGTGACCTGCGCGCCGCGCTGCGCCGCGACGCGTGCGAGCGCGTAGCCCTGCTTGCCGGAACTGCGGTTGCCGAGGTAGCGAACCGGATCGAGCGGTTCTCGCGTACCGCCGGCACTGATGAGAATGCGCACGCCGTGCAGGTCGTACGGCAGGGCACCGGGACTGTCGAGGAGCAGCTCGCCGACAAGCGCGATCTCCTGCGGATCCGGCAGCCGCCCGGCTCCCGAATCGCGGCCAGTGAGCCTGCCCGAAGCCGGGGTCATCACCGTCGAACCGAACGAACGCAACGCGGCGACGTTGTTCTGCGTGGCAGGATGCTCCCACATCTCGGTATGCATCGCGGGCACGAACAGCACCGGACATCGGGCCGTGAGCAGCGATGCGGTCAGCAGGTCATCTGCGCGACCTCCTGCCGCACGGGCCATCAGGTCGGCGGTCGCGGGCGCGATGATCACCAGGTCTGCCTCTTGGCCCAACTTGACGTGGGCGACCTGGTCGACGTCCTCGAACACGTCGGTGCGGACAGGATTGCCGCTCAGTGCCTCGAAGGTGGCGGCTCCCACGAAGTTGAGGGCCGCCCGCGTCGGCACGACATGCACGTCGTCGCCGGCTTCGGTGAAGTGCCGGATGACCGAACACACCTTGTATGCGGCGATGCCGCCGCCCACACCCACAAGGATGCGGCGGCGGCCAGGCGATGCGGTCATCGAATACCCGAACCTCTGCGTCAGGACCTGTTGGGGCCGGAACCGGTGGTCTATTCGCCTTCGGTGTGCTCGAGCAGGTCCGAGTGGATCTCACGCATGGCGATGGACAGCGGCTTCTCCTGCTGGCCGGGCTCCACGAGGGGGCCAACGTATTCGAGGATGCCGTCGCCGAGCTGGTTGTAGTAGTCGTTGATCTGGCGTGCCCGCTTGGCCGCGTAGATCACCAGTGCGTACTTGGAGGAGGCGCGTTCAAGCAGCTCGTCGATGGGCGGGTTGGTGATGCCCAGCGGGGTGTCGTACGCGGGCGCATCCTCGACGGCCGTCAGTTCGAAATCTGTCTGGGTGCTCACGCATTCTCCTGCGATTGATGGGTCTGTCGGGATCCGACCAGTAAGGATACCAACCGTTCGGCCACCTGGTCGACTTCGGTGTTCACCAGGACGTGCTCGAACTCGTCGACTGCGTCCATCTCAGTGCGGGCGGTGGTGAGGCGTCGCTCCACGGCCTCCGGGGTCTCGGTGCCGCGACCGGTCAGTCGCTGCACCAGGACGTCCCAGCTCGGCGGGGCGATGAAGACGGTGGTGGCCTCCGGTAGCCGCGCAACGATATTGCGGGCGCCGGTGAGGTCGACCTCCACCAGCACCGGTTCACCGGCCGCCAGACGTTCCTCGACGGGCTGCGCCGGGGTTCCCGAGCGTTGCAGGCCGCCATGGATGTCGGCCCATTCCAGGAGTTGGTCCTCGGCGATCATGCGGTCGAACTCGTCGCGGGTGACAAATCGATAGTCGCGGCCGTCGACCTCGCCGGGCCGCGGATCGCGGGTGGTGGCCGACACGCTGAAGAACAGGTCCGGCAGCAGTTCACGGACCCGGCGGACCACCGTGGACTTGCCGACGGCCGAGGGGCCGACCAATACGATCAGTCGGCCCCTCGGGCGGTCGGTGCTGCTTGCAGCGCTCAGGAGCTGAACCTCTCCAGCAGAGCCTTGCGCTGACGATCGCCGAGGCCGCGCAGGCGACGGGTCGGAGCGATCTCCAGTTCGGTCATGATCTCCTGCGCCTTGACCTTGCCGACCTTCGGCAGAGCTTCGAGCAGCGCCGAGACCTTCATCTTGCCGAGGATCTCGTCGGTCTCGGCGTCCTTGAGCACCTGCTGCAGGTCGGTGCCGCCGCGCTTGAGACGCTCCTTGAGCTCGGCGCGGGCCTTGCGGGCGGCAGCAGCCTTCTCCAACGCGGCAGCGCGCTGCTCGGGGGTCAACTGGGGAAGGGCCACGGGTTCCTCCGTCTTTCGTGTCTTCGTGTGGACTGTCACCGTCACCCCGCTATGCGGGCTGTGGTGATCGCGGTCGCCCGATGCGGGACCCGAGATCGTTACCTGACCTGCGGGTCTCGCCATTTGGTGCGGCGAATGCGACCGTACCCACGTGAGCTGGCATTTGCGAGTGCCACCCCCACAAAACCCCAGGAACTCGATGATGTAGGGACGTTCGGCCCCATGTCGGACCGGCTCGGCCGGCTGTCGTCGTCCGTGTCGGCCCGTTGTCGCCCGC
>NZ_JAGQTN010000164.1 GCF_020438995.1 Gordonia sp. (in: high G+C Gram-positive bacteria)
ATCGCGGCGACGTCCGGTCATGGTGTGGCTTTGGCGCCGATCACGAGGGTTGATCCGCGTCCGGAGTTGGTGCCGTTGTCGTTTGCTCAGCAGCGGATGTGGTTCATCAACCAGTTCGACACCACCGCGGCCACCTACAACATCCCCGCGGTCCTGAACCTCACCGGCGACCTCGACGCAGATGCGCTGCGGCAGGCCGTGATCGACGTGCTCGAACGGCACGAGGTGCTGCGGACAGTGTTCCCGGCACGGGCTGGCGTACCCCACCAGGTGGTCGGGGACATCGCCGACTTCGACAGCCACGACGTGTGGCGCGTCGTCGGCACCCGCGACGAACTGCTCGCCTCGGTGACCGACGGTTTCGATGTGACCACGCAGTGGCCGCTGCGGGTGCGTCTGCTGTCCGGCGGTGACCGCGACTTCGTTCTCGCGCTGACCGTCCACCACATCGCCGCCGACGGCGAATCGATCCTGCCCCTGGTCACGGATATCGTGACCGCGTATACCGCTCGCGCTCAAGGTGATTCACCGGACTGGGCACCGCTCGAAGTGCAGTTCGCCGACTTCGCGATCTGGCAGCACACGGTGCTCGGTTCGGCCGACGACGCCGAATCGGTGATCGGCCGCCAGCTCAGCTACTGGCGCAGTCAACTTGCCGGTGCACCGGACGTTCTCGAGCTGCCCGCCGACCGCCCACGTCCGGCGGTCGCCTCGTACGCCGGCGCCGACGTCATCTTCGGGATCCCGGCCCGCGTATCGGACCGGGTCGCCGCTGTGGCAGGCGAATTCGGCGTCACCCCGTTCATGGTGGTGCACACCGCGCTTGCCGCGCTGCTGGCCAGGCTGACCGCCACCGGCGACATCATGGTCGGCACCCCGACCGCCGGCCGCGGTCAGGCCGCGCTCGACCCGCTGATCGGCATGTTCGTCAACACGCTGGTACTGAGGACCGCTGTCGACACCGGAAAGCCGTTCGCCGAGTTGCTCGACCAGGTGCGGGTCACCAATCTGGACGCCCTCGAATACTCCGATGTTCCGTTCGAATCGGTCGTCGAGGCCGTCGACCCGGTACGCAGCGAAGCGTTCGCGCCCCTCGCGCAGGTGATGCTCTCGTTCGACCCGATCGCGTCGGTGGGCTCGGCACCCGTCGAGATCTCCGGTCTCGAGATCGTCGCCGCCGAATCACCGGTGGTTGCCGCGCAGCAGGACCTGCGGGTCGTTGTGTCCTCCGCCCCGGAAGGGCAGGACTGGACAGGTGTGCTGACGTACGCGACCGATCTGTTCGACGAGCCGACGATGAGCACTCTCGCCGAGAGATTCGTCCGCATGCTGGATGCGTTGACCGAACGCCCCGCAACGGTCGTCGGCGATGTCGACCTGCTCCTTTCCGACGACAGGCGCCTTCTCGGGAGCCTGCCCGAGCCAGTCACTCGTACCGAACATTCCGGTGCGACTCTAGTGGATTCGTTCACCGCGTCCGCAGCGGCGCACGGTGACTCGGTCGCCGTCACCGCCGGTGACGCGGCACTGACGTACGCAGAACTCGATCGGGACTCGGATGCGGTTGCCGCGGGCCTGATCTCACGCGGCACCGCCATCGGCGACCTGGTGGGTGTGGCCACCGCCCGCACCACCGACCTCGTCACCGCGATCATCGGTGTCCTCAAGGCGGGCGCCGCATATGTGCCGCTCGACCTCACCAACCCGGTCGCGCGCCTGTCGCACATCGTGTCCGACGCGGGCGTGGCCGTCGTCCTGACCGACGATTCGTCGGCCGGTCACGAACTGTGGGCAGCGGTGCCGGACGGTGTCGAGGCTGTCGACGTCCGCACGCTGGTGTCGGCGAACAGCGGCGCGTCGCCACTGGGTCCCGTTGCCGTCCCGGCTGATTCGCGGGCCTATGTGATCTACACGTCCGGTTCGACCGGCCTGCCCAAGGGTGTGGAGGTCACCCACCGCGGTGTGGTCACGCTGCTCGACACCACCGCAGGCGACTTCGAGTTCGGTGCCGACGACGTCTGGACCATGTTCCATTCGTACGCCTTCGACTTCTCGGTGTGGGAACTGTGGGGGGCACTGTATTACGGCGGTCGCTGCGTCATCGTCGACCGCGACGTGGCCCGCGACATCGACCGGTTCGTCGGCCTTCTCGCCGCCGAAGGCGTCACCTCGCTGAGCCAGACACCGTCTGCGTTCTACCAGCTGATCGACGCCCGCCGGCGCAATCGGGTCGACCTGCGGCTGCGATACGTCGTATTCGGCGGCGAGGCACTGAGTTTCGAACACGTGCGGCGCTGGTACGACGCATTCCCCGCCGACGATGCGCGCCTGGTGAACATGTACGGCATCACCGAGACCACGGTTCACGTCAGTTACCGCGAACTCGACTCCGACTCGGTGTCGGCCGACGACGCCTCGTACATCGGGCGCCCGCTGGCGTCGCTGGGAATTCACATCCTCGACGATCGGCTGCGACCGGTTCCGGTTGGTGTTCCGGGTGAAATGTACGTCACCGGTGGACAACTCACCCAGGGCTACCTTGGCCGCCCCGACCTGTCGTCGACGCGCTTCGTCGCCGACCCGTTCGCCGGGGACGGTTCGCGGATGTACCGCACCGGCGACCGCGCGCGACGTGTCGGTAACGACATCGAGTACCTCGGCCGCGGCGACGCGCAGGTCCAATTGCGCGGATTCCGTATCGAATTCGGCGAGATCGAGGCGGCGCTGCTGACCGCGTCCGGCGTGGTGGGTGCAGCCGTCCGCATCGTCGACGGACCGTCCGGCGACACCCTTGTCGGGTATGTCGTCGCCGACGGCGGACGCGACGTGGTCGCCGACGACGTGATCACCGCTGCGGCACGGCAACTGCCCGCGTACATGGTGCCCACGCTGGTGCTCATCGTGGAAGCACTGCCGTTGACCGCCAACGGCAAACTGGACCGCGACGCCTTGCCCGATCCTGAGTTCGGGGCGCACAGCGAAGGTGTGGTGGCACCGCAGACCGCCGCGGAGCTGGCGGTGCTGAAGGCGTTCACCGACGTTCTCGGCCTCGACCGCATCAGTGTGACCGACTCCTTCTTCGACCTCGGCGGCAACTCGCTGTCGGCGATGCGCTTGGCTGCGCAGGCCGGAGAGGCTCTCGGCGTTGATATCTCGGTGCGCGAGGTGTTCACCGCATCGACGGTCCGCGCGCTCGCCGCCGCGGTCGCGGGCAATGCCGAGGCCCTGTCGCCGATCGTCGCGGTCGAACCACGCCCTGCCCGGGTACCGCTGTCGTTCGCGCAGCAGCGCATGTGGTTCATCAACCGCTTCGAGGCATCGGCGGCAACCTACAACATTCCGGCGGTCCTGCGCCTGACAGGCTCACTCGACGTGGATGCGTTGCGGCAGTCCGTGATCGACGTCCTCGCACGCCACGAGGTACTCCGCACGTCGTTCCCGTCCGAAGCCGGCGTGCCCTACCAGCAGGTCGGTGACATCGCCGAGTTCGACGCCCGTCGCATCTGGCGGGTCGTCGACTCCGACGACGCGCTGTTCGCTTCGGCGACTGCCGGTTTCGATGTGACGACGCAGTGGCCGTTGCGGGTGACCCTTCGTGACGCCTCGCCTAGCGGCTCGGCTCCTCAGGGAGCGGGGGAAGGCGCGTTGCCTAGCGGTTCGGCTCCTCAGGGAGCAGGGGAGGACGGTACCACCTTCTTGATCCCTGAGGCCGATGCGACGAAGGAGCGAGGGTCGCGAAGGGTCCGGCGAGACGAGCACCATGACGCCACCCCGGCCGGCGAGTACCTCCTGGCGGTGGTCGCCCACCACATCGGTGTCGACGGTGAGTCGATGCTGCCGCTGGTGACTGACATCGTCGCCGCGTACACCGCACGCACCCAGGGCGATACACC
>NZ_JAGQTN010000165.1 GCF_020438995.1 Gordonia sp. (in: high G+C Gram-positive bacteria)
GAATTGATCTCCTCGAGGTTCTCCTTCATCACTACGGTCGATTTCACGAGCAGACCCGACATACCGATGACGTCGACCTTCTTGTCCTCGGCGACCTCCAGGATCGTCGAAATCGGTTGTTTGATACCGATATTGACAACCTCGTAGCCGTTGTTGGACAAGATGATGTCGACCAGATTCTTGCCGATGTCGTGCACGTCGCCCTTGACGGTGGCCAGCACGATCCGGCCCTTACCACTGGCACCGGTCGACTCCATGTGCGGTTCCAGGTGCGCCACAGCGGTTTTCATGACCTCGGCCGATTGAAGCACGAACGGCAGCTGCATCTGTCCCGAACCGAACAGCACACCAACAGTTTTCATGCCGGCCAGCAATGTCTCGTTGATGATCTTCAGCGGCGGCACCTCGATCATCGCCTCATCGAGGTCGGCCTCGAGGCCGTTACGCTCGCCGTCGACGATGCGTCGCTCCAGCCGTTCGAACAGTGGCAGCTTAGCCAGTTCCGCCGCCCGCGATTCACGTGCCGACGCCGCCGACACCCCTTCGAACAACTCCATCAGCTTCTGCAGCGGATCATAGGTGTCGGTGCGCCGGTTGTAGACCAGATCGAGGGCGACCGTGCGGTGCTCCTCGGGGATGCGCGCCATCGGCAGGATCTTGGAGGCGTGCACGATGGCCGTGTCGAGTCCGGCCTGCACACATTCGTGCAGGAACACCGAATTGAGCACCTGCCGGGCGGCCGGGTTCAGGCCGAAGGAGATGTTGGAGATGCCCAGGGTGAAGTGGATGCTCGGGTGAGCTTCCTTGATCCGCCGGATGGCCTCGATTGTCTCGATGCCGTCGCGGCGCACCTCCTCCTGCCCGGTCGAGATCGGGAAGGTGAGGGCATCGATGATGATGTCCTCCTCCGACAGCCCCCAGTCGTCGGTGATCTCGGTGATCAGCCGCTCGGCGATCGCCACCTTGTGGTCGGCGGTGCGGGCCTGCCCTTCCTCGTCGATGGTCAGCGCCACCACTGCGGCACCGTGTTCGACGACCAGCCGCATGATGCGCGCAAACCGCGAATCGGGACCGTCGCCGTCCTCGTAGTTGACCGAGTTCACTGCGCACCGGCCGCCGAGTGCTTCCAGACCGGCCTGGATGACGTCGGGTTCGGTGGAGTCGATCATGATCGGCAGTGTCGAGGACGTCGCGAAGCGGGTGGCCAGAGCCGTCATGTCGGCGGCGCCGTCGCGGCCCACGTAGTCGACGTTGAGGTCGAGCATGTGGGCGCCGTCGCGGGTCTGGTCCTTGGCGGTGTCCAGGCACTTCTGGTAGTCGCCGGAGATCATCGCCTCGCGGAACGCCTTGGAGCCGTTGGAGTTGGTGCGTTCGCCGATCACCAGGAAGCTCGCGTCCTGGTCGAACGGCACCGCCGTGTACAGCGACGACGTCTCGGACTGATGCTCGGGCGTGCGCACCGCGGGGGTGACCTCGGCGACGGCCTGCGCCACCTGCCGGATGTGTTCGGGTGTGGTTCCGCAGCAGCCGCCCACGAATTCCAGACCGAACCCGCCGACGAAGCCGCTCAGGGCCTCGGCCAGCTCGTCCGGCGTCAGCGGGTATTCAGCACCGTTGGGGCCCAGCACGGGCAACCCCGCGTTCGGCATCACCGACACCGGGACCCGGGCATGCTTGGACAGGTACCGCAGGTGCTCGCTCATCTCGGCGGGGCCGGTGGCGCAGTTCAGGCCGATCATGTCGATGCCGAGTGGTTCGATCGCGGTCAGCGCCGCCCCGATCTCCGAACCGAGCAGCATGGTGCCGGTGGTTTCGACGGTCACATGGGAGATGATCGGGATGGACCGGCCCAGCTCTGCCATCGCCCGACGGGCCGCGACCACCGCGGCCTTCACCTGCAGCAGGTCCTGGCTGGTCTCGATGAGGATCGCGTCGGCGCCGCCGTCGAGCATGCCGGCCACGCATTCGAAGTAGGCGTTGCGGATGATCTCGAACGTGGTGTGGCCCAGGCTCGGCAGTTTGGTCCCGGGCCCGACGGAACCGAGCACGAAACGGGGGGTGCCGTCGGCCGAGGCACCCATCTCGTCGGCGACGCCGCGGGCGATGGCGGTGCCCTTGTAGGACAGTTCGCGGATGCGGTCCGCGATGTCGTAGTCACCGAGGTTGGACAGGTTGCAGCCGAATGTGTTGGTTTCGACGGCGTCGGCGCCGGCCTCGAAGTAGGCTCGGTGGATATCGGCGAGTACGTCGGGCCGGGTGTCGTTGAGGATCTCGTTACAGCCTTCGAGGCCGTTGAAATCGTCAAGGGTCAAATCTGCGGCTTGGAGCATCGTGCCCATCGCACCGTCGCCGATCAACACCCGGCGGGACATGGCCGACAGGAAGGATGAGTCGTATCCGGCCTGTTCGGTTGCGTGCGATTTGCTATGGGACATGGTTGACAGCTTAGTTCGCCCTCAGTTGCGATCCGACCGAAGGCTCTATCGGCGACCGCTCAGCAGCGCCTATACCCCCAGTTGCCGGCCTGGTGTATTCACGCACATCTCGCAGTGAGGGCCGCGGCGGGGCGTAGTCACCCGCCGCAACCCCACTGCGAGATGCTCGGCCCTACTGGATACGGTCCAGCCGGGTACTGCAGGTCCAGGACGCCTTGGTGTTCGCGTGAGCGACGTACGGATCGTCCTTGTACTTGACTACTCCGTTGACGTAGATCTTGCAGCCCGGGAACCACAGCGTGGAATGTTTCCGGGGGACGCCGTATGTGTACGCAATGCCGTTCTGGGCCGATCTCCTGACCTTGACCTCGTATGCGTCGCGGCGGGCGTAGAAGGTCCTGCGAGCCGGTGACTGTCCCGAGAATGTGGTCTTTCGGCCGTCGGTTCCCGTGTAGTAGTCCTTTGGCGCTTTCGGATCGATGGTCGTGAAGTACCAACTGGCGGTGACCGGACCACCGAATCCCGACGCCTTGCTCTTCAGCGAGTTCCACGTCGCGGGCAGCCACACTTCGACGGTGATCTGCTTGTTCCTGTCCACGTCGACGAACAGCTGCTTGCCGAGTATGTCCGTATTCCCGATGGGACGCTCGATGCGACTGTTCGGATCAAAGCCCGGTCTTGCCGTGGCAGGTGCTGCCAGGAGAGTTCCGAGCGCCAGGATGGCGGTGAGTGCGGCCAGAAGCAGTGTTCTGACCCATTCTGTGAGGTGTTTCATCGGGCCATGCCTTTCTCGCAGGGAGTGTGTCAGAGCGAACTCTAGGTTTGGCCTGCGGTGCCGGCACGAGTAGTCGACTACTCGAATCACTGCGACCGCTCCCGCGCCACCTGCGTCGGGGTTTTGGTTCGCCGTGATCCACGCTCGGGTCGTAGGCTGGATCAGTGAACGCTGAGCAGCTGTCGAAACTCCCCCGGCTCCGCCGTCCGGTGCTGGTCGCCGCCTTCGAGGGGTGGAACGATGCGGGAGACGCCGCGAGCGGTGCGGTCGAGCATCTGGCACTGAACTGGGATGCCGAACACCTCATCGACATCGATTCCGACGACTACTACGACTATCAGGTCAACCGGCCGACGGTGAAGCAGGTCGACGGTGTGACCAGGCGAATCGACTGGCCGACCACGTCGATCTCCTACTGCAGCCCCGACGGCTCGGATCGCGACATCGTCATCATCCGCGGTATCGAACCCAACATGCGCTGGCGCGGGTTCTGCGCCGAGATCGTCGATATCGCCCGCGCCCTCGGTGTGGAGTTGACGGTGATGCTCGGTGCGTTGCTCGCCGACACCCCGCACACCCGGCCGGTTCCGGTGACCGGCGCCGCCTACAGCAGCGAATCGGCCACCCGCTACAACCTGGCCGAAAGCCGGTACGAGGGACCGACCGGCATCACCGGTGTGCTGCAGGACCTGTTCGTGCAGGAGGGGTTGCCGTCACTGTCGTTCTGGGCTGCGGTACCGCACTACGTATCCACCCCGCCCAACCCGAAGGCGACCATCGCGTTACTGCGGCGCGTCGAGGAGGTCCTCGACATCGAGGTGCCGTTGGGGACGCTGCCGGAGCAGTCCGACGAGTGGGAACGTTCGGTCACCGAGATGACCGAGGACGACGACGAGATCGCCGAATACGTGCGTGGCCTGGAAGAACGCGGCGATGCCGAGGAAGACAACCCCGACGAGTTGATGGCCAAGTTCGACGGTGACGCGCTGGCCGCCGAGTTCGAGCGGTACCTCAAGCGGCGCGGCGACTCCGGACCATTCCCCGGTTAGCCGATCTTCTCGATCGACTCGACCGGGGTGGTGATGCGCCAAGTGCGCACGTCCGGGTCGTCGGCGGCCCGCACCCAGAACTGGGCCGATTCACCGACCCGGCAGGTGCGCACACCGAGCAGCGGGATGTCCTCGGAGTCGCGGCGCAGCCTGCTGACCGCCCATTCCTCGCTGTCGGACACGCCCACGCCGGGTGCCCGCAGCAGCGTCATCTCGTTGAAGTCGAGCAGGTATGTCGAGGTCTGGGTGACGACCGTCCACACACCCGAATCCGTGTCGGAGCTGATCTCTTTCGCGCGAGCCACCAGAGCACTGTACCCAAGCGAACGAGATTTCTGTCACTCAGCGCAGCGTGATTCCGAGCAATGCGTCGACGGCTGTCGCGATTTCTTCCGGCGCCGACGCCGACCTACCGATTCCCGTCTCCACATCGGCACACCATGCGTCGACGGCGTCGAGTGCTTTGGGGGTGTTCAGGTCGTCGGCCAGATGCTGACGGACCCGGTCGATGACGTCCGCGGCGTCGGGGCCCACAGCGGCAGCGGCAGCCGTTCGCCAACGGTTCAGCCGCGCTACCCCTCGCTCAAGCACCTCATCCGTCCACATCCGGTCGGTGCGGTAGTGACTTTCGAGCAGTCCGAGCCGAACCGCCGCGGGATCGACCCCTTGCTGCCGCAGTCTGGACACCAGTACGAGATTGCCGAGGCTCTTGGACATCTTCTCGCCGTCGAGGCCGATCATGCCGGTGTGCACGTAGTGGCGCGCGAAACGGCGCGAGTCCGTGAGTGCTTCACCGTGCGCGGCGGAGAACTCATGGTGCGGGAAGATCAGGTCCTGCCCACCACCCTGGATGTCGAATTCGACGCCGAGACGGTTGAGGGCGATCGCCGAGCATTCGATGTGCCAGCCGGGACGGCCCGGCCCGTGCGGCGATTCCCACGACGGTTCGCCGGGCCGCGCGGCACGCCACAGCAGGGCGTCGAGCGGATGACGTTTGCCGGGGCGGTCGGGATCACCACCGCGTTCGGCGAAGAACCTGTCCATCGTGGCCCGGTCATAGCCGGATTCGTACCCGAACTGCTCGGTGGCATCGGTGCGGAAATAGATGTCCGGGTATTCGTCGTCGAGGATGTAGGCGGCCCCGGAGGCCACGAGCTTCCCGACGGCCTCCACCACCTCGTTCACCGATTCGACGGCGCCGATGTAGTCCCGCGGCGGCAGCACCCGCAGCGCGGTCATGTCGTCGCGGAACAACTGCGTTTCGCGGGCACCGAGATCGCGCCAGTCGATGCCGTCGCGGTCGGCCCGTTCGAACAGCGGATCATCGACGTCGGTCACGTTCTGCACGTAGTGCACCTCGTGCCCCTGGTCACGCAGCACCCGGTTGACGATGTCGAAAGTCAGGTAGGTCGCGGCGTGTCCGAGGTGGGTGGCGTCATACGGGGTGATACCGCACACGTACATGGTCGCGGTCTCGCCGGGGGTGACCGGCCGCACTTGACGATCGGCTGTGTCGTACAGCCGGAGTGCCGGACCACGGCGGGGGACGACCGGGAGGCTGGGTTGTGGCCACGATTGCATGCGTCCACTGTATGGAATGTTTCCGCCCGCCTCCGATCGCGCCCCGGCCTTACGGGGAAACGTACGGCTTGTCGGCGGAGCACCGCTGCCGTCCTGGATCAGCCCCTGAGATTGCGTTGAGTCCCGGTTTCCGGGATCAAACGCACGGTCAACCGCGTACGCTGCCGGCCGAGCCGGACATCGCCGAACTCGGCCTTCGCCGGCGTCGAAGTCTGGGACTGTGGAAGACGAGGTAACGCTCATCGAGGAGGAATCATGGCCCGCAAGCACACCAACGCCCGGCACACGACGAATCATGGCGCGAAACTGATCCTCAACCCGGTGTTCGTACGTCCCGGCGAAGCCACCGAACTGCCCAAATTCACCATCCCCGACGACATGAGCCTGCCCGAGACCGCCTACCAGATCGTGCACGACGAGGCGATGCTCGACGGCAACGCACGCCTGAATCTGGCCACCTTCGTCACCACCTGGATGGATGACGAGGCCCGTCGGCTGTACGCCGAGACGTACGACAAGAACATGATCGACAAGGATGAGTATCCGCAAACCGCGGCCATCGAGGACCGGTGCTGGAAGATCATCGCCGACCTGTGGCATGTGCCCGATGTGGACGACGCGATCGGTACGTCGACGATCGGGTCGTCGGAGGCGGCGATGCTCGGCGGACTCGCGCTCAAACGGCACTGGCAGGCCCGGCGCAAAGCCGAAGGCAAGCCGATCGATCGGCCGAACCTGGTGCTGTCCACCGCCGTTCAGGTGTGCTGGGAGAAATTCCTGAACTATTTCGAGGTCGAACCGCGCTGGGTGCCGGTCAGCGAGGAACACTTCGTCCTCGACGGCCACGACCTCGACAGGTACGTCGACGAGAACACCATCGGCGTGGTGGCGATCATGGGTGTCACCTACAACGGCCTGTACGAGCCGGTCAAGGCAATCTCCGAGAAACTCGACGAAATCCAGGCCGCGACGGGTCTCGACGTCAAGATTCACGTCGACGGAGCGTCGGGCGGCATGATCGCGCCGTTCTGCCAGCCCGACCTCGAATGGGACTTCCGGGTACCGCGAGTGGTGTCCATCAACACCTCGGGCCACAAGTACGGGCTCGTCTACCCGGGCCTGGGCTGGATCGTGTGGCGCGACACCGCCGCCCTGCCCGAGAGCATGGTGTTCCACTGCAGCTACCTCGGCGGCGACATGCCCACCCTTGCGCTCAACTTCTCGCGGCCCGGCGCGCAGGTGCTGTTGCAGTACTACAACTTTCTGCGGTTGGGCCGCAAAGGCTACAAGCACATCCAGCAGGCCTCGCTGGATGTCGCCGTGTATCTGTCGTCATCGATCGCGGAGATGGGGCCGTTCGAACTGGTCAGCAAGGGCGACACCATCCCGGTGTTCGCGTGGCGTCTCAAGCCCGGATACACCGACAATTGGACCTTGTACGACCTGTCGGACCGACTCCGCATGAAGGGCTGGCTGGTCCCGGCCTACCCGATGGCCGACGACCTCCCCGACATGACGTTGCAGCGCATAGTCGTCCGCACCGGCCTGAGCCACGATCTGGCGACCGCATTGTTGCGCGATATCGACAGTAAGGTCGCCTTCCTTGATGCCCTCGACGGCCCGATGCCGAGGGAGGGAACCGGATCGCACTTCCATCACTGAGCCATCGCGGGTAACTGTGACTGTTGCCATACCGATTTCTGGAAGATATAGCATCGCATCTAGGATCTGCGACATGCAGCTTCATGACGTGATCCCCGACGCGCCCACCACCACCGAAGCGGCGTCGGCACTGTTCGACTCACTCGATGCCGTCGACCCCGACTTCATGTTCGGTACCTGGCATGGAGCCGAGATGCCCACCGGACATCCCATCGACGGCGCGCTCGCAGCGAGCGGCTGGTGGGGTAAGCAGTTCATCGACTCCGAGAACGTGCATCCGCTGCTGTTCCCGAGCCGGGACGGCAAGAGCCTGTGGCCGATGAATCCGGTGATGGCGTTCAGCGCGCTCGGCGCCCTGCGTGCTGCTCCGCAACTGCGGAATATGTCGTTCTCCCGGCCGATCGGTGCCACCAACTTCGCCACCCGGGCCCGCGGCTCCAAGGCGCGGCTGCGCACCACCCGCTACCGGGGTGTCGACTCGGCCACCATGGTCTACGACCAGCTCCCCATCAACGACGTCTTCCACCGCATCTCCGACGACGCGGTCCTGGGTGCGATGGATCTGAAAGGTGTTGCGCGGCCGTACTTCTTCGTCCTGCGCCGCGACGACTCGCTCCCGGTGCGCTGAGACCGGAATCTCGTCTGAGCGTGCGTCCAGTCCCGGAAATCGGGATCGAACGCACACTCAGACGTACTAGTCGATCAGCTCGTCGGGTGTGAAGGCGATGCTGAGAGGTTCTGTCGCAGCGAATGTTTCCGTTCCTGCGGCCTGACCGCACAACTCGAACACGCCATCGCGCATCGTGAACGCGATGATCGACGGCTCATCTGGGTCGATGACCCAGTAATGCGGGCAACCGGCGCGTTGCAGGCGTTCCTTCTTGAGCAGCAGGTCGATTCCCCTGGTGGACGGGGACAGCACCTCGATTGCCAACAGTGGCGGGCCGGGCAGATCGGATTCGGTGAAGTCAGTACGCAGGGCAACCAGAATGTCCGGTTGCATCACCGTGTCGTCGGCGAGAACAACGTCGACGGGTACTGTAAGTACTCGGGCGTCCGGCGGACAGACGTCACGCAACCGCGGAATGAGCGCGGTCACGACGATCTGGTGCCGGATCCTCGGCGCGGGGCTCACGATGAGGCTCCCGTCGATGATCTCGTACCGATGGCCGTCATCGGGCATCGTGGCGAGGTCGGCGCGGGTGAACGCGCGCCCGCGTGGCAGGTCCTTCACCTCGGTGGTCATGCTGGTCATGGTATGTCTCCCTCCAAATCATGGCCACTGATTCAACTCTGACATCGGCTTTCACACCAGGGGTCCGTCACGTGCCTGTGGATAACCGCCCGGCCCGAAACGGACATAATGGCAGCCATGCGGGTGCTGGTGGTCGACGACGAGGATCCGGGGGCGGTCACCATGAATGCGAAGCTCGACCGGCTGGAAGACTCCCGTGTCGCGGTCACAAACCCCACCGCTGAGCCTCGGCACGACAACTGTTGCGATGCCGGACCCCAGCGGTGGGGTTTGTGACGCGTAGCGTGGATGGATGGGAACGATGTCGGCGGCGAGGCGGCCTGCGCCGGCACTGGCCGGCCTCATCGAGCAGTACTACGGGTACCGGCTGCACGGATACGCACCCGGGGTGCACCGTGGTCTGCCCTCACGGCACGTCACCTTCATCGTCAGTATCGGCAGCCCGATCGACATTGCCGCGCAGACCGATCCGCGGCAGGCGCCCGGGTCGTACCGGTGCGTACTCAGCGGCCTACAGGCCTCGCCCGCGCTGATCGCGCACGACGGCAATCAAGAAGGCGTGGGTATCGAGCTGACGCCCGTCGGGTTCCGTACCCTGTTCGCCCGGCCGGCCCGGGAATTGTGGAACACCACCGTCGAACTCGACGACGTGGTCTCGCATGTGGGCAGTGAACTGTGGGAGCGGCTGCAGGTCACACCGAACTGGGCGGACCGGTTCGCGGTGTGCGACGAGATATTGACGCGTCTGCTACGACCGGACCTCCCGGAGGTCGCCCCCGAACTCGATCACGCCTGGGATCTGCTGGTCAGTACCGGGGGCACCACCACGGTCAGCGACATCTCCTCGGCAACAGGATGGAGCCGCCAGCATCTGACGCGACAGTTCACCGACGAATTCGGGCTCGGACCCAAGCTCGCCGCGCGAGTGGTCCGGTTCGAGCGGGCCCGCCGCATGTTGCAGGCGGTTCCGCCGCACATATCGATCGCGCAGGTGGCGGCCGTCTGCGGCTTCTACGACCAGGCGCATCTGACCAACGAGTTCACCTATCTGGCCGGCTGTACTCCGGCGCAGTGGCTGCGAAGTGAGGAGCTTCCATCTTTCCAATACGACGATGCTCACCTCGGGTGAGGATGGGTCCATGAGTAATTCACCGACCATCTGGCCCTGTCTCACCTACCGCGACGCACCCGCCGCCGCAGACTTTCTCATCGCCGCATTCGGCTTCCAGAAGCGTGCTTGGTACACGCAGGAGGACGATCCGACGATCGTTGAACACGCCGAACTGACGTGGCCGCTCGGCGGCGGCATCATGTTCGGCACCACGGGCAAGGACGACGGCCCGTTCGGCGTGCGGATCCCTGGTCAGGGTGCCGTCTACGTCGTCTGCGACGATCCCGACGCCCTGTTCACCCGCGCCACCGCTGCCGGCGCCGAGGTGATCCAGGGCCTGACCGACGAGGACTACGGCTCCCGCGGATTCTCGGTCCGCGACCCCGAAGGCAACATCTGGAGCTTCGGCACCTACCTGGGCGAATGAGCCGGTCCCGCTACGCAAACTTCGTCCCGCTCATCGGATATCGCGAGATCCGATAAGCGGGACGAATTTCTGTGCGCGGGAAGCGCATCGAAGTATGTGTGCGGCGAGTGAGACTACCTCGCCGCTCCCGGTGACCTTTTGCGGTCTGTATTCCCAGTGGGGGGTTTTCCGCGTATCCACCGCCTCTCGACGGTAGTCACCATGTCCAGTGCCGTACGTGGCACCACGCGTCACGACAACAGCTTCTCCACCGCTTTGGCGTCGAAGAAAGACCGGCCGGTCTCTCCGCTACCGTTACTCGCGCATGAACACCGTCAGGTCTTACGGACCTTCGGGTGCCCTGATTCCCGTTGCCGGGTCAGGGATTAGGACACTGTCGTACTGCTGCCGGGGAAAGGCTTTCGCTTATTTGGAGGAAACCACGACGGATTCGAACCGCCAACCTACTGATTTGAAGTCAATCGCTCTGCCCGTTGAGCTAGTGGACTGACAGAGGATGCGCTTTCCCTTGTGGCTCCGCCCCTTTTGAAGACGGAATACCACGCACCCTCGACCGTTCGGCTGTCAAGGCCTACTTGATCTCTCCCGCATCGTCGAAGCCGCCACGCCCCGCTTCCGCGTTCATGGAGTACGCCCTCGACTGACCATCTCGGACTTCAAACTCCTTACTCTGCCGCACGTTCCGTTACTGTTGAACTGCACCTGGCAGGTGCTGGGTCACCGATCGGCTCTCCCTGCGCCTCCCTTTCGCGGGGCGACGCCATCAACGCGCTTCGGAGGTGCCTCCACCCTGAGGTGAAGGTTCCGGCTCGTAGTGCATGGGGTACCGGAATTGCTTCCGGCGACGCTTGTCACACGCCTTTCGCCGGGTCTCCCCGGATTATTCGCCATGCCGAATGTCATGAAGTTGTCAATGATCTTGCCTTCGAACACCTTTGGTGGCCAATCCGGAGTTCGCCGGATCGCCCTCGGCTGTACGAGAGATAAATATAGGCGTCCGCGTTTGAGCGCACAATCGATTATTTCGGACCAGATCGGCCAGTGACGGCAGACGTCGCGACACGCGGGCTGTCGGAAGTGCCAGATCCGGCAGAAGGTTGCCGATCATGCCGATAACATCGGGTGCCGTGAGCCGCGCACAAGTACCTCCGCCGCCGACCGGTCATCGGCACGTGCCATGACTGTCGCCGCTCTGATCACCGGGCTCGTCGCATTGACACTCGTCGCCGGAACGTGTTGGCGGATTGCCCGCGAACCTCGCCGCACCGGGCACGGGTTGGCAATCGTGGTCAGCCTTGTCGCCGTCTGGGTGTTCCTGGTCATCCTCATGGCGCGGATCTCGGTGGGCAGCAACCTCATCGACATGGTCATTCTCGGTCCGATATTGCTGGTGATCCTGACAGCGATGGCGGCCGGGGTGAGCCTGGTCTTCAACGGCCTTGTGATCATCCGGCGGGAAGGACTGCGGATCGCCACGCTCGTGCCGGCCGTGTTCGGCTGCTTCCTGCTCACCACGGTGGTCGCGGCATTCGTGGCGGCCCTCATCGTCTTCAATGGGAAGACCACGTGGTGGGGCCTGGCGGCCGGGATGGCGCTGGTCGTCATCCCGTTGGGCATCATCGTCGCCGAACTCGTCGGATACACCCTGTACGCGTGGCTGTACAGCAAGATCGGCCGTGTTCCGCCCGCCGAGGTGGTGGTGGTCCTCGGCGCGGGACTGTCGGGTGAGAGGGTCACACCGTTGTTGGCCGCCCGCATCGATCGCGGGATCGAGGTACTCGACAAGATCACCGCGACCGGTGGACAACCGGTGCTGGTGCTCTCCGGCGGACAAGGTGCCGACGAGGCGGTCTCCGAGGCGGCGGCGATGGCCCGGTACGCGATCGAGCAGGGTGTGCCGGCCGACCGCATCATCGAGGAGGACACCTCCACCACCACCGAGGAGAACCTGCGCAACACCCGCGACGTACTCGCCGAACGCGGCTACGAGTGGTCGACGATGGCGGTGGTGACCAGCAACTTCCACACGCTGCGCGCGGCATCGCTGACCCGGCGCCTCGGGCTGCCGGCCACGGTGATCGGCGCTCCGACGGCCCGCTATTACGTACCGGCGGGCTTCCTGCGGGAGTTCACCGCGTGTCTGGTGCACTACCGCAGGCTCAACCTGATCGCGTGGTCGGTGCTGACGGCGCTGACGTGGGCGTTCATCGGACTTGTCGCGTACCTGAGTGCGCAGCAAACCGAGGTCGTCGACGCCGCCCTCGCCATGGTGTAGCCGCCTGCACGCCAGGACGGTCTCGTCAACCCTTCGCCGACGACGGAACGTGGGGTTGACGGGCACGCGTTCGCATGGGCATGTGTTCGGTGAGCAATCACTGAGGACCTATGAGCGAGGAGTTGAATCTGTGAGAACAGTAGTGGTGGTCGGCAATCCGAAACCCGGTTCGCGTACCCGCACGGCGGGCGAGCGGTTGGCGCAGGCGCTGGGCGGGGACACCGACACCATCGAGCTGTCCGAACTCGGGCCCGGCCTCCTGGGTTGGGGCGATCCCGGCGTCGCCGACGCGGTCGCGAAGGTCCAGTCGGCCCGGTTGGCGATCATCGCCTCCCCCACCTTCAAAGCCACCTACACCGGGTTGCTGAAACTGTTCCTCGACCAGTTCGCCGGCGGCACCGGCCTGCGGGATGTGGTGGCGATCCCGCTGATGCTGGGCGGCGGACCCGCACACGCACTGGCCGTCGAGACGTCGTTGCGCCCGGTGCTCGTCGAGATCGGGGCGAGCTGCCCCACCGCCGGGCTCTATCAGATCGACAGCACCTTCGACACCGACACCAGCCTCGCCGACTGGGTGGAGCGCTGGGGCCTGACCGTTCACCGAACCGTGCTCCCGGAAGCGGACGACTAGGGCTTGTGTTCGCGGGCCCTGGACGCAAGGTATTCCGACTGCGTTTCCAGGGTCCGTTCGCCCGGACCCGGATGGGCCTCGCGCATCCGTGCGGCGTCAGCCAGCGTGGACTCCCAGGAAGTCCGGGGATGCAACGGATCTCCCGCACGCAGTGATGCCCGGTAGGCGTCGACCGGCTCTCCGCGAGCGATGGCACCACCGGGTACCCAGGCGTCCAGCACGAAACCGCATTGGTGTGCGACGCGCAGGCTGGCGAGGTTGCCGTCGAGAGCCACCCATCCGATGCGTGTCTTGCCGACCGCGAAAGCGTGCGCGACGGCCAGCCGCACCGCCCGGCTCATGATTCGCCGGCCCCGCTGGTCCGGGTGCAGACCGTAACCGATCTCGGGTTCGGGGCCGTCGCCACGGATGTCGACCCCGCCCGCGAAGAGACCGTCGACATCTATCACCCAGCACATCGCGGTGCCGCTGTTCCATTTGGCCGGGATATGTTGCAGCACGAACTCTTCGGCATCAGCACACTCATACGGAACGGGAACCGTGGTCCACCTGGCCATCTCGGGATCGGTGGCCTGCCGGTAGACGCGGTCGATGTCGTCGGCGCGGTGTGCGCGCAAGGTCACCACACCGTCCGACAGGACTGGGACGCAGTCGGGAAACCGGCTCGCGCTGTTGCTCATCTGCCGAGCGTAAGGACTTACGCTTGCGGCGACCACTGATTTTCGTGTCAGAACGGGGGCCACGGGATCGGTCGCCGGCCCGGCGGGTACGGCATCGCACCGGTGTCGACGAGTTCTGCGCATCGGGTGGCCACCGCGCCGATCTCCCTGTCGGTGATCAATCCGGCCAAGGCGGCGCGCACCGGGCCATCGGGACCGAGGTCGTCGGCCAGCGAGGCGATGTCGGCGAGCAGGTGCGCCGGGATCTGCTCACCCGCCCACCCCCAGAGCACCGTGCGCAGTTTGTCATCGGTGTGCAGGCAGATGCCGTGGTCGATGCCGTACACCCCGCCATCGAGCCCTTCCAGGACGTGTCCGCCTTTGCGGTCGGCGTTGTTGAGCACGACGTCGAGCACCGCCATCCGCTGCAACCGCGGGTCGTCGGCGTGGACCAGGACCACAGGGTCACCGGCTGGCGTGTAGGCCTCCAGCACCGACTTGAAGTCCTCCGGCACAAGAGCCGGCGGGCACAGATCGACCAGATCGAGCCGGGCCGGATCGTCGGGGGCATCGACCGTCTCGACCCATCGCTGCACCATGCCGGGCCCGGCCGGACCGTCGCGCAGGACGGTCTCCGGTATCACCGACCAGCCCAGGGCATCGGAAATCAGATACGAGGCCACCTCCCGGCCGGCGAGGGTGCCGTCGGGAAAATCCCACAGCGGCACTTCCCCGCGGACCGGCTTGTATACGCACCGCAGTTCGGTTTCGTCCCCGCCGACCGCATCGCATACCAGTGCCGCGTTGCTTGCCGACCGGATGCGTCCCACGACGACCAGTTCACCCTCGGCGAGGATCGTCGCGGACACGGAATCCGGCGGTGAGGCGTCCGCCATCAATGTCGGCCGCCGGACGCGGGCCCCTCGTCGTCGGGGCCGGAATCCGCCTCACCCTGCGCGTCTTCGTCCTCGCTGTCGTCGTCGGTGGTGAACAACGATTCATCTTGCACCGCAAGGCTTTTGAACACCTCGGGGTCGATGAAGTCGAGTGATTTGCTCAGCTGGGCGCTCCGCTTGTAGCCGTTGGTACGCACACACAGATGCCCGTCACGATCGAGCGGCCCACCGCAGATCGGGCAGGGTGGTCGCCCTGCCGAGATCACCAGGGACGAGCGGGCCGCGAAGTCGCGGGCGGCGACCGTCGTGAGGAACACGCGCACAGCATCGGGTCCCTCCTCGGTGTCGTCGAGGACGATGCTCTCGTCGATCTCGGCGTCGGTGACGGCCAGCAGTTCGATGACCACCGCCTGCGCCTCGGCGTCCCAGCCCAGGCCCATGGTGCCGACCTGGAACTCGGCATCCACCGGCATGACCAGCGGATTGAGGTCGTCGACGGACTCTGTTTCCGGCGGGATCGGGGTGCCGAATCTGCGATGGATCTCCTCCAGCAGCATTCCGATCCGGTCGGCGAGGATCTGTACCTGCTGCTTCTCCAGCATCACGCTGACGACTCGCGCCTGATGGACCGCCTGGAGGAAGAACGTCCGGTCTCCGGGCTGGCCGACGGTCCCGGCAACGAAGCGATCCGGGCTGCGGAACACATGAATGGCTCGTGCCATCACCCCTCCTTGGTCGTGAAGTTCATTATCCCCGGACCCGTCGATCGTGCAGCGGACCCGGATGGGGCCGGGCGGCGTGGGCATGATCGGGCTGAGCGTGATCGAGCCTCAGGTGGGCGCCCGTCTCGCCACCCACCACCGCATCATCCTGGTCGTCGGGCCGGGGTGGCCGAGGTGCCGGGATCGACACCGCTGCGGTGTTGTTGACGGTGTGGATGTACGGGCGGGTGGATCCGTACCGGATGACGGTGATCGAGGCAGTGTCGACGACGATGCGCTGGAACGAATCCAGGTGCATTCCCATCGCGTCGGCGATCACCGACTTGATGACGTCGCCGTGCGAGCATGCCACCCACAGTCCGTCCCCGTTCTCACCGGCGAACCGGCGATCGAGGCTCCGAATCGCGGCGACCGACCGCGCCGACATCTGCGCGAGCCCCTCCCCTCCGGGAAACACGGCAGCCGAGGGTTGCCGCTGCACGACCTGCCACAGCGGTTCCTTCAGCAGTTCTTTGATGGTCCGGCCGGTCCAGGAGCCGTAGTCGACCTCGGCGAGATCGTCGGCGACCTCCTCGACCACCTCGTCGCGCCTCTCGGGTGCAGCACGTAGTGCTCCGAGCAGTGGCGCGACGGTCTGCGCGCACCGATCCAGGGGGGAACGAACGACGGCCCGGATCGCCGCATGCTGGTCGGCGAGCCTGCCGACCAGCGCCTCCGCCTGCCCGCGCCCCAGATCGTCGAGGCCGACGCCGGGGGTTCGCCCGGCCAGGACGCCGGAGGTGTTGGCCGTGGAGCGTCCATGGCGCACCAGAATGACGGTCATTCCCCAACCTTAGTGGCCGCGCCGCCGGGCGTCGGTCAGGTGGCGGAGACGGCCCCGGTGGCGAGCAGGATGATGATCGTGACACCCAGGATGATGCGGTAGCCGCCGAACCAGTTCATCGAATGCTTGCTCACGAACTGCAGCAGCCAGGCGATCGAGGCATACCCGACGACGAACGCGATGAGCGTGGCCACCAATAGCTGCGGACCGCTGGCCTCCATGCCTTCTCCGCTGGGGCTGAACGCATCGGGCAGCGAGAACAGACCCGAGGCGGTGACCGCGGGAATCGCCAGCAGGAACGAGAACCGGAACGCGGCCTCGCGCTCGAGGCCCAGGAACAGGCCGGCGCTGGCCGTGGCGCCCGAGCGGGACACGCCGGGGATCAGCGCCAGGCACTGCGCCGACCCCATCACCAGGCCGTCGCGCAGGGTGAGCTGCTCCATCGACCTTTGCTTGGTGCTGTAGCGCTCGGCGACCCAGAACACGACCGCGAACACGATAAGCACGGTCGCCACCAGCCACAGGTTGCGGCCGGTGGTGCGGATCTGATCCTTGAACAGCAGGCCGAGAATGCCGATCGGGATGGTGGCAAGAATCACATACCAGCCGATCCGGTAGTCGAGACCGCGTTGCTGTTTGTCGGTCAGCCCGCGGAACCAGGCGGCGATGATGCGCACGATGTCCTTGAAGAAGAACAGCAGCACCGCGGCTTCGGTACCGAGTTGGGTGACCGCGGTGAACGAGGCTCCGGCGTCGTCTCCGAACCATAGTTCGGAGACGATACGCAGATGCCCCGACGACGAAATCGGCAAAAATTCGGTCAGTCCTTGGACGGCCCCGAGAACGATCGACTGGGCCCAGGTCATGCTGTCGGTCACGGCGCCCGATGGTACTTGCTCATCGTGCCGCGTGGTTTTCGGACGCTCGCCGCGGTGGTGTGAATCGCCCGAGCACCCCGCCGATTTGCATGTGCGCGGCGCACACGCGGCAAGATGGACGGCATGCGCTCAGCCGGTTGTGGTGTCCGTCCCCGTTCCCGTGTCCGCATGGCCGGGGTGGCGATGACCATCGCGTGCGCGCTGATCGTCGCCGCGTGCGGGTCGGAGGATTCGACACCCGACGTGCCGACCGTCACACCTGCGTCGGCGGTGGCCGCACCGCCGGCCGGCACCCCTCCGGTGGGCACCGTGGTGACCGCGGCGCAGGGCAAGGCGATCGCGGCGACGTCGGGACGCTTCTATGTACTCTCCGATGACGGAACCACTGTGCTGCGCTTCGACCGCACCGGCATCACCGGACCGGGCACTCCGGGTGCGCGGATCACCACCCCTGCCCTGACCAGCCTGATCGCCACCGCCGACGGCTCCCTGATCGGGGCCGGACCCGACGTCGTCGTCCGCATCGGCGCCGACAACAAGGTCTCCCCGACCACACAGACCGGCGTCACCGACCCGACAGTGGTGGCACGGACCGCCGACGGCAGGGTTCTCGTCGGGACGGTGTCCGGGTCGGTCGTCGTCTTCGGAAAGGATCTGTCCCGCGAACGCACGATCAGTGGTTTCGTCCGCGTCGACGGCCTAACCGTGTCCCCAGCCGGCGTCGGCCTCGACAACGAGCAGGTGGTCGTCCTGGATCGGGCGCAATCGTCGGTGACCCCGATCAACATCGATGACGGTTCCAAAGGCGCGGCACTGCGGGCCGGTAACGGCGCCACCACCTCCACCGTCGACAGTTACGGACGGGTGCTGGTCGCCAACACCCGCGACGGCGAGATCCTCGGCTTCTTCGGCAAACCGATCGTCAACCGGTTCCGCTACCCCGTGTCCGGGTCGCCGTACGCCGTCGCCTGGGATCAGAAACGGCACCTGATGTGGGTGAGCGCGACAGCAGTCAACCAGCTCATCGGGTTCGACCTCGCTGACGGCGAACCCGCCGAACGGCATCGAGTGGCGACGGTGGTGCAACCCGACAGCCTGGCCGTCGACGATTCCACCGGCGCGTTGTACGTGCTGTCGGCACGCGGTGGTGGAGTGCAGATCATCGACCCGACCACCACCCTGCCGTCGTCGGGGACGCCGTGAGCGCCGGCGCCCGGTTCGGTTCCCGCTATCCGCGGGGATGGGAACGCTCGTCGGACACCGTCGAAACGGTGCTGCTGACGCTGCCTCCCGACATCACCCGGCTCACCGCGTCGATGCGGCTCTCGATCGAGGCCGAGTTCGGCGGCTGGGAACTGTCGCGGGTTCGACTCTACTCCGACGGCACCCGGAAGGTGCTGCTGCGCCGAAAGAAGACGAAACCTGCCCCGCCGCCGGACACCCACAGCCGGGACACCGGCAATCGGCACACCCACGACGGGGACACTCAAGAACCAGGAGAGGCCCAAGCGTGCTGAGCCGAATCAACGCCGTCATCTACCCGTTGCTGCTCAAGCTGATGTTCCTACTGAGTCCCGAACGCATCCACCACCTCATGACGCGGCTGCTGTCGGTCGCCGGGTCGACGGAGATACTCAGCTACCCGCTTGCCAAGGTGTTCGGGCAGCACGACCCGGTCCTGCATCAGCGGGTGTTCGGAGTGGATTTCCCGGCCCCGCTCGGCCTTGCGGCCGGATTCGACAAGTCGGCATCGGCGATCAACGTGTGGGGACAGATCGGGTTCGGGCATGCCGAGGTGGGCACCATCACCGGACAGGCCCAGCCCGGCAACCCGCAGCCACGGCTGTTCCGGCTGCCCGACGACCGGGCGCTGATCAACCGGATGGGCTTCAACAACCCCGGATCAGCTTCGGCCGCGACCAATCTCGCAAAGATCCGGCGTGGTCCGGTGAGTGTGCCGATCGGTGCCAATATCGGCAAGACAAAGGTGGTGCCGGTCGATGATGCTGTCGCCGACTATCGGTTGTCGGCCCGATCCCTGGGCCCGCTCGCCGACTTCGTGGTGGTCAACGTCAGCTCCCCCAACACCCCGGGACTGCGCGATCTGCAGGCCGTCGACTCGTTGCGGCCGATCCTGGCCGGAGTGCTCGACGAGGTGAACATACCGGTGCTGGTCAAGATCGCCCCCGACCTGGCCGACGACGACGTGGACGCCGTCGCCGACCTGGCCGTGGACCTCGGTCTGGCCGGGATCGTCGCCACCAACACCACTATCTCCCGGGCCGGGCTGCGCACGCCCACCCCGCAGGTCGATGACCTCGGTGCGGGCGGACTGTCCGGTCCGCCGGTCGCCGACCGGTCGCTGGAGGTATTGCGCCGCCTGTACGCGCGGATCGGCGGAAAGCTCGCTCTCGTCAGCGTCGGGGGCATCAGCACCATCGACCAGGCATGGGAGCGGATACTTGCCGGTGCCGACCTGCTGCAGATCTACACCGGCTTCATCTACGGGGGCCCGGTTCTGGTGAAGGAGATCAACGAGGGCATCGCCGAACGGGTCAGGGCAGCGGGTTTCTCCTGCGTCGCCGACGCTGTCGGGACGGGTTCAGCCGACAACAGCTGAACCCCGGGCAAGACCCAGGGCCGGCCAGGATTGTTCAGACGTCTTCGGCGGCCTGCTCGTATGTGCCGACGATGACCGCCCGGGCGATCGCATGCGAGAACAGGTTGAAACCCAGATACGCGGGGGTGGCGCCGTCGGGGAGGCCGAGCGAGGGCACGTCGACAGCGTGCACGGCCACGAAGTACCGGTGCGGTCCGTGCCCGGGAGGCGGTGCCGCACCCACGAAACGGGCCAGCGAAGCGTCACTGTTGAGCGTCACCGCACCTGCGGGCAGGCCGCTGCCGGTCTCGTCACCCGCACCTTCAGCCAGTTCCGTGACCGCGAGCGGGATGTCGGCGACCGCCCAGTGCCAGAAGCCGGATGCGGTGGGCGCGTCGGGATCGTAGACGGTCACGGCGAAGCTCTGCGTCTCGGCGGGAAAACCCGACCACGACAGTTGCGGCGACAGATCCTGGCCACCGGCCCCCATCAGGCCGCTGACCTGCGCGTTGGCGAGCGGCCGGCCGTCGGTGATGCTCGACGAGGTGAGGGTGAATCCGGGCAGCTGCGGCAACGCCGCATACGGGTCGAACGACGACATCAAAAACCTTTCCTGTGGGTGGTTCGGACGTCATCAACACTAGTTGGCCGATCAGCTGTGCAGCAGGAAGTGCTCCAACACGCGGGTCCCGAACAGCAGCGACTCGACGGGCACCCGTTCATCGACGCCGTGGAACAGCGCCGCGAAGTCGAGGTCGGGCGGCAGTTGCAGCGGTGCGAACCCGAAACACCGGATGCCCAGCTTGGCGAACGCTTTCGCGTCCGTGCCCCCGGACAGCATGTACGGGACGGTCTTGCCGTCGGGATCGTGCGCCAGAATCGCCTCGTTCATGGCGTCGACGAGATGCCCGTCGAAGGTGGTCTCGTACGAGTCGAGGTGGGTGATCCATTCGCGGGTGACGTTGGGTCCGATGAGTTCGTCGATCTCGGCCTCGAATGCCGCCTGACGGCCCGGGAGCACCCGGCAGTCGACCACGGCCTCGGCCTTCTGCGGGATGACGTTGGCCTTGTACCCCGCCTTGAGCATCGTCGGGTTGGCGGTGTCTCGTAAGGTCGCACCGATGATGCGGGCCAGGTTGCCCAGCTTGAACAGCGCCGTTTCCAGATCTGGGGTGTCCGGGCTCAGGTCCAGGCCGGTCTCGGCCGACACCTCGGCCAGGAACTGCGACACCGACTCGGTCATCACGAGCGGGAACGTGTGCCGGCCGATGCGGGCGACGGCCTCGGCGATCTCGGTGACGGCGTTGTCGGCGTGCAGGAATGATCCATGGCCCGCGGTGGCGTCCGCGGTCAGCCGCATCCACGCCAGACCTTTCTCGGCGGTCTCCACCAGGTACAGGCGCCGTTGGGTGCCGTCGGGACGGTCGACGGTCAGCGAGAATCCGCCGACCTCCCCCACGGCTTCGGTGACTCCGTCGAACAGGTCGGGTCGGTTCTCGACCAGCCAATGCGAACCCCACGCGCCGCCGGCCTCCTCGTCGGCGAGGAAAGCGAACACGATGTCGCGGGGTGGGACGGTGCCGTCGCGTTTGAACTGACGCGCCAGCGCCAGCGCCATGCCGACCATGTCCTTCATGTCGACGGCGCCGCGGCCCCAGATGTAGCCGTCGGACACCGACCCGGAGAACGGGTGCACGCTCCAATCGGCGGGTTCGGCCGGGACGACGTCGAGGTGGGTGTGCAGGAGCAGCGTGCCGCGCGTGTTGCCCGGATCGCCCTCGAGTCTGGCGAAGACGTTGCCACGGCCTGGCTGTCCGGATTCGACGTACTCGGTGACGTACCCCGCCTCCTCAAGACGCTGCGCCACCCAGCGGGCACATTCCTCCTCGCCCTTGGTGGTGCTCAGCTCACCGGTGTTGCTGGTGTCGAACCTGATCAGACTGCTGACCAGATCGACCACTTCGTCGACCGCGCGGGGGGTGCTCACCCCCTTTTACTACGTGATTTGGGGAACCGGGGCAACCTCGGTTACTGTAATCCAGCCGGTGCGAGAACGGCCCCCGCGAGGAGGCTGAGCGATCGCGGCAAACACCTTGTCCGGGTGGCGGAATGGCAGACGCGCTAGCTTGAGGTGCTAGTGCCCTATTAACGGGCGTGGGGGTTCAAGTCCCCCTCCGGACACCAGCAAGATCAATACACGCGAAATCCCCGGGATCCACATCGGATCCCGGGGATTTCGCATTCTCGCCCGCTCCGGTGCCGTTCGAACGGCCTACACCCGACTCCGGACCACACCCGAGGTTGCGGAGGGGTGTTAGATTCTGGGACATACGCTGCTTTTCCCCGGTAAGCGCAGCACCGGGTGGACATCGCAGCCGACAACATGACGGGCGCGGTATCAGGGGAAGGTCACTGTCACATGCACGCAGCCGGGGCATCCGTGATCGCCGGGCATCGGGTGTCGGCGGTCCTCGGTCAGGGCGGCATGGGAACCGTGTACGCCGCCCAGCATCCCAGACTGCCCCGGATGGTGGCGCTCAAAGTGCTCAACGTGCCGGTCTCCGCCGACCCGGAGTTCCGGCTCCGTTTTCAGCGGGAAGGACAACTCGCCGCCTCACTGGAACATCCGCACATCGTGCCCATCTACGACTGCGGCGAGGATCAGGGCCAGCTCTGGCTGAGCATGCGCCTGGTCCGCGGCACCACCGCTGCCGCGCAGGTGGCAGTCTCACCTCAGGGCATGTCGATCGAGGCTGCCCTGGACATCCTTCGCGCGGTGGCGTCCGCGCTCGATTTCGGGCACCGGCGCGGGGTGGTGCACCGCGATGTGAAACCGGCGAACATCCTCATCGACACCGAGACGAGTCAGGTCTTGTTGTCGGACTTCGGGATCGCCCGGCAGATCGGCGGCAACGACGGACTCACCGCGGCCGGAAGCTTCATCGGCACCTTCGACTACAGTTCGCCCGAACAGATCTCCGGCGATGATCTCGACGGCCGCAGCGACCAGTACGCCCTGGCGTGCATGGCCGTACAGCTGCTCACCGGGTGCAAGCCGTTCACCGGGCCGACCGCGGCATCGGTGATCAAACGTCACCTCGTCGATCCCCCGCCCTCGGTGGCGGCGATGCGTCCCGGGCTGCCGCCGACAGTCGACGTCGTGTTCACCCGGTCTCTGGCCAAGAAGCCCGCAGATCGCTATACCTCGTGCGCGGAGTTCGTCGCCGCGCTGGCGGCTGCGCTGCGCGCGCCGGCTCCCGTCGGGGCTTCACCCGCCGATGCGCCCACCCGGCCGATCGGCACCGGCGACACCACCCGGATCTCCACTTCGTCGTACTACGAATTCGTCGGTGAGGCAGAGGATTTCACGTACACCATCGCCGAGATCACGCATACGGTCACTGTGCGCCGCATCCGCGCGACCCGCGACCTGCCCCAGCATCGGGTCGCCGCGGGCGATCAGGGCGGCTGGCTCGAGTCACCGGCAAATCTCGCTGATCAGGCGTGGGTCGGCGATGAGGCGTGGGTGGTCGGTTCGGCGCGGGTACGTGAGAACGCCGTGGTCCGCGACAACGCGTTCGTCGGCGATCATGCCGACATCTCCGGCACAGCGCGTGTCGACGGTGATGCCTCTGTCTTCGGCGAGGCACGGGTTCTGGGCCAGTCCCGGATCTCCGGCAGCGCCGAGATCACCGGGAACGCGATGATCTCCGGCGGGGCGTGGGTTCAGGAGGATGCGGTGGTCACCGGTTCGGCGAGTGCGGGCGACCATGCCCGGATCTCCGGCAACGCCCATGTGTCCGGGGAGGCCCGAATCCTCGACTACGCCACCGTCACCGAACACTGCGTGATCTCCGGCCAGGCGCGGGTCGACGGCCACGCCCGGGTCGCGGGGTCGGTGACCGTTTCAGACAAGGCCACCGTCGGCGATCGTGCCCGCGTCTACGGCCGGGCGCAGATCGGCGGCAATGCCGTCGTCGCCGACGATGCGTCGGTGTCCGGGGACGCCCGGATCGGTGGTCGCACCCAGATCCTCGCCCACGATTCCGTCACCACCGGCACGCGGGGCTGATCGTCGCCACCCCGGCACTCACCGTCATCCGAGCATGGCTAGGCTAACCTGCGTGCCGGACCGTTCGATACTGATCGACCTCTCCCCCCTGCGCGAGAGCGCACCGTTTCGCCGGATCTTCATCGCGCGGCTGATCTCGCTCGTCGGGATCGGGATGCTGATGGTGTCGGTGCCGATCCAGATGTACGAGCTCACCAAGTCGTCGGCGCACGTCGGCGGTGCCACGGCCACCACCGGCATCAGTACGTTCATCGGGATGCTCATCGGCGGAATCCTGGCCGACAAGTACGACCGGCGCATCATGATCATCATCGGCCGGACCGGGGCGATGCTGGCATTCGGGGGCCTGGCAGCCAACGCGTTCGGGGTATTCGGTGGTGAACCGCGGTTCGTCGCCGTGTACGCGTTCGCCGCCGCCGACGGCCTCATCGGGGCGCTGTCGATCGCGGCGTTGATGGCCTCGCTTCCGACGCTGCTGCCGAAGGAGAAGATGGTCGCCGTCGGTGCCCTCAACTCGATCTCGGTGCGGGTGGGTACCGCGATCTCCCCCGGTGTCGCCGGTCTGATCATCTACGCCGCCGGTGTGGGCTGGACGTACACGGCGGCGACGGTTCTCTCGGCGATCACGGTGCTGCTGCTGTTCGGACTGCCGTCGATGCCGCCGACTGCTCATCCGGCGGCTCCCCCGCACGGACCGGGCCCCGATGACAGCGATGCCGAACACGACCCGTCGACCCAGTCGATCGGGGTGTTCCTGCGCACGCAGCGTGTCGTCGGGTCGGTGATGGCCGTGGGTGTGGTGGCGATGCTCGGTGCGGGTGTGGTCGCGCTGATCCCCGCCCTGGCCGACGAACGCTTCTCCGGCGACGAGCGGGCCATCGGATTCGCCTACGCGGCCTTGGCGGTGGGTGCGTTGCTCGCCGCGATCACCAGTGGCTGGCTACCGGGGGTACGCAGGCCCGGCGTGCTGCTCATGAGTGCGCTGATGTTCGCGTTCTGCCTGCACATGCTGTTCGGCCTCACGTCACTGCTGTGGCTTGCGCTGCTGATCCTGGTGGTGGGCGGTTACGGCGACACGATCCAGGAGATCCTGCGCTTCTCGCTGATCCAGCACCACACCCCCGGACCGATCCTGGGCCGGGTCACCGGCCTGTGGACCGCGCAGGAGGTGGGTGGTATCACCGTCGGTTCGCTGGTGGCCGGTATGTACGGCACCATCTGGCCGGCTTCGGATGCGATCGTCTACTACGGACTGACGATGCTGGTCCTGGCCGCGGCAGCGATGGCGCTGCTGGGCTCGCTGCGCCGGGTGGACTCGCTGCGTGCGTCGGCACCGAGCGAGCCCACCGCAGCCTGACTGACGTGATCAGTTCTGTGCGAGCAACTCCCGTAACCGCCTACGACTGACCTTGCCCACCCCGGTCTCCGGGAACTCCGCGATCACCTTGACCACGTCGGGCAGCTTCCATTCGGCCAGCCCTGCCTCGCGGACGAACTTGCGCAGCACCGGCAGCGTCGGCGGCTGCTCCGGGTCGACGGCGATCACGTACGCGCAGGTCCGCTCGCCCAGGAACTTGTCGGCGACGGCGACGACGATCGCGTCGCGGACCGCCGGATGTGCGAGCAGCTCCTCCTCGAGTTGTTCGGCCGACACCTTCTCGCCGCCCCGGTTGACCCTGTCGCCGCCGCGCCCGCGCACCAGCATGTTGCCCTCGGCGGTCAGTTCGACGACGTCACCGGTGCGATACCAGCCGTCGGGCGCGAACGATTCGGGACTGCGGCCGGCCCAATAGCCGCGAATCGTGTACGGACCCTGCGTCTCCAGGAATCCTGGGCCGTCGGTGACGATCTCCCCGTCCTCGGTGACCAGCCGGAGCTCGTCCGCCTCGGACATCGGCCGACCCTGAGTCGAGGTGATGACCTCCTCGGGGTCGTCGAGGCGGGTGTAGCACACCAATCCCTCGGCCATGCCGAACACCTGCTGCAGCGTCACCCCGAGCGCCGGGCCGATGCGTCGGGCCAGCTCATCCGGGCAGCGGGCCCCGCCCACTAGAACGGTGTCCAGCGTCGACAGGTCGAAGTCGGTGCCGGCCTCGGCGGTCTCGGTCCACAACCGCGCCAGCGGCGGCACCAGGCCCGTCATCGTGACCCCGGCACGTTCGACCATCTGCCAGGCCACCGACGGGCTCGGTGATTCGGTGAGCGCCACCGTGCCACCGGCGTACAGGGCGCCGAGGATGCCGGGCGAGCTCATCGGGAAGTTGTGCGCCACCGGCAGCGTGGCCAGGTACACCGTATCGGCGGTGACGCCGCAGACCTCATTGCTGCGGATCACGCTGTACAGGTAGTCGTCGTGGGTGCGCGGGATCAGCTTGGGAATGCCGGTGCTGCCACCCGAGAGCTGCAGGAACGCCATCTCCGACGGGTCCGACCGCTCATGGTCGATCGGATCGGCGTAGATAGTCGCGAGGTCGTCGACATCGATGATGTGCCGCAGCGACGGCACCTGCGCGGCCACCGATTCGGCGAGGGCGCGGTGGTCGACGGCACCGATGCGCCGCGGCGTCACGATCGCGACGGCCTCGGCCGCACCGGCGATACCCACCAACTCGTTCTCCCGGTGCGCAGGCAGCCCGAACACAGGCAGAGCACCCACCCGGAACAGGGCGAACACCACGATCACGTACTCGGCCTGGTTCGGGATCTGCAGCAGCACCCTGTCGTCACGGCAGATGCCGAGTGCCACCAGGCCGGCGGCGAGCCGGGCGACGTGGTCGTCGAGTTCGGCGTAGGTGAGGCCGGTGGTCGCGTCGATCACCGCGGTACGCGGGGCAACCTGGGGGTCGGCAGCGCGACTACGCAACATGTCGTCGAATGTTTCGCCGCGCCACAATCCCTGAGCGCGGTAGTGGTCGGCGAGTTCCTGGGGCCACGGTGCAACCTTCATCCAAGTGAGGCTACCCTCACAAGGTGGCCATTCCTAAGATCCCCCCGTACCCCGTCCCGACCGGGCCGTACCCGACGCCCGTGGACTGGACCATCGATGTCAGCCGTGTCGCCCTGCTCGTGCACGACATGCAGCGCTACTTCATCGACGCCTACGACGTGGCCGCCGAGCCCATGGCCACCGCCCTGCCCAACATGGTCGCGATCCGTGAGGCATGCGAACGCGCAGACGTACCGATCGTGTTCACGGCGCAACCAGGCGACCAGCACCCCTCGCGCCGCGGGATCCTCGCCGACTTCTGGGGCAAAGGCCTGTCCTCGGGCCGGGACGAGGAGATCATCGACGAACTGGCGATCCGCGAACACAACATCAAGGTCACCAAGTGGCGCTACTCGAGCTTTCAACGCACCGACATGCGGCACCTGCTCGCCCACCACGGGCGTGACCAGCTGATCGTCGTCGGCGTCTACGCGCACATGGGATGCATGATCTCGGCGACCGAGGCGTTCATGTGCGATGTGGAACCGTTTTTCGTCTACGACGCGCTCGGAGATTTCTCCGCGGAAGAACATGAGATGGCAGCCAACTACATCGCCAAACGCGCTGGGCGGGTGTTGTCGGCGGCCGAGGTGCTGACCGCGCTCGTCCCGTCCGCGCAAGCCGCCTCGCGGTGATTCCCGGAGTCACAGGCCGGCATGTCCTGGTCACCGGCGCCGCCGGCGGAATCGGCGGTGCCGTGGTGGTGGCGCTGGAGAGTGTCGGCGCGCAGGTGAGCGCCTGGGATCAGGCCGGCGTCGACGGTGTCCGCGCGGTGGACGTTCGGGATCAGGACGCGGTGCGGGAGGCCTGGCGGGCCACCGAGGCCGCCGGCGGCACGATCGAGTTGCTCGTCCACGCGGCCGGTGTGATGAGCGACGACTGGGATGTGTGCATGGCCGTCAATGCCGGCGGCGTGCGCAACACGCTCGATGTGGCGACGTCCGCGATGATCGACCGGGGTACCGCGGGTTCGATCGTGGTGCTCTCCAGCAACGCGGCCGCGATTCCGCGGACCGCGATGGCCGAATACGCGGCGTCCAAAGCTGCGGCCACCTCGTATACACGCAGCGTGGGACTTGCTGTCGCCGGGCACGGCATCCGCGTGAACGTCGTCTCCCCCGGTTCGACGCTGACGCCGATGCTCACCGGGATGTGGACCTGCGACGCCGACCGCGAGCGGGTGCTGACCGGTACGCCCGAACAGTTCCGGCTCGGAATCCCGTTGGGACGCATCGCCGATCCCGCAGACATCGCCTCGACGGCGGTGTTCCTGCTCTCGGATGCGGCCCGGCACATCACGATGCACGATCTGCGCGTCGACGGCGGGGCCACCCTGGACATGTGAGTCCTGCCGGTGGCCGATCAGCTGCCGTCGAATGCGGCGACGATCCGCTGCGCACCCAGCGCGGGCGTCAATTCACCTGTGCCGACGCAGGATTCGACGTCGCCCCGGATGCCGGTGACGCGTTCGTTGGAGGCCAGGCGGGAGAGGACCGTGTCCTGCACCATCGCCCACATCCAGTCGATCTGCTGGCGGGTGCGACGCCGGTCGAACTCGCCCGCATCCCGCAGCACCCGGTTGTGCTCGAGCACCGTGTCCCAGAACTCGTCGACGCCGGTGTTCTCGATCGCGCTCATCGTGCGTACCGGCGGTGTCCACAGCGCGTCGTGCGGGTAGAGCAGGCCGAGTGCGTTCTTGAGCTCCCGCGCAGCACCTTTGGCCTCGACCTGGTGTTTGCCGTCGGCCTTGTTCACCACGATCACGTCGGCCAGTTCCAGGACACCCTTCTTGATGCCCTGCAGCGAGTCACCGGTGCGGGCCAGGGTCAGGAAGGTGAAGGTGTCGACCATCCGGGCCACCTCCACCTCGGACTGGCCCACGCCGACGGTCTCCACCAGCACCACGTCGAAGCCCGCGGCCTCCACCAGGACAATGGTCTCGCGGGTCGCCTTCGTCACCCCGCCGAGCGTGCCCGACGTGGGTGAGGGGCGCACGTAGGCGTTCGGATCCACCGACAATCGGCCCATCCGGGTCTTGTCGCCGAGGATCGAACCACCGGTACGTGTCGACGACGGGTCGACGGCCAGCACCGCCACCTTGTGGCCCTGCGAGATCAGGTGCATCCCGAGGGCCTCGATGGTGGTGGACTTGCCGACGCCCGGGACACCGGTGATACCGACGCGGAACGACTTGCCCGCGTGCGGGGTCAGCGCGAGCAACATCTCCTGCGCGGCCTGGCGGTGGTCGGGCCGCGTCGACTCGACGAGGGTGATCGCGCGGGCCAGATCGGACCGGCGGTCGGCGAGCACTCCCTCGGTCAACGCCGCGACGTCAATCGGGCGGCGTGCCATCAGCTTTCGTCAGCCCCCGACGAACCCGAACCCGATGCGGCCAGCTCGAGGTCGAGGCTGTCGGCGAGTTTGCCGATCAGCTCGACCGCCGAGTCGGCGATGACCGTGCCCGGCGGGAAGATCGCCGCCGCACCCGCCTCGTACAGTTCGTCGAAGTCCCCCGGCGGGATGACGCCGCCGACCACGATCATGATGTCGGGACGCCCCACCTCGGCAAGGGCCTCCCGCAGCGCCGGCACCAGGGTGAGGTGACCGGCGGCCAACGACGACACGCCCACGACGTGCACATCGTTATCGGCGGCCTGACGGGCCACCTCTTCCGGGGTCGCGAACAGCGGGCCCACGTCGACGTCGAAGCCGAGGTCGGCGAACGCGGTCGCGATCACCTTCTGGCCTCTGTCGTGGCCGTCTTGGCCCATCTTGGCGACGAGCACACGCGGGCGCCGGCCCTCGGCGTCGGCGAACCTGTTGACGATGTCGATGGCCGCGTCGATGTTGCTCACCTGACCTGCCTCATGCCGGTACACCCCGCTGATCGTCTTGATCTCGGCCTGATGGCGACCGTAGACCTTCTCCAGTGCCTCGGAGATCTCCCCGACCGTCGCACTGTGCCGAGCCGCCTCGATGGCCAGCGCCATCAGGTTGTTCTCCATACCACCGTCCGACGATCCCGCCGCCCGGGTCAGATCAGCGAGCGCGGCCTGCACAGCGGCCTCGTCGCGCTCGGCACGCAGCCGCACCAACTTTTCGAGCTGCTCGGCGCGCACCTTGGAGTTCTCGACCTTGAGGACCTCGATCTCCTCGTCCTCGTCGACCTGATACTTGTTCACGCCCACGAGCGGCTGCTGACCGGAGTCGATGCGGGCCTGGGTGCGGGCGGCTGATTCCTCGATCCGTAGTTTGGGCAGGCCCTCGTTGATGGCCTGCGTCATGCCGCCGGCGGCCTCGACCTCGGCGATGTGGGCGCGGGCCTTCTGCGCGAGCTGATGGGTCAGCCACTCGACGTAGTTGGAACCGGCCCATGGATCGATCGACTGCGTGGTGCCCGACTCCTGCTGCAGCAACAGCTGGGTGTTGCGGGCGATGCGGGCGGAGAAGTCCGTCGGCAGCGCGATCGCCTCGTCGAGGGCGTTGGTGTGCAGCGACTGGGTGTGCCCCTGGGTGGCGGCCATCGCCTCCACGCACGTGCGGGCCACGTTGTTGAACACGTCCTGCGCCGTCAGCGACCAGCCCGAGGTCTGCGAATGCGTGCGCAGCGACAACGATTTGGCCGACTTCGGGTTGAAATCGGCGACCAACTCACTCCACAGCAGGCGCGCCGCACGGAGTTTGGCGACCTCCATGAAGAAGTTCATGCCGATACCCCAGAAGAACGACAGGCGGGGCGCGAACTTGTCGATGTCCAGGCCCGCGTCGAGACCGGCACGGATGTACTCGACACCGTCGGCGAGGGTGTATGCCAGCTCCAGATCGGCGGTGGCCCCGGCCTCCTGGATGTGATAGCCCGAGATGGAGATCGAGTTGAACTTGGGCATCTTGATGCTGGTGTACTCGAAGATGTTCGAGATGATCCGCATCGACGGCTTCGGCGGATAGATGTAGGTGTTGCGGACCATGAACTCTTTGAGGATGTCGTTCTGGATGGTCCCGGCCAGCTTCTCCGGCGGCACACCCTGTTCCTCGGCAGCCACCACATACAGCGCCAGAATCGGCAGCACCGCACCGTTCATGGTCATCGACACCGACACCGACCCCAGGTCGATGCCGGCGAACAACTGCCGCATGTCCAGGATCGAGTCGATGGCCACACCGGCCATACCGA
>NZ_JAGQTN010000166.1 GCF_020438995.1 Gordonia sp. (in: high G+C Gram-positive bacteria)
GATCCCTCACGCGCCATGGCGTAGGCAAAGGCCCGCGAGACCCCGAGGTACCGGCCCGCTTGCTCCACGGAAACCGTTGGGACGCGGCGAAGTTCGTCAATGTCTGGTGCGGTGCTTGTTTGGTTGCTCATGTCTCATAGCGTGCCTTGTTGATAGTTCCTGTACAAGGCCCTATCGTTATCGACATGCGCACACCCCGAGAGCATCCGCAGCACCAGAAGGGCGACGTGGCCAGGATTGACCGCGTGGCCGGAGAGCGCGGCGACCTGTACGGCATCCGAATTGCCCTCCACGGGCACCCTCACCGCTACGTCGTCCGAGTGGCCTCCGGCGCAGACGGCCCGCGGCTGGTCGAACTACAGATCCAGTCGGACGCCGACGTGACAATCAAGCCGGACGTTCTTCGCGCGATCCCGTCGCGGAGGTTGGCCCACGCCGCGGCCCAGTGGGCACACGTGCGGGACGGCCTGTTTGGTTTCCTCCGCCTGGATGAGGCCACCCGTGAGGCCCTCTACGAGAAGTACCCCGACGACCACGAGGCGTTTGACCTTGCCGCGGCCGAGGCCGTGGCCGCGCTCAAGGCTCAACCCGAGGCCAGCACTTCGCGCGGCAAGCTACCGGAGTCGCACTACCGGGACGTGGCCGAGCAGGTGAGCCAAGCCACCGCGGCCGGTCTGACCCGCAAAGACATTGCGCGAAAACTCGAAACGACAATCCCGACTCTGGACCGATGGATACGCGAAGCGAAGAAGCGCGGATACCTCGGCACCGACCAACCCAACCCTGGAGGCACGAAATGACCAACACCGAGCGTAAGCGCGGCCCACGGGCCGACAACTCGATCAAGAAGCTCTCCACCGGCGGGTGGCGCGCGCGGCCGACTCTCGGCACAGATCCGGTAACCGGGAAACAAGTCCGGCCCACCAAGGTGTTCGCCACCAAGAAGGCCGCCCAGGACTGGGTGGACGAACAACGCGAACAATGGCGTGGGCGGACATGGGCCGCGAAGTCGGACCGGACATTTGACGACGTGGCCGACCACTGGCTCAAGGTCCGGGAGGCCGACGAACGGGTCAGAGAGAACACCGTCCGCGCCGACCGGGAGAGCCTGGCCTACGCGCGTCGTGCGTTCGGCAAGGTGGCCGTCCAGAAACTCACCCCCGAGGCCCTCACCGATTGGTCGCTCACGATGACGACCAAGCCGGGGACCAACAAGGACGGGACGCCGCGGCCGGGTAAGGCCTTGGCCCCGTCCACCAAGCGGCGGGCCATTGTCACCGTCAAGTCCGTCATGGCCCACGCCGTCACGCTCAAGTGGATCTCCCACGACCCGGCGGCCCACCTCCAGGCCCCGGAGCAAAAGGTGATCGTGGCCGTGGCCGAGGGTGAGATCTGGAGCCCGGAGCAGATGATCACGTTCCTGGACTACGTGGCCGACCATCGTCTGGCCGGTTGCTTTGCGCTGACCCTCCTCGGCCTACGCCGCGAGGAGGTCGGCGGGCTCCGGTGGTGTGATCTGGACCTGGACGCTGGGGAGCTACGGATACGCCAGGCCCGCGTGGACGTGAACGGCCGCGAGGTTGTAGACGACCCCAAGAACCGGCGCAGCGTCCGAGATCTCCCGATCCCACCGCGGGAACTGGCGATGCTCAAGGCCATGCGGACCACCCACCAGCGGGAGCGTCTGGCGGTCGGCCGACCACTCACCCCGGAGGACCTCATCCTCTCCCGGATCGACGGGACCCCGTTCCCCGTCCGCGACTACACGCGGTTGTTCACCGACCGGCGTAAGGCCGTGAAGCTCCCGCCGATCACCCTCCGCAACCTCCGCCACTCGTCGGTCTCTCGTATGCGCGCGGCCGGGGTCCCCGCGGACGTGGTGGCGGCCTGGCATGGGCACAGTGAGCGCATGACCCAGGCCGTGTACGGACGCGTGACCGATGACCGACTGGCAGCGGCCGCGGTCACGCTCTCGAACGCGGTAGGACAGAGTTAGGACAGATCGGCCGCGGCCGAGTTCGTCTAGGACACAAAGAAACCCCCTCCGATCCAGGTCGGAGGGGGTTTCTTGTCGGTGGAGCTAAGGGGACTCGAACCCCTGACCCCCACACTGCCAGTGTGGTGCGCTACCAGCTGCGCCATAGCCCCGTATTCGGTTGTGACGCCCGGTTTCCCTGAGCGCCTTTGAAAAGTTACACCACCATCGACGCGGCGACCAAATCGTCCCGGTCACCTGCGTAAACGCGGTGACCGGGACGGTGGTGGCTACTTCAGGAGGTCGGCGAGCCAGTTCTCGTTCAGGGTGATCAGCTTGCCATCGTGGAGGACCGACGGGGTGCTGACCTTGCCGCCGGAGGCCTTGGAGAGGGTTTCCTGCGCCGCAGCGGCGTTCTCCTTGGCCTTCTTGACGCGGGTGCCCGACGAGATGCACGCCTGGGTGTTGTCGCTCGCTCCAGCGTCTGCGGCGAACTTGGCCAGGTCCTTGTTGCTGTGGTCGCTGGAGCCGAGTTCCTGCGGCTGGTTCTCGAACAGGGTGGTGTGGAACTTCTTGATCACGTCCTGTTTCTCGCCACCGTCGGCGACGCACTGGAAGGCTGCGGCCGCGCGGGTGGAGTAGTCGCCGGATGCCGAACTCCTATCGAGGAAGTTCAGCATGTGGTAGCGCACGCGCAGCTTCTTGGCGTTGACGGCGTCGAGGACCTTTTGGCCCTGCGATGCCTCGAACTGCCCGCAGGCCGGGCACAGGAAGTCCTCGAACACGTCGATGGTGACGGGGGCCGACTCCTCGCCGATGACGAGGGCGGTGTTGGTGAGCCGCGATTCATCGACCTTCTCGCCGCCGTCGTTGTTGCTCCAGACGATGCCGCCGATCACGACCGCCGCGATCACCACAATGGCCACACCGAACAGGATGTAGGTCATCGTGCTCGAGTTGGATTGCGGCTTGTACCCCGATTTTCCTACCTTGGGCACCTGTTGCTTGCGGTCTTTGCTCACGGACCTGTCCTTCTGCTGTGTCGCGCTCAGCCGTCACGGCACGGCTGAGCTGTGTGTCTCCTGGACAACTCTAGCGACCACGGCATGAGACGTTCCTGAACACGTACACCGTTCGCATGCCGACTCAACCGCCGAGCGCGGCGTCGACGACCTCCTGCGCCTGGGCCTGCACCTGCGCGAGGTGATCGGCGCCCTTGAACGATTCTCCGTAGATCTTGTACACGTCCTCGGTGCCGGACGGCCGCGCCGCGAACCAGGCGTTCTCGGTGGTCACCTTGAGTCCGCCGATGGCCGCGCCATTGCCGGGTGCCTCGGTGAGGATCGCTGTGATGGGTTCGCCGGCGAGTTCGGTGGCGGTGATCTGGTCGGGTGACAGGTTCCCCAGCAACGCCTTCTGTTCCCGGCTCGCGGGGGCGTCGATGCGGGCGTACACCGATTCGCCGTAGGTATCGGCGAGCCTGCGGTAATGCTGAGACGGCGACTGCCCGGTGACAGCCTGGATCTCGGCGGCCAGCAACGCCAGGATGATGCCGTCCTTGTCAGTGGACCACGGGCTGCCGTCGAACGTCAGGAACGACGCTCCCGCGCTCTCCTCGCCGCCGAATGCGATCGAGCCGTCGAGCAGGCCGTCAACGAACCATTTGAATCCGACCGGCACTTCTAGGAGTTTCCGGCCGATGCCGGCGACGACCCTGTCGATGAGTGACGAGGACACCAGCGTCTTGCCCACTGCCGCATCGGGATTCCAGCCCGGCCGATGAGTGAACAGGTACTCGATGGCCACCGCCAGATAGTGGTTGGGATTCATCAGACCGGAGTCGGGGGTGACGATGCCGTGCCGGTCGGAGTCGGCGTCGTTTCCGGTGGCGATGTCATACTTGTCGCGGGCCGAGATCAACGACGCCATCGCATTCGGCGAGGAGCAATCCATCCGGATCTTGCCGTCGGTGTCGAGGGTCATGAATCCGAATGTGGGGTCGACGGTCGAGTTGACGACGGTAAATTCGGGGAGGTTGAACCGGTCGCCCAGTTCGGCCCAATAACCCACCGACGCACCGCCCATCGGGTCGGCTCCGATCCGGACGCCTGCGGCCCGGATGGCGTCGATGTCGATAACTCCCGCGAGGTCCGCGAAGTAGCCGTCGATGAATGAATAGTCGGTGACCAGGTCATTGGCTCGCGCACTTTCGAACGAAACCCGTTTGACTCCGGAAAGACCTTTGGCGAGAAGCTGATTGGCCCGTGCGGCAACGACCGAGGTGATGGTGGTGTCGGCGGGGCCGCCGCTGGGCGGGTTGTATTTGAAGCCGCCGTCGCGGGGCGGATTGTGTGACGGGGTGACCACGATGCCGTCGGAAAGGACCCCGGGATGGTCGCGGTTGAAGGTCAGAATCGCGCGACTGACCGCCGGGGTGGGGGTGAACGCATCGTGCGCCGCCGTGCACACGCTGACACCGTTGGCCACGAGCACCTCGAGCGCGCTGCGCCACGCTGGAATCGAGAGCAGGTGGGTGTCGAAGCCGATGAACAACGGTCCCGTGATCCCCGCCCCCGCACGGTATTCGGCGATCGCCTGCGTCGTCGCCAGGATGTGATCCTCGTTGAACGCGTTGTCGAGGCTGGAACCGCGATGCCCGGATGTCCCGAACACGACCTGCTGCAACGGATCCGACGGATCCGGTTTGTTCTCGTAGTACGCCCGCTCGACGGCGGCGACGTCGATCAGATCTTCGGGTAAGGCCGGGGTTCCTGCACGCGGGTGAGCCATAGGCCGATTCTGCCACCGGACACCCCGGTGCGCGCCCGATCGCACCACGTTCACCGGGACTGCACAGTCCGGCCACAGGCCGGCACCGGAGGCCGATCGTGTAGAACGGCAGGCATGCTTCTGCGCGCCCCGTCGTCCCCGGCCCTGGCCGTTCTCGTGCTGCCGGGCGGTACCGATTCCAGCTACAAGCCGTTCAGTCCGCTGCAGCCGTCGGCGCTGCGCATGTACCCGTTCAGCGCCTCGATCCGGACCCGCTTCGGGTCGTCGGTGGTGGTGCGCGACGTCCGCTACCGCGTGTACGGCTGGAACGGTCAGCAGAACAGTCCGATGCTGTACGCGCGCAAAGCCCTCGACGACATCACCGCCCGTTACCCGGGGGTGCCGGTGGCATTGATCGGGCATTCGATGGGTGGCCGGGTCGGTGCGCAACTGGCCGCCGAGCGCAGCGTCGGATCGCTGCTCGCGCTCGCCCCGTGGTGGCAGTTCGCCGACTGGCGCCGCATCCACGACGGGGTACGAGTGGTCGCGCTGCACGGCACCGCCGACACCCGGACGTACGCACACCGCACCGAGAAGGGCATCGGCGAACTGTGCGCCCGGGGTGTGGACGCCACGTACATCCCCATCCCCGGTGGCGGACACCCGATGCTCGACCACGTCCTGACCTGGCAGGGTGAGGCGCTCCGGTTCGTGGGGCGATCCCTCGACGACGCCCGCACGCGCTGACCTCCTACGCCCCGAGGGAGTAGAACTCAGGGATCGATAGGTAATTATGCGCAGGTTTCGCGGCGCCGCCCTGTCAATACTCGATCCATGACCACGCCACACGACTCCCGATCTGCCGTCCTGACCGGCCTGACCAGGCTGTCCGACGACGTCAGCGATCTGTCCGCCCGCCTGACCCGCATCGGCACCGAAGTCGATGCTCTCACCGCGCTGCTGCGCACCGGTGCCATGCCCGCCGCGGCCACGAGCCACGCTGTACCGCCGCTCGTCGCGCCCACGCAGTCGCCTTACGCACCTGGCTTCCAGGTCCCCGCTCCGACGTTCGGACCGGTGGCACCCACCGCACCGGGCGTTGGCACGATGCCGCCGAACACCGTCGTCACGAACCCCGTGGCCGCCGGTTCGGTGCCCGGCGCGTCGATGCCCGGTGCAGCGTTCCCCGGAGCGGTTCCCACCGGACCCGGCTATCCCACCGGAACGTTCGGGCCCAACCCTGCCGCCGGGTACCCGGCGCCCGGTTTCCAGGCGCCCGGCTATCCGACACAAGGTATGGCCCCGATGCAGGTCCCCGTTCCGCCGTACGGTGTGCCGGGCTATCCCACTCCCCCGAAAGTGCCGCTGTCCGAACGTCTGTCGGCGGCATTCGAAAGGGGGCTGGTCGGCAGGGCGCTGGCCGGGCTCGGCGTGGGTGTCACACTCATCGGTGTCGTCCTGCTGCTCGTGCTGGCCGCGCAGGCCGGCTGGCTGGGCCCCGGACTGCGCGTGGCCGGTGGTGGTGTGCTGGCGGCGGCGCTCGCGGGAACCGGCCTGTGGCTGTCCGGCAAACCCGGGTACAGAGCCGGCGCGATCGCCTTGTGCGCCACCGGCGTCGGCGCCGCCTACCTCGATGTGCTCGCCGCGACGGTCATCTATCACTGGCTGCCCGACGTTGCCGGCCTGCTGGTGTGCGGGGCGATCGGCGGGGCCGGGCTGGCGCTGGCGCACCGCTGGTCGAGCCAGGCGCTGGGACTTCTGGTGGTGGTGCCGCTGATCGTGCTGGTCCCCGTCATCGCGGACGGATTCACCCTGGTCACCGCATGTTTCATGCTGGCGCTCTCCGCGATCGGCCTACTGCTGCAGATCGACCGCGACTGGCTCGGACTGTTCTTCGCCCGGGTCGTCGCCGCATCGCTGACACTCACCGCGGCCGTCATGTCCGCGAACGACGATCTGCGCGCCGACGGCGCTACCGCCTGGTTATACCTCGCCGTGGGTCTGCTCGGGTTCGCCCTCGCCATCGGCGGCACCTTGATGGCGTTGCGCCGCACCGGCCGCGGCGCCGAGTACGCGCTCACCGGAATGCTGTCGCTGGTCCC
>NZ_JAGQTN010000167.1 GCF_020438995.1 Gordonia sp. (in: high G+C Gram-positive bacteria)
CGATACCCGACTTCTACAGACCAGTAAAGAGTCCTTTTGTACTATCGATGGTCAGGTGTGCGACACGTCGCGTCGCACACCGAAGTGAGTGGATGGAGTGGTTGTGAACAACGCAGTGGGCGCACATCGCCGGACCGCCGTGGTGGCGGTTCTCGGAGCCCTCACACTTACCTGCGCCGTGCCCGGCGCGGCCGTCGCCGATCCGCTGATGGACGGCCTGGATACGGGCAGCGCCGGCGGCATCTTCTCCGGCAGCGCCCAGGCGGCGGGATCGAGCGGCCGTGACGGGTCGCCGAACGGCGTCGACGGTTCCCTCCGGCAGGTCAACTGCAACCAGCAATCCAAGTCCGCCGGTGAGGCCGTCACCAACACCAGGCACATGATGGGCCGCACCGGTCCGATGAGCTTCACGCTCAACTACAACACCGGTACGCAGGCCGACCGGATCGAGGTCTTCTACCACGGCAAGGTGCGTGCCGACACCGGTCCTGTCACGGGAACCGGCAGCAAGCACGTCACGGTGCCCGCGGGAACCAACACCTATGTGACGGTGAAGGTCACCGGTCCGGTGGGTGGTTCCTGGAACTACACCGTCCAGTGTCCGGTCTGACGCGCCGGACACATCCACAGCACAATGCTCACGGCGGATGTTCAACCCTTTTGCCGACATCTGAATCACGCCGCCCGACGATATAGTCAAGTCGAAATATCGGACTTTGAATCGGGATGGTGTGACGATGGGCGACAAGCTGACCAAGACGCGTCTCATGGCAGGTGCCGCGCTGCTCAGTACCGGTGCGCTGATGTTCACGACGCCGGGCTTCGCCGCGGCGGACGGAAGCGTGAGCGCCGGCAGCGTGGACTCGGGCAGTGCCGAGGAGATCGGCGGCGGAGTTCTCAACGCATTCGTTCCAGGTCTCGGCGATCTTGTCACCGGCAGCCTCGAGTCGTCGGCCGGCGGCCTGGGTGGTGGCGGGAATGTCGCCCCGCCACAGACGCAGAGGTGTAACCAGTCGAGCCAATCGGGTGGCTACGGCATCACCAACACCAAACACCTGATGGGGCGTCGCGGCCCGTTCAGCTTCACCATCGTGTACGACACGGTGAACATTCCTGACCGGATCGAGGTCTTCTACCAGGGTCGGCGTCTGTACAACACGGGCCTGATCGGTGACAACGTCAACGAGGGGAACGGCAGCAAGCGCATCGCCGTACCGGCCGGTATCGACAACTATGTGACCGTCAAGGTCACCGGACCGGACTCGGGCACGCGATGGGAGTACACGGTCTACTGCCCGTCCTGACACGCCACGGCGTCCGATGAGGGCACAGCTCTGTGAACAAGTTGTCCACAGAGCTGTGCACAGCTGTGGAAGAATCGAATACGTTGTCGAACCCGCCGAATAACCCGCGGTGACTGACCCCTGACCGGGAAGACCGGGCTCAGCCGCCCTGCGAACCTATCCAGAAGTAAGCGATAAAGCCGAACGCGAAGAAGGCTATCCACAACCAGCCGAGCCACTTCGCGACCACCGCGAACGGGGTACCGAGTTCGCCGGTGCGGTGAATCGTGCGCAGCGACGAGTACGCCAGGAACACTCCGATCGGGGCGGTCACCCCGAGTACGGACAGAACCAGCGCCACCATGGACTGCAGGTTGATGTTCTCTGCGCTGGTGTTTGCTGGGCGCCCGCGATCTCCGGCCACACTCGTCTCCTCGGCATCACCGGTGCCCCGGACCGGAGTGTCTCCGGACCTGCTGGCACCGTCGCCGACCCTCAGGCGCAGGTCATCCTGGCCGGCACCGGCGTCTTTGACACCGTAATGAGTCCTGTCGTGGAGATCGGGCGACACACCGGAAACGGAGGGGGTGAACGTGCGGGCCGCTTCGGTCACCGAGGCTTCCCGGGCCCCAGTCGTTTCCCGGGCCCCAGCTGTATCCCGGGCCACAGTCGTATCGCCGTCGGACGCGTGCTGCGGAGTCGGAGGGCGTGACCCGAGCAGAGTGCGGGAGTTTTCGTCGGCCGGAGGCCTGCCTCCTGAAACATGTGGGCCCGTGGCGTGCGCGGAGCCCTTGCCCAGCGGTGACGGTCCGGTCTGCGGTCCCAGGGGTCGGCCCTGTGCGACGTAGGGGGCTGACCCGGGTCTCGTCGGCAACCGACCTGACGGTGATTGACCCGACGGAAACTGACCCGATGGAAACTGACCTGTTCGGGGCTGGCCGGGCATGCGGTAGCGGGTGCTCGGAGGTGCTCCGGGCGCGGCGCCGGGCGGCGACCGGTAGCCGGGCGGGGGGCCCATATGCGGGCCTGTATGGCCGGGTGGAGGACCGACCTGCTGCCCGGGACGCGGTCCTGGGGCGCCGGAGTTCCAGCGCGCACGCTGCCCGGTCTGTGCCGCATCGCCGGACGGACCACCGGTGACGGACGCCTGCTGCCTCTCCCACGGCTGGCGCGGCACGTCGGGTTGCTCTGGATCGTCGGCAGTCACGCTCTCCAAATTACCCACGCCCGGGCGGATTCGGCATATCCGTGGCAACACTTGTGAGATGTTCGCGCCTGGCGGACGGAGGTGTTGGGCCCTACGTGGTCTGGATCCGGCGTGATCCGGATCTGCGGTGGTCCTGATCTGCCCTACGGGGTTTGGACGGCAGGCGCGTCGGCCGGGGTGCGGCCGAGCGCCTCGACGCGGGGAATCGTCCCCGACACCGGCGGATGCTCTGTGCTGGTCTTACGGACGGCGAAGAAGGCGACACCGCCGAGCAGGGCGAGGATCGCGGCGAGGACGGCGGCAACAATCGGTTTCGGCACGCCATCAAGGGTATAGGCGTCATCGATGGTGTCGAATCGGCCGTACGGTCGGAGAATCGTGGCCGGATCGGGCCAGGTGGTCCACCGCATCGCGCCCGGGTGGTTGTATGGAAGGCGTGAGTAACAAGACACAGACCGCGACTCTGCACACCAACCGCGGCGACATCGTCGTCGAACTGTTCGGGAATCACGCTCCCAAGACTGTTGCCAACTTCACCGGCCTCGCCGACGGCAGCAAGGACTACAGCCAGCCCAACGCGGCCGGCGGAGCCGAAGGACCGTTCTACGACGGCTCGGTATTCCACCGTGTCATCGACGGCTTCATGATCCAGGGCGGCGACCCGACCGGCACCGGCCGTGGCGGCCCGGGCTACCGGTTCGAGGACGAGTTCCACCCCGAGCTGCAGTTCGACCGTCCGTACCTGCTGGCGATGGCCAACGCCGGGCCGGGCACCAACGGTTCGCAGTTCTTCATCACCGTCGGCCCGACCCCGCACCTGAACCGCCGGCACACCATCTTCGGTGAGGTCACCGATCCCGCGTCGCAGAAGGTTGTCGACGCCATCGCCACGACGGCGACCGGTCCCGGCGACCGTCCCGTCGACGCCGTCGTCATCGAGAAAGTGGAAATCAGCTGAGCGCAGCTTTTCCGCAGGGCGGGCCGGTGGTCACCTGCTACCGGCATCCCGATCGCCCCACCGGCCTGGCCTGTAGCCGGTGCGGGCGGCCCGCCTGCCCCGAATGCCTGCGACCGGCGGCGGTGGGTCAGCATTGCCTCGACTGCCTGCGCGGCGCCGGCGCGGTGCAACCTCAGCCGGTGCGACGTGGCCTGACCGGGACCACCCGGCAGGCCGTGGCCGCACCCCGGACCACTCAACGTCCGTACGTCACGTACGGGCTGATCGGGTTCAACGTCGCCGTCTTCGTGGTGTGCGTGGCACAGGCAGGCAGCACCGACATGCTCGATTCGTCGTTGTTCGCCGACTGGGCGCTGTTCAAACCGTTCGTCGCCGACGGTGAGTACTGGCGATTGATCACCGCGGGGTTCCTGCACTTCTCCCTCACCCATATCGCCGCCAACATGTTGTCGTTGTTCCTGCTGGGCCGGGATCTGGAACTGGCCATCGGGTATCCGCGATACGCGGGCGTGTACCTGGCCTCGCTCGTGGGCGGCAGCGCCGCGGTGATGCTGTTCGCCGGTGACCTGACCGTGAACGCCGGAGCCTCGGGTGCGATCTACGGCCTGATGGGCGCGATGCTCGTGATCGTCCTGTACATGCGGGCCTCGCCAGTTCCGGTACTGACCATCATCGGCCTCAACATCGTGCTCTCGATCACGGTGCCGGGCATCTCCCTGGCGGCACATCTCGGGGGTCTGCTGTTCGGTGCGCTGGCCACCGCGGGACTGATCTACGTGCCGCGGCTCGTGGGCAGTGCGGGCAGCAACCCGGTGTCATCGAGCCGGCTCGGCTGGGCGGTCATCGCGACGCTGGTGATCGTGGGCATGGTGATCGGGGTCTCCGCGGGCGTCACTTTCGATCAGCCTCTCGTCATCGTGCGCTGAACCGCCGACCACCACGAACTCCGTGACGCCGCACCCGCCCCGTGTGGCGTCACGGTGCGTATTCCCACACCGACACCCAGTCCACCAGCAGATTTCCGTTGCTGGTGCCGTTGCCGTAGGTCTCGGTCTGCAATTGCCAGCGCATCGGGCTGTCGGGCACCCAGTCGGTGGTGTTCATCACGACGGTGTTGTCGAGCAGCATCCGGATCCGGTTCGGTGACCATTCGATCGTGTACGTGTGCCAGTCGGTGTAGCGGGCACCGGTGTTGACGGCCAACTGGCAGGTGTTGCACGAGCCCTGACGGGCGTAATGGTGATAGCCGTGCGCGGTCCCGGTCAGCGAGCTCTCGGGGAAGTCGATCTCGCCGTCCCACGGCCAGTTGTCGGACTGTGGCCACAGCAGCCACGCCACGCCGTAGTCGGACAGATACGGATTGTCGACCTTCATGCGCACGCTGTAGCGGCCGTAGGTCTGGTACTGCGAGCCGTTCTTGATGATGGGCGACGGGTTGGCGCCCGCGGGCCGGCCGTCGACGCTGTGCAGGTGGAAGTTGAGGACTCCGTTCCTGACGCTGAGTACCTGGTCCGGCCGGTATGGGTTGCGTAGTCGGGTGTCCACCCAGCATTGCGGGTAGGTGCGCCACTGTTGACCTTGCGCGCCGGTGTAGACGACCTTGCCGGAGTCGCAGGCGTTGGCCCAGCTGCCGACGGGCGCGTTCTTGGTGAAGTCGTCTCGGAAGATGTGCCGCCAGCCGGGCAGGTTGCCGACCGGCACCGGCTGTCCCGATGCCGATCCGCCGCCTCCTGCGCTGCCGGTGAAGACGTCGTCGAGACCTGCGAACGGGAGCCGGGGCAGGTTGCCGTCACGGAGTTTGTTCAGGTCGAAGGGAAGCTCGTCGGCGGCGGCGAGTGGCGGTGGACCGGCCACGACGGTCACAGCGGTGGCTGCGCAGGCGACGAATGCCCTGGTCAACAGGGTCTTTATGGTACCGACCCGACTGGTTCGGCAGGTAGGAGGTCGGGGTGGGCTGCTTCGGGTCGAACGCATGGGGCACCTCGCGGGGAGAGGGTCGTCAGTTGCGTACTTCACATACCGTTGACCACGGCATTGCCGTGATTATTGGGGTGACTGAGAAAATGACCCCCGGTTCGTTATGAACCGTTATCATAACGTTACTAAAAACGCCTACTGCCGGGTGACGACCTGGATCGGGTGATGACCTAGTCGGTGACCACGACGAAACCGGCGTCATCGAGTACCTCGGCGACGTCGTACGGGTCCGCGCCCAGATCCCAGCGATTGAGTACGACCAGCGCGGTATCGGGCAGAGCTTCGTCGGTGGGAGTGCGCTCTGCCACGGTGCTCACCGCCGGATCGCGCAGGATCTCCAGCTCGAGCTGGCTGCTGCGCCGGCCGATCCGGCGCAGCTGCCTGATCCGGACCCTGTCTACATCGGCCGGTGTGTAGGTCCGGGAGCCCCCGACCGTGCGTAGCGTGAGTTCGGGCGCGGGCCGCGTCACCAGACGCAGCCGTGGCCGCAGCAGCAACGAGTACGACGCGAAGCCGAGCAGTAGCAAGCCCGCGAACGCCATCAGCACCAGGCCGACGGGATCGGACGACAGGGCGACGGATCCGCCGAGCAGGATCAGTCCACCGACCGCCATCGCAGCCCCGGCGAGGACGGGCGTCGACCATTCATACACAGAACCATCACCAGGGTTATCCACAGAAAGTACTCACAGGTGGGGATGAACTACACACATGTGATTCCACAATTGGGGATAACCAGTGCATCATTCGGCGTGTCGCTGTGGATAATCTGTTGTCTGGGTGATTCAAGTGACCAGAGGGCTCAGACAGTGATCGACGTCACCGCCAGCGCATTGTCATCAACAGCCCGACGACCATGAACGCGAACCCGATCAGGAAGTTCCACGGACCGAGCTCGTACATCCAGTTCAAGATCTTGCCATCGGCGCCGAGCGCGCTGGGGGTGGCCACCAGATAGAAGACGATCAGCCACAGCAGCCCGAACAGCATCAGGCCCAGCATCAGGGCGACGTAGATGGAACTGGACGGTCCGGTCTTCACCTTCACCGGCGTACGGCTCGCCGGATTGATGGTGTAGTCGGTCTTCTTCCTGACTTTTGACTTGGGCATGACTTCCTCGTTGATCGTGCCCCGACGCGCTCATGGGTGCGGTGCCGGCATCCGGTGCGGTCTGTGGGCGTGCGGGGGCTCTCCCCGCCGGGATCTTTGCTCACTACGGTAGCCCACCTGGTCGGCATACCGCGAAGACCGGGAGGACGGTAGGCCGGGTGGCTGCCGATTCAGCCGATGGCCGCGGCCATCTGTGCCTCGAGTTCGGCCACCGTCGGCTCGGGGACGTCGATACCGCACAGGGTCAGCCAGTTCGCCAGCATCCGGTGCCCGCCTTGCGTGAGCACGCTCTCCGGATGGAACTGAACGCCGTGGATCGGCAGGTCCCGGTGCATCATCGCCATGACGATGCCGGTGTCGGTGCGCCCGGTGACCACCAGATCGTCGGGAATCGTCTCCGGGACCACGGTCAGCGAGTGGTAGCGCGTCGCGGTGAACGGACTGGGCAGTCCCGCGAGCACGCCGGTGTTCTCGTGGAAAACCTGCGAGGTCTTGCCGTGTAGCAATTCGGGTGCGCGATCGACGGTCCCGCCGAAGTACGCACCGATCGCCTGATGCCCCAGGCAGACCCCGAGCAGCGGTTTCCCGGTGCGGGCGGCCACCCCGACCAGCGGCATCGTCGCACCGGCCCGCTGCGGGGTGCCGGGACCGGGGCTCAGTAGGACCCCGTCGAACTCGGCGATCGCGGCCTCGTATGCCGCGTCGTCGGTGCCAAGGGCCGCCTCGTCGTTACGCCAGACCACCGTCTCCACCGACAACTGCCCCAGATACTGGACCAGGTTGTACACAAAGCTGTCGTAGTTGTCGATGACCAGGATGCGTCCGCTCACCCCCGTCAGGCTACCCGGTCTAGGGGCGCCCTAGTTCGGCAACAGACTTGCGCGGCCCACGACGACCGACACCTGGTCGCTCTTGTCGATACGGGTGCCGGCAGCCGGTGACTGGCTGAGGATCTTGCCGTCGTCGCGGCTGGTGAGCGGCACGTTGCGGTAGGTGATCTCGAGCCGGCCGCCTTGGTATCCGGCGGCCGACAGCGTGGTACGGGCCTGAGCGGGGGTGCGTCCGGTGATGTCGGGGACCGTGTACTGGTTGCCGCGGGAGATGGTCACTTCGACGGTGGTACCGATAACTACGGTGGTTCCGGCGCTCGGCGAGCTGCTGATCACGCTGCCCTTGACCAACTCGCTGTCGGCTTCGGTCGACGACATCTGCAGACCGTTCTGCTCGAGGACGGCTCGGGCCTGCGATTCGGCGAGTCCGTTGATCTCGGGAATGGTGACCATCTTGGGGCCGGTGCCCATGAAGATGACGACGGCGCCGTTGACGGGTGTTTCGGTGCCGGTGGGCGGCGTCGTCTGCACGACCTTGTCGCGCAGGTCCTCGGTGGAGTCGACGGTGTCGACCTTCACGTTGGAGAATCCGAGCAGGTCCAGGGCCTTTTCTGCCTCGTCCTGAGTCTTGCCGTGCAGGTCGGGGATCGGTAGCCGTTGCGGTCCGGTCGAGACGTACAGGGTCACTTCGGAGCCGTCGTCGGCCTTGATGCCGGCGCCGGGCGCGGTGCGGGTGACTTTGCCCGCGTCGATGTCGAGGCTGGATTCACCGAGCCGTTTGACTTTGAATCCGCTGGTTTCGAGGATGGTGCGGGCTTCGGCGGCGGACTTGCCGTCGACTGCCGGCACTGCGACCTGCGGCACTTCGTCGGGGGTCCACGGTGCCCAGAACACGAGGATTGCCGCGATCAGGACGAGTACGGCGGCGATGGCGCCGCCGATCAGCAGCGGGCGCCGACGATCGGGCGTCGACCCGATCTGTTCGTCGCCGCCTCCGCCGTTGCCGCCGCCTCCGCGTCCATTGGTGCGCAGTCCCCGGCGCGGACCGGTGTCGAGGAGGTCGCGTTCCTCTTCGCTGAGAACCATCGGCGCCGACGGTTTGCCCCCCGCGAGCACCTTGATGAGGTCGGCGCGCAGGTCGGCGGCCGACTGGTAGCGATTGGCGGGGTTCTTGCTCATCGCCTTGAGCACCACCGAGTCGAGTTCGGCGGGCAGATCCGGACGGATCGCCGACGGCCGGGGAGGCTCTTCGTGCACGTGCTGGTGGGCGACGGCGACCGGGGAATCGCCGGTGAACGGTGGCTGGCCGGTGAGCAGTTCGAACAGTACGCAACCCATCGAGTAGATGTCGCTGCGCGGGTCCACCTTGATGCCGCGTGCCTGCTCGGGCGACAGATACTGGGCGGTACCCATCACGGCCGATGTCTGCGTCATGGTCGACGTGGCGTCGTTCATGGCGCGGGCAATGCCGAAGTCCATCACCTTGACCGCGCCGGTGATGTCGATCATCACGTTGGCGGGTTTCATGTCGCGGTGCACGATGCCGTTGCGGTGCGAGAAGTCCATCGCGGCGGCCACGTCGGCCATCCACGTCATCACCTGCCGCGGCGAGAGCGGGCCGTCGCTGCGCAGGATGTCGCGCAGGGTCTTGCCGTCGACGTATTCCATGACGATGAACGGCAGCGGGCCGCCCTCGGTCTGGGATTCGCCGGTGTCGAAGACCTGGACGATCGTCGGGTGATTGAGTTTGGCGGCGTTCTGCGCTTCGCGGCGAAATCGCAGGTAGAACGACGGATCGCGCGCGAGGTCGGCCCGCAGGACCTTGACCGCCACGTCCCGGTTGAGGAGGGTGTCGCGCGCGAAGTGCACTTCGGACATACCGCCGAAGCCGAGAGTTTCGCCGAGTTCGTACCGGTCGGACAGGTGGTGCGGCGTCGGCGTCATGATTGGCTTCCCACCGTCCTTTTCGTCTTGGTCAGTTTACTCGGCGGGTTCGCGGCGCCCGCAGTTGTGTAGGTGCTCATGGGAATGTGGGCAGGCCGGGGATCGAGATCGTCAGCCCGCCGCCGTTGCCCTGTCCTTCGGGAACGGTGTCCCCGGCTCCATCGTCTCCCATACCGGTGTCCCCGGCGCCCGTGCCCCCGTCGCCCGGGTCTTCGGTGGCGGTGTCGGTGTCCCCGTTACCCGTGTCCCCGGCGCCCGTGCCCCCGTTACCGGGGTCTTCGGTCGCGGTGTCCTGCGTGGTGGTGGCTCCGGTGGTGGTCGTTTCCCCGGTGGGGGTTCCCGTGGTGGTGTCGGCCGTGGTCGTGCGCGTGGGCCGGGTGTCCTCCTCGGTCTCCTGGGTGGTCGGCTCGTCGTCGGTGCCGGTGGGTTCTTGGTCCTGGGTGGTCGTGGTGGGCGCGGTGTCCTCGGTGGTCGTGGTGACCGTCGACGCCGGGGTCTTCGGGTCTCCCGTATTCGAATCGGCGTTGGCAAGCCAGAACCCGACCACGCCGAGGGCGATGAGCAGCAGGATCCCGGCCAGCGCGGCCAGCACCTTCTGCCCGGTGGTCCAGGTGTTGTCGGGAGTGCTCGGCCGCTGCGGCGGACGGGGCGCGGCGTAGTTCGGACCGGTGTAGGTGGACGTCGACGGTGAATACGGCGCCGACGTGGCCGGCCCCGTGCCGATGACCCGGGTTGCCGCGGTGGGCCGCGGTGTGGGGTTGATGGTGCTGGTGGCCGTGTTGCTGCCGGGCCGGGGGGGCCTGCGGCCGGCGCGTACCGCGGCGACGGCGTCGGCGAACTCGCCGCCGTTGGCGTACCGCTGCCGCGGATCCTTGGCCATCGTGATCTCGATGAGTTCGCGCACGCCGGACGGCAGATTGCTGGGCAGCGGCGGGGGTGTCTCGCGGATGTGCTTCATCGCGACGGTGATCGCACCGTCACCGAGGAACGGCCTGCGTCCGGTCAGCGCCTCGTAACCGACCACGCCGAGGGCATACACGTCCGAGGCGGAGGTCGCCTCATCGCCGGTGGCCTGTTCCGGCGAGATGTACTGGGCGGTGCCCATCACCATGCCGGTCTGGGTGACGGGGGCGGCGTCGACGGCCTTGGCGATGCCGAAGTCGGTGATCTTGACCTGCCCGGTGGGGGTGATCAGGATGTTGCCGGGTTTGACGTCGCGGTGCACCAGACCCTGATCGTGGGCTGCCTGCAGCGCCCGGCCCGTCTGTTCGAGCATGTCCAGGGAATTGGCCAGCGACAGTCTGCCCATGCGGGAGATGACGGAGTTGAGCGGTTCGCCGTCGACGAGTTCCATCACCAGGTAGGCGAGTGGTTCGCCGGTGCCGCGGTCGGGGGTTTCGCCGTAGTCGAAGACGTTGGCGATGCCCGGGTTGTTGAGCATGGCCGTGACCTGCGCCTCGGAGCGGAACCGGGCAGTGAACTCGGGGTCATTGGTGTACTCGGCCTTGAGCACCTTGACGGCGACCCGACGATTGAGCCGGGTGTCGAGCGCTTCCCACACCTGTCCCATACCGCCCGTGGCGATCAGCCGCATCAGCCGATAGCGGTCGGCGATGGTGGTTCCATTCGATAGGGTCATCCGCCTGCACCTCCCAGCCGTGCGTTGATCACGGCGCGCCCGATCGGCCCCGCGATGGCGCCACCGGTCGACGCCGCCCCCAGGTCGCCATTTTCCACGATCACCGCGACGGCCACCTTCGCGTTCGACGACGGCCCGAACGCGATGTACCAGCTGTACGGCGTTTCTGCGGTGCCCTGCTCGTCGGAGTGTTCGGCGGTTCCGGTCTTCGACGCGATCGACACCGCGCCGCCGGCACCGGCCGTGTTGCGTTCGGAAGCGATCATCAGTTGCGTCAGTGTTTCGGCCTGATCGGCGTCGATGGGCGAATTGATCGTCGACGGCTGCGTCGTGTGCAGGGTCCGCAGGTCGGCGGACTGAAGCTTGTCGACGAGGTACGGCTGCATCCGGACACCGCCGTTGGCGACGGTCGCGGCCACCATGGCGTTCTCCAGTGGGGTCACCCGCACGTCGCGCTGCCCGATGGACGACTGGCCGAGTGCGGCGAGGTCGGGGATATCGCCGGTCGTCGACGTGGCGACGGTGAGCGGGATGTCGCTGGGCCGTTCGTTGAGTCCGAATCGGGTGGCGGTGTCGGTGAAGGAGGACGTCGGATCCTCCATCTTCTCCGTGGTCAGCTGTACGAACGCCGTGTTGCACGAGTACTGGAAGGCCTGGGTGAGCGACACTGTCCCGCCGGAGGAGTCCGGGCAGGTCTGGCCGCCGTAGTTCGACAGCGATGTCGCGGTGTCGGGCAGCGTGATGTGTGATGCGGCGGTCAGGCGGACGTCGGGTCCGATGCCCTGGCGCAGTGCGGCGGCGGTGGTGATCACCTTGAATGTCGACCCGGGTGGGTAGAGCTGATTGACTGCCCGGTTCAGCATCGGGTTGGTCACCGAGTCGGCGGCGTTCCACCGCGCCCAGGCGCCCTCACGCACGTCCTGGTCGTGGCTGGCCAGCTTGTTCGGGTCGTAGCTGGGCGTCGACACCAGTGCGAGGATCTTGCCGGTGTTGGGTTCGAGTGCCACCACGGCGCCGCGGCACCCGCCGGAGCAGCCGTTGAGCATGCCGTTGTAGGCGGCCTTCTGCATCTTCGGGTCGATGGTGGTCACGACGTTGCCGCCGCGGGGGTCGCGGCCGGAGAACATGTCGAGGAAACGCTGGCCGAACAGTCGGTCGTCGTTGCCGTTGAGGATCGAGTTCTCGTACTGCTCGAGGCTGGTGCTGCCGTACTGGAACGAATAGAAACCGGTGACCGGTGCGAACGCCGACGCCGAGCCACCCGGGTAGGTGCGCAGGAATTTCAGCCGGCCGTTGATCGGTGTCGAGGTCGCGATGACGCTGCCACCGGCGGTGATCGCGCCGCGCTGGCGGGCGTACTCGTCGAGCAGAACCCGGTTGTTGCGTGGGTCGGCGCGCAACGAATCGGCTCTGAAGACCTGGACGTAGGTGGAGTTGGCGAGCAGGGCGACGATCATGATGATCACAGCCATCGACACGCGGCGGATCGGTGTGTTCATGCCTTGCGGACCACCTGGGTCTGCAGCGATTCGACGGGCTTCGGCGCGGCTTTGGGTTTGGCGGTGTCCGGTTCGCGGGCGGCGTTGGAGATGCGCAGCAGGATCGCGATCAGGATGTAGTTGGCCAGCAGAGAAGATCCGCCGTACGACATGAACGGCATGGTCAGGCCGGTCAGCGGGATCAGTTTGGTGACGCCGCCCACCACCACGAAGATCTGCACCGCGATGGTGAACGACAGTCCGGCGGCCAGCAGCTTGCCGAAGCTGTCGCGGACGGCGATGCCGGTGAGCAGCCCGCGCGCGATCAGGATCATGAACAGCATCAGAATCGCGGCCAGACCCACCAGGCCGAGTTCCTCACCGAACGAGGCGACGATGAAGTCGGTGTTGGCGAACGGCACGATGTTGGGCCGTCCCGAGCCGAGTCCGGTGCCGAACAATCCGCCGGTGGCCAGGCCGAATAGTGATTGGGCGAGCTGGTAGCCGTCGCCGGCGAAGTCGGCGAACGGGTCACGCCAGATCGACACCCGCAGTTGCAGATGGGAGAACAGCTGGTAGGCCACGAGGGCACCCAGGATGAACAGGGTGACGCCCAGGACCACCCAGCTCACGCGTTCGGTGGCGACGTAGAGCATCGCGAGCATCGTCGCGAAGATCAGCAGCGACGATCCGAGGTCGGTGGAGTAGACGAGCACGCCGAGTGACAGGCCCCAGGCGGCCAGCAGCGGGCCGAGATCGCGGGGCCGCGGGAAGTCCATGCCGAGGAAGTGTTTGCCGGCCGTGGTGAACAGGTCGCGTTTGGACACCAGGAACGACGCGGTGAAGATGATCATCAGGATCTTGGCGAACTCGCTCGGTTGGATGCTGAACACCGGCGTGACGATCCAGTTCTTGGAACCGTTGACCGAGGTGTTGATGCCGGGCAGGAACGACAGCATCGCCGGCGCCGCGAGCAGTGCGAGGCTGCACACGCCCATGATGTAGGCATACCGCGAGAGCGTGCGGTGGTCGCGCACGAAGAACAGGATCACCGTGAAAGCGATCAGACCGAGCACCGCCCACAGCAGTTGCTGGTCGGCGTTGTGGGTGGATTCGGTGGCGTTGACGGTCTCGCCGGTGTGGCCCGATCCCAGGTCGAGGCGATGGATCATGACCAGGCCCAGTCCGTTGAGGACGGCGACGATCGGCAGGATCAGCGGGTCGGCGTAGGGGGCGAGCCGGCGGACCACCAGGTGTGCGCCGGCGAACAGCACGGCGTATGCCGCCACGTACTTGGCGAGGTCGGCGGTGATCTTCTGTTCCTGGGCGGTCTGCACGATCACCAGGGCCACGGTGACGAGCCCCAGCGCGAACCCGAGCAGCACCAACTCGGTGTTGCGACCGGTGCGTTTGGCCGGGTTGCCGGGCGGTGCGTGCTGGGGTGCGGGTGTCGACATCAGACGGTCCCCCGGCAGACCTTGTTGCCGTTGTCGTCGGTTTGTTCGGGCACCGATGCGGAGGCCGCGGTCGAGTCGGGCAGGTCGGTGCGTGGCGCGCCGGTGGTCGGGGCACCCGTGGCCGGCGCGGGGGACGGCGGTCGCGAGGGTTCAGGCCTGCCCGGGGTACGGGGTGCGGGAGTGCGGGTGGTTGACCCCGGTGGCGGTGTGCACATCGGCAGGAAGCTCAGGTCGCCTACGGCGGCCTCGGCCTCATCGAGGGTCTTGTTGCGAATCGCATTGCTGCGCAACGTATTACGATCGATCTCCTGCAGATCGGACAGGTCGAGTGCGGAGCAGCCCGATTCCTGCGAGTAGTCGACGAAGTACA
>NZ_JAGQTN010000014.1 GCF_020438995.1 Gordonia sp. (in: high G+C Gram-positive bacteria)
CCATCTCGTGGTACTTGTCGGTCACGTTCACGTCCGCGAACGGCACTCCGTAAACGCGCTCGACGTCGTACGGGCTGAACAGGTACATGTCGTCGTTGGCCTTGGCCAACTGGAACGTGATATCGGGGATCACCACCCCCAGCGACAGTGTCTTGATGCGGATCTTCTCGTCCGCGTTCTCCCGCTTGGTGTCCAGGAAGCGGTAGATGTCCGGATGGTGGGCGTGCAGGTACACCGCACCCGCACCCTGCCGGGCACCGAGCTGATTGGCGTAGGAGAACGAATCCTCCAGCAGTTTCATGATCGGGATGACACCCGACGACTGGTTCTCGATCTTCTTGATCGGCGCGCCGTGCTCGCGGACATTACTCAGCAGCAGCGCCACACCGCCGCCCCGCTTGGACAATTGGAGAGCCGAATTAATCGACCGTCCAATGGATTCCATATTGTCTTCGATGCGAAGCAGGAAACAATTGTGAACGACTGTCCCTCGGATTGAGTACGTATGCGTACCCTTGACGTGCAGATTATAGACTTTATCCGGAGTCTCGTCGATCTGAACGAGCTCGCGAATACCGTACACCTGCCGTCCGTGGACGGTTTGGTAGGTTGTCCGCAGCGTTCCCTTTCGGCCGACGTAGTTCTGCAAATTCTTGCCGATGTCGAAAATGAACTCTTCATTGACACCGGGAAGTCCCGGAACCACGACATGGCCCGTCAGATTCCCCGCCTGATTCGTGTACCTGCGCACAATCGACATCACACCGAGACGTCGAAGCATCAACTGAACTTGGTCGACGAGGACGGGATTGACCAGGTCCAGAACCATCCCGCCGACAGTTGAGCACCCATCGCCACGGAACAAGCCCATCAAGACCCCACGCTGGAACTGTTCATCCGCGGTGAGAACGCTGTGAGCCAGTCGCTTTGTGCTGTACCCGGTACCCGCCAGCGACAACAGCAGTTCGGCGACGACCTTGCTGTTCGAGACCATACGCACCGAGTGGTCGCTGCTGTTGCTATGAACTGACAGTTCAGTGGCAAATACTCGCTTGAATGCCGATGACAACTCCTCATGATATGAGGTCTCGTGAGCTCCGAGGGTGAAGTGCACACCGTCCGCCACTGTGCGCTCGGTGGATCGCTTGGAGACATGCCCCTCCGCGATGTACCACCCCAGGATCAGCCCCAAGTCATACGATTCTTCTACATGCCGGTTGACCGAGATGAATCGCTGGCTGTGCCGTTGCTTGTTGCGGTGCTTCTTATCCTGATTGACCTTGCAGATGAGCCCGTCAACCTCTTCGTAGACTCCCGCTCCGACATACTCCATCAGGTCGTAGGAACGCCGTGCCCGCGCTTCGGATGGCGCGGTAGTGACAATAAAGTCCGAGTGGTGAATATCTTTCGCCGCCAGCCACACGAATCCGTTGAACGGATCGGCACCGTCGCCTTCGATCAGGGTGTCCACGTCTCTGGTTGTCCACACAAGAATCGGATGCTCGGGGGTACACCGAATGGGCTCTTTATGCCCGAAGTGGGAGATTGAGATCAACTGCTGATCATTGTCGTTCTCGATCAGCTGTTCTACTTCGGCGTACGTACCATCGTGCGAGAGAACCAGATCCCCCGGCTTCAGCGACTCGATCGCCCGCTGTCCATCGGCAGTATCTATTGGTGTACCCGCCGGGAAACAGCTCACTGGCTCACCGCGTTGTTTCTTGCCCGAATTGAGGAAGGTGGGGGTAGCCGGCTGGAACCGGCCCTCGATGATCTCGTCGACGAGGTTGCGCGCCAGTGCGGTGTCTCCGGCGGCGAGGGTCATCGCCACCATGCAGACCCGGTCCTCGAAACGCTCCAGGTAGCGCTTGCCGTCGAAGGTCTTGAGGGTGTAGCTGGTGTAGTACTTGAACGCGCCGAGGAATGTGGGGAAGCGAAACTTCTTGGCGTAGGCCTGCTTGAACAGGTCCTTGACGAACTCCCTGTCGTACTGCTCGAGCACCTCGGGTTCGTAGTAGTTCTCCTCCACCAGGTATTCGAGCTTCTCATCGAGATCGTGGAAGAACACCGTGTTCTGGTTGACGTGCTGCAGGAAATACTGCCGCGCCGCCTCGCGATCGCGGTCGAACTGGATCTTGCCGTCCCTGTCGTACAGGTTGAGCATCGCGTTGAGGGCATGGTAGTCGAGTTCACCCGGCTCATGCCCGGACGGTCCGGCGTGCACACCGGACTGGCTTGCCGACGCGATGGTCTCAGTGGATGCGGTTGGCGACACGAAATACTCCTGGTAGCACGACGGAAACTCTGGGGGAAACTCTGGGGGATGGAATCAGGCTGGGAGACAAGGAAAACAGGTTACGCCCGCGCATGCCGGGCATCGAGGCGGGCAGCAAACTCGGCGAGTCCCGCGCGCACGCGCACGACGTCGTCGGCGGTGCCCATCAGTTCGAATCGATACAGGTACGGTACACCGCATTTGCGCGAGATCACGTCACCGGCGAAACAGAACTCCTCACCGAAGTTGGTGTTGCCGGCGGCGATCACTCCCCTGATCAGCGAGCGGTTGTGCTCGTCGTTGAGGAAGCGGATCACCTGTTTGGGTACGTAGCCGCCGCCGGTCGTCGAGGACACCTTGCCGCCACCGTAGGTGGGACAGATCAGCACGTACGGCTCATCGACGGAGATCGTCGTCTGCCGGTCGTTGACCGGAATCCGGACGGCACGCACGCCGAGCTTGGTGACGAAACGATGAGTGTTCTCCGACACCGACGAGAAGTACACGACGAGCGGCACCTCATGGCTGGGCATCGCTGCACCTTCCATCTGACGAGCAGTATTCCCGGACTGGAATAGCTGCCGGGCCGACGGACCCGCCGGCCGGCACCCGACCACCGTGACCTCACCGAGGTCATGGCAGGCCGGGGACGACCGACAGGTCCCGACAATCCTGACCGATACGTCCTGACGAGCAGAGGCGCGAGAATTCGACTTCCCCATCGCATTCCCACCGGCCACTGCCGGCACCGGCCGTATCAGGCGGCGTTGGCGGCGAGTGCCTTGATGCGATCGGGACGGAATCCCGACCAGTGCTCGTCACCGGATACGACGACGGGTGCCTGCAGGTAGCCGAGCGCCATGACGTAGTCGCGGGCGGCGTCATCCTTGCTGATGTCGACGATCTCGTACGACAGGCCCGCCTTGTCGAGGGCCTTGTAGGTCGCGTTGCACTGAACGCAGGCCGGCTTGGTGTAGACGGTGATTGCCATCGAATCTCCCTCGTGATCTGACTGCTCTGCTGTCTCGGAGGGTGCTGCGAGGCAGCCCCCGCAAAGTACCCTCCCCAGCGTGATGCTCACGGTCCGCACGACTCGAAAGTCTGGTGCGACGTCGAAACCTCTTGCGTGTGATTCGCGATCCCGGACCGCTTGTCATTCCGCCCCGCCGGTTTCACAAACACTACACCTAGTGGGTGGCGTTTGCCCAGACCACTAGACCTTGGGAATCACACCGGTGAAAGTCGCAGGTAGAAGCGGTAGGAAAGCCCAAACTCCCAGGTCATCGGGAGTGTCGCCGAGCGCCTGCCGCGACCGCACGGACGGCGATGACCGCCTCCCACCGTCGATCACGACGGCCGGAAGCGGCCATGGCAGAGGAAGCCCCCGCAGGCGTGCCCGAGGCGGCCTTAGGCGACGGCGGCCACCTCGCCGGCGAGCCGGCTCACGGCGCCGACGACCTGTTCGACGACCTCGGGCGCCGACACGCCCTGCTCTCCGAGCTTGGACGAATTGATGCCGACCTCGACCTCTTCAATGACCTGACCGCCGGCGATACCGACAGACTTGCGGGTCTCGGTGCGCGACCAGGTGCCGGCGTACTGACCGAGTGCCGCACCGATCACGCCGACCGGCTTGCCCTTGATGGCGCCGGTTCCGTACGGCCGCGACAACCAGTCGATCGCGTTCTTCAGCGCGGCCGGGATGCTGCCGTTGTGCTCGGGGGTCACGATCAGGACTGCATCGGCGTCGGCGACGGCGGTCCGCAGCCCGGCGACCTTGGCGTCGACCTCGCCCGCGGCCGGGTTGACCGACGGATCGGTGTCCTCGTTGTAGAACGGGAGCGCACCGAGGTCCTCGATGACGCTCACCTCGACCCCTTCGGGCGCGTTGTCGGCGGCGACGTGCGCGAGTTGCCGGTTGACCGATGCCTCGCGGAGGCTGCCCACGAGTGCGACGACCCGGGCCCCCTGTGCCGGGGCTGCCTGTACCGAATCGGTTCCGTTCGTATCCTGCGACATGATGGTTCCTTCCCGAACTACGTCATCTACTCGACATCGACCAACCGGACCGAGGTCCGTTATATTCCCGGATGGCGGACGGGTTAGGCTCAGGGGCGTGTCACACGAGGCGGAAGCGGACAATCCGGTACCGGACGGTCCCGGACCGAAGCACGCCGACCACAGTGGCCCCGACACAGCCCGCGTCCTCCCGGTCCACACGTCCACACTCGCGCTGTCCCGGCGGCCGGCCGACCTACTCGCCGCGGACCTGCTCGCCGCCGAACCCGAGCGTTCCGACGCCGCCCGTAACAGAAGACTCCTACTGGCCGCGGCGCAGCGGCTGATAAAGACCCGGCCCGTGTCCTCACTCACGATGGAGGCCGTCGCCCACGAGGCCGGCGTCGGCAAAGGCACCGTGTTCCGGCGATTCGGCAGCCGTACCGGCCTGATGATCGCCCTGCTCAACCACTCGGAAACCGAACTGCAGCAGGGCTTTCTGGCCGGACCACCGCCGTTGGGGCCCGGAGCGCCGCCGCTCGAGCGGCTCACCGCCTACGGCCGCGCCCGGCTCGACATGACGGTCACCCACCTCGACATCCTCCTGGAGGCCGACAGCGCGGGCGGACGGTTCCTGAGCCATCCGGCGTGGGCCGCGTCGACGACGCACGTCGGCTTTCTGCTCGGACTACTCGGTCTCGGGCCACGCGTCGACGTGCTGTCGGTCGCCATTCAGACGCCACTCAACGCGGCGGCGGTGGCCCATCTACGCAATGTCGCCGGCCTCGACACGGACACCATCTACGGGCAGTGGGAGACGATGGTCCGGTTCCTCGTCGAGGGTTCGCACATCACGACCCCACCTTCAGACCCACTCACCTGATGCCTTCGGTCAGGGCACGCTCAGCCCTGACCGACACCGTCGTGTGCCACCAGTGCGGCGGTCCTGCTGAGGGTGGGGCCGGGCGGCAACAGTGAGACGATCGGCCACGGCACCGGCGCAGGTTCGGCCGACAACCCGAGCACTGCGGCGGACTGCGGCTCCGCGATGCCGTACCGGACTCCTGAGTCGCTGACGTAGAAGCGCGATTGTGCTCGGGTGCTGCGTGATTCGGCACCGGTGACGATCACGGGTTCACCGCTGCCGGGCCGGACGTAGACACTGTCGACGGACGGTCCGCCGCCGTCGGCGCCCGCCACCGGGACCGGCGACGCGCCGTCGGGAATCGGTACGGACGTACCGATTAGTAATGTCATCCGGGCCGGCGTCCGGTCGTTTGCGGGCAACCACGACTGGCAGGCGACGGGATGGGTGTCCACCGGGGCCACATCCGGAACCTCCGACGGAAAGTCGCCGACGGCGAGTTCGGATGTGGTGGGCAGCGCGGCGATCCGGGCGGGCGGCACCGTCGCGACCGCCCCCGATCCGCGCGCGTCCGCGGTCCGCAGGATCTCCGCGGCCACACGTCCCACCTTCTGCACCGCATCGGCGAGGACGACGTAATAGGTGCTGGTGTCATCGACGGCGACCGAGCGCACGACCGACCCCACGGCGATGCCCGGCCCGGTGAGCACACCTTTGCGGCCTTTGCCCGCAATCTGTGGCAGGGCGATGGGCGGTACCTCCGGAATGAGCGCGAGCAGACCGGCGCTGACCGGCCGCGGCGCGACCCCGTCCAATCGCAGTACCGACCGGACCTCGACGGATTCGAGGTCCACCTCGGCGCGGACCGCCGTCTCGTCGCCGTCGGGCCGGTAGACGAGAAAAGTCTTGTCCGCGTGCGAGATCAGCAGCGCCGAACGCCGCGACGCGGGTGCGGCCGGCCCCTCCCGAACCGGCGGTGCCGCGATCACGCTCAGCCGCACACCGCCGGTACCGCCGCTCGACGGCCCCGCCTCGTCGCATACCGTCCATGCGCGTGCGCCACTCGCCGGACCGGGTAGGGCCGACGGTGCCCCGGGGATCCCGAGCAGCGGTCCCCGCGGATAGCCGCTCAGCTTCTTGTCGGCCACCGACCGGGGCGTATCGGCCTTTCCGGTGATGAGCCGCGCCGACGCCAGGTTCAGCACCGGGTGCAATCGATCGGATACGACCACATACATTGCGCCGCTGCCTTTTCCGACGACGATCACCGAATCTCCGACGGCCCCCTGGGGGCGGATCATCCCCCAGATGGCGCAACCGGCCAGGATCACCACGGCCAGGACCGCGCCGACCGCCAGCGCGTTGATCTGCGATCGCATCGGGTCGTCGATCATCCGCACGTCGCGTCGAACCAGTGCGTGCTCGAGCCTGCGGATCATGAACCGGTACCCGTTGACCTGCGCACGCGTGGTCAGTTGCCTCGCCAATACGTCCTCCCCCCACAGTCGGAACCCCCGCGCCCCGCCGGATACCGGTCCGGCATCCACAGATACCGGCCGGGGCCCCTTTGCCGCCGGCGGGCGCCGTAGTAGCGTATCGGAGCGATGGCGGCCGGGCGAGACCATCATGCACAGCACGAACCTCGTCACCTGCCGCCTCCGCGCCGAAGGGGGGTTGCGTGAGAACGTACCGAGCACTGCCACAACAAGATTCACACACCGCGATCGGATACATGATCGTGGTTCAGATCGCCGCCGGGGTGGTATTGGCCGTCTGGGGTCTCTCGTCCGCCGCACCGGCGGCGGTGACCGGCGTCGTCGCGGCGATCGTCATCGCCGGCTGGTGGTGTTGCACACAGATCCGCGAAGCCCGATCGTTCTGGACGCGAATCCTGTTCCACATCAACGGTTCTCGCGTATCCGTCGGCATTCCCGTCGAGTTCGCCGATATCCCGGCCACGGGAGGGCCCCTGACGGACACGCTGGTCGCCGGCGACGCACAGGCCCGTACAGTGGAGGGCATCGGTGTATCCGTATCGCCGGACGTTCTGGTGACCGTGATCCGAGTACGGCCCGCATCCCCCGCTGTGCGTTACCTCGACCGGACAGGACGCGACCGCGGGCCCGGCACCGAACCGCCGCTGGCACTCGCGCCACTGGCCGACTGCCTGGCCCAGTTCGACATCGCCCTGCACTCGATCGACGTCGTCGTCCACACCGCGGCCGCCGGTGCATCCGGCCCTGTGTCACATTCGTACGCAAGAACTTTGGGACCCATCAGGTCGACACCACGCACCAGTACCTTCGTGATCGTCCGGCTCGATCCGCGGAACTGCCCCGAAGCGATCACGCGCCGCGGCGGCAACACCGAGGGCACCGCACGCACCGTGGCCGTGGCCACCAGGCGGGTCGCGGCCCGCGTCACCGAACGAGGCCTTGCCGCCGATATCCTCTCCGCCGCGGAGATCCCCGCGGTATTGCGCGAACTCACCGGCGGCCTCGCCTCCGCCGAAGTGAGCCAGTCCTGGGGTCACGCGTATTCGGGCCCACTGTGGTGCCGGACGGTGCCACTGGACCAGGGCGGCGCGGCACAGCGCTACTCCTCCATCGACGCCGCCGTCCATCCCGCCGCTGCCAATCCCGCCCCTACCCATCACCGTGCAGCCGATCACACTGTGCTGCAGTCGGATACGTGGGCACGGCCGACCGCCGCCACGACGACCGTCATCGGCCTGACCGGCACGGCGTCGGCACCCTGCGTACGGGTGATCACCCGGATCATCGACACCGATCGCGGCACCGACGACCGCGACGACGGGCCGGCCGACACACATGCGTTGTGCGGCCATCAGGCCGAAGCGCTGCTGACCGGCCTGCCCCACCCGCGTTCGCACACCGCGTGGCGTCACGTCGCACCGGTGCTCGGTGCGGCCGCCCGACAATTGATCCAGCGAATAGCCTTGCCGTGCAGCGGATCAGGTCAGCTCCTCGGTGCCGACCCGCAAGGCAGGCCGGTTGCGCTCACGCTCGCCGGTCCCGGCGTGTCCCGGGTGGTCATCGACGCACGCCGGCCGCTGGCCGCGCAGATCGTGTTGCGCGCCATCGCCACCGGCGCGCAGGTCGTCGTTCACACCGACGATCCCCACCGCTGGCGGCCCATGCAGACTGCCGTCGATCGTCCCGACCGGCTCAGTCTGGCACCGGCAAACAACCTCCCCGTACTGCCGGCGCGGGTGGAGGTCTACGACGGACCCGTTCCACCTCCGGACTCACCCGGGGTCACGATCTTCCAGCTGTGCGAGTTGGCCGACGAATCGGCCAGACCCGGCAACGCACCGGCCACGACGGTGTTCATCAGGCAGGATCGGCGCAACCCACACACCTTCAGCGTCGACACCCACACCGGCAGAACCGTGGTCTCCATTGTGGCCGTCGACGATGAATGGGCGATCATCAACGGCCGCCGTGGCTCGGCGGAACCGCCCCGGACAGCGCAGGGTGCACATCTTGCACCGGTCCACGCGGCACCTCTGGCTAACGCGTACCCTACGCCGGTGCCGCCGGCACCTGTCCCTCCACCGCCCCGGCGCGCTGACTGACCGGTACGAGCACCCGGCAGAACGTCGCCCTCGATGACGCGGCGCGAACGACGACATCGGGATCGCCTGCGGCCAGCCATAGCGCCGAACCCGCCGGAACCGTCGCCGAATCGCCTGCGGCCGTGCGCACCTCGATGGTGCCGCCGAGTACCGCAAGCATCTGCGGCCCGGGCATGTCGAACGAAATCGATTGCGAGCGCCGCAGTCCCGTCCCGTCCAGTTCGACCTGCGACAGGCGGAACTCGGCTGCCGGTGTGAGATAGATGCGTTCGGCGCCCAGGGTGCGCACGGTGGGACGCAGTTCGGCCACCGGCACCGGAGTGAAGTCGAGTACGCGCAACAACTCGGGCACGTCGATGTGCTTGGGGGTCAGCCCACCCCGCAACACGTTGTCGGAATTGGCCATGATCTCGACACCGGTACCGTGCAGATACGCGTGCAGATTTCCGGCGGGCAGGTACAGCCCTTCGCCCGGACGCAGCCGCACCCGGTTGAGCAGCAACGACGCCAGCACCCCCGGATCTCCAGGATACATCTCACCGAGTTCGAGCAGGGTCCGCAGCTCACCGGTGAACTCCGTGTTACGCGACTCCAGCACCGCGACAGCGCCTTCGAGGACCTGCGGCACCAGCGCCATGATCGCGTTCTCGGGAAGTGTGAGCCAGGTGGTGAAGACCGCGCGCAGCCCGTCGCAGTCGGCCTGACCGGCGAGCAGCCCCAGATAGGGGTCGAGCGCGGGCACCTGCAGTTCACGTAACAACTCGACTGTCCGGGCCGGTGGCCGGAAACCGGCGAGCGCGTCGAACTCCGTCACTGCGACGACGAGCTCGGGTTTGTGCCAGGGATCGCGGTAGTTGCGCTCGGGTGCGTCGATCGCGAGCCCGCGGGCATTCTCCCGAGCGAAACCCTCCTGTGCCTGGACAAGGCTCGGGTGGGCCTGCAGCGACAACGGCTCCTCCGCCGCGAGGATCTTGAGCAGAAACGGTAGCCGTTCGCCGAACCGGCCCATCGATCCGGCGCCGAGCTCGTGCACCGGATCGGACCGGATCACCGAGAGCAGGTCCGTACCCGGCATGCCCTGGTCGCCGGACCGCACGCACCGTGCGGGCGCCGCCGGATGGGCACCGAACCACAGCTCGGCCTCCGGATGGGCAGACGGAACCTGCTGTCCGCGCAGCGATGCGAGGGCCGTCCGCGACCCCCACGCATAAGGGCGGACCACCCCTTCGAGTCGTTCCATTCAGCTCCCCCTGATCAGCCGCAGGTACACAGCGGCCATATCCACGCGCAACAACGCCGACAGCAGCGGTTCGAGATCGGCGGGCAGATCACCACGGGTATCCATAGGCGAACCCGGTGCAGCCGCCTGCTCCGATTCTCCTTTCACGGATCCGACGACCAGCACCGCCTCACCCAGGGTGCCCGTCCGGTGACGCAGTTGCCACTCACGGCGCGGCACCCCCAGCACGAGAACGGTCAAGGCAGCCGGTGCCGGACCGTCAATGAACGGATCGTGGAACAGCGAGTCCGCCGGGCCGGAACCCGCGCGATCACGCACCGCGACCGAGGCTCCGGCGACGTCGGTGGCCGCGCACGCGACGCCGGCGATCGCCAGCATCGTCGTCGCCGCCTGTGCGGCGGTCGCGACGCTACCGGGAGTGTCGCCACACACCACCATCGAGGTGTCCGCCATCCGCGACGCCAGCAGCTTGGCCTGGTTGCGAAACGACTCCCGCGACACGTGGTTGGCCGCGGCCTCGGCGTCGAGCGCATTGGCCACGGCATCGAGACCGGGAACCTCGCCGGTGAATCTGACCGAGGACAGACCCGTCACCACGGCCACAATGACCGCGACGAATCCCGTGAACCCGAACCGCCGATCAACATGCACCCGCGGCGACAGATCGATGCCGGCTCCGCCCAGCGCGTCACGCAGTGGACCTTCCAGCGGCGCCCCGACGACGACCTCGGCACGCCGTCGGGTGGCGCGGGCCGCCGCATCGGCAAGGGCCGGATCGCCCGCGTCGTCGCCGAGGACGACCACCACGTCGAGTGGGCCCACCCACCCGGGCAACGACGGCACGCACACGAGCGGCACGTCGGTGTGTGCGGCGAGCATCGCGACCGTGAACTCGGACGCAGCGGCCGCGACGAGGCTGCCCCCCGAAACGATCACCACGCCGCGTGGCCGTAAGGGGGACAACGGATCGAGCGCACCCTCGCGCACAGCCTCGGCGACGGCACGCACCTGCGCACCTGCCCTGGCCACCGACTGCAGCAGCCCATCGACGTCGAGAGCCACCAGCCCTTCGACATCATCGAGATCCGGCATACCGGTGCGCATGACCACCACACTAGTGTCCCGGTGCGGAGAAGTCCGGCATCGACTCAGGTCGTCGCCTGAGTGTTCAGTCGACGGGGTCGGGCAACACGCGAAGGTGGCCCCTGCGGCCCGGCCGTGGTTTGACCGGAGGCAACGGCTGCACAACACCGGCATCACCGCGGGCGGGACGGTCGTAGATGCTCTCCCCCGGCAGTCTCGGCGAGAAGCCCGCGCGCCGATGCCTGTTCGTCCTCGCCTCGTCGAGGCCGTCGAAACCGGCCATCCGTTCTGCGGCGACACCCGATCTACCGCCCACTTCGCGTACTGCTTCGGCCAGGGCCGTCAGTTCGTAGTCCTCGGCGACGGGCGCGGAGAAGCCCCGTTCGCTGCGCAACATCTCCCACCCGCGGGGCACGGTGATCCGCAGTGCGTGGTCTTCACACAGGTCCCACGAATGCGGTTCGTCCGTGGTCGCCAACGGGCCCACCACCGCGGTCGACTCGGCGTACACGAACGTCAATGTCGCCACGGCAGGCCGCGAGCAACCGGGCCTGCAGCACTGTCGTGGAAGTTTCACCCCACGAGATTATCGTGCCGAGGCCCTTATCGATACCTCTGACACGCGCCAACGCGCACGCCGGATCCGAACATGGATACCGCGCCGGTACCCGTCACTGCTCCTGCGCGCACTACACTCACGCCATGCGCACCGATCCGCGGCGCCGGAACCAGCCGGCAGGCGACAGTACCCGGCGGGGAATCTCCCGTGCGGGACGAGACCGTCGCGGTCGCGGCCTGCGGGCACCACTGTTGCCCCAGACGGTGCCCGCGCACACCAGCCGGTCCGACGACTTCGACCGCAACGCGCTCGAGGCGTTCGCCGACATCGATCAGCGTTGGCACGACCGCATCGCCGACCTCGATATCGCGGTCGACGAGATCCCCCGGATGCTGCCGACCGATCCCGATTCGGTGCAGTGGCCCGACGAGGTCACCGCCGACGGCGCGGTGCCGCTGGCCAGGCTCATCCCCGCGGGAATCGACGTCCACGGCCGACCTACCCGTGCCCAGATCATCCTCTTCCGCCGACCCTTGGAGATGCGCGCCAAGCGCGGCGCAGACCTGCTCGAACTCATCCACGAGGTCTTGGTCCAGCAGGTGGCCACACACCTCGGCGTCGATGAGGACACCATCGACAACGGACCCGGCTGAGGGTGTGTCGAGCGCCGGAAACAGACCGCCGCTGAAACAGGGTGCGGCCCGAAACAGACTGCTACCCGAAACAGACTGCCGCCGGAGCGATGTGGTCGCTCCGGCGGCAGTCCGTTGGGAAAGTGTCAGACGATACCGCGTTTGATCCGGCGGCGCTCCCTTTCGGACAGCCCGCCCCAGATACCGAACCGCTCGTCGTTGCCCAATGCGTACTCAAGGCACTCTGCCTGTACCTCACACCCGTGGCAGATCCGCTTGGCCTCGCGGGTCGATCCTCCCTTTTCCGGGAAGAATGCCTCGGGGTCGGTCTGCGCACACAGCGCGTCGTCCTGCCACTGGTGCTCGACCGCGTCGAACATGCTGTCAAAGTCGTTGGCCACCAACGACAAATGACGTGAACCTACTCCGTCGCGCTCACCATCGCTTGCATTACCGCTCACCTGTTCGATACCCGACACCCGGGCCTCAAGGTCTTCACGCGGATTCTCGATCGAGTGGTCAGAAGTCATCTCGGAGCTCCTCCCTCGTGAAATTCGCCGCCGGGGACGGGCCGATTGCTCTCAGAACTCAAAACCTCAACATGGCGACGAACATCGCCGATCCGGCCGCCGGGAACCGGCGTCGGCCGCGTTCGGCCACCGGCCGAACTCATCTGAACTATCCTTCGTGTCATCACTCACCCCGAATAAGTACTTCACGTCGGCAGAAATCGAACATCTGGTCGAAACTGGTGGCATCCAAGGACTCTCGACCGGATTATTGATCGCAAATCGCAAATGACACTGGTGTGATTAGACACGCCTCTCAGCGGTCCGGTCAAGTCAAAACCGAAGATCCGTCCATATCGATCCGCCCCTTCCCCACCGCCCCTCTATACTCGTTGCGGTGAAAGTGACCGTGCTCGCCGGCGGTGTCGGCGGCGCCAGATTCCTGCTCGGAGTGCGTGCGCTTCTGGGCCCCACACCGTTCCCTCCGCCACTGAGCGAGTCGGGCGATCCGGTGGATGCGCCGGGCAACCATGACATCACTGCCATCGTCAATGTGGGCGACGACGTGCGGATGCACGGCATGCGGATCTGTCCCGACCTCGATACCTGCATGTACACCCTCGGCGGCGGCATCGACTCCGGCCGCGGTTGGGGCCGCTCGGACGAAACCTGGAACGCCAAGGAGGAACTGGCCGCCTACGGAGCCGATCCCGACTGGTTCGGACTCGGTGATCGAGACCTGGCGACACACCTGATCCGCACCCAGATGCTCGACGCCGGCTATCGGCTCTCGGACGTCACGGCCGCGCTGTGCCGACGCTGGCAACCCGGCGTGCGGCTGCTGCCGGCCACCGACAATCGCTGCGAAACCCATGTCAAGATCGCCAAACCCGGTGGGTCGCAAGATGAATACGTCGCCATCCACTTCGAGGAATGGTGGGTGCGCCATCGCGCGCAGATACCGGCGCACGGTTTCGTGCAGATCGGGGCCGACCGGGCCACTGCGGCGCCCGGAGTACTCGAAGCGATCGCGGAGGCCGACATCGTGCTGCTGGCACCGAGCAACCCGGTCGTCAGCGTCGGCGCGATCCTGGCAGTCCCCGGGATCCGCGGCGCGCTGCGGACCACCGCGGCACCGGTCGTCGGTGTGTCGCCGGTGATCGACAACAAGCCCCTGCGCGGCATGGCCGACGAATGCCTGACCGCGATCGGGGTGGCCACATCGGCGGAGGCCATCGCGGCACACTATGGTCCGCGCAGCGGGAACGGCATCCTCGACGGCTGGCTGATCGCCGACGGTGATGCCGTCGACACCGCGGTGGTCGACGGCATCACCGTCGGCACCGCGCCACTGTTGATGACCGACCCGGCCACCACCGCGCGGATGGTGGCCGACGCGTGCGCCCTCGTCGGCGTCAACACCCCGGCCGCCGACGGGCACGACCTATGACCGCGACCGACCACGCATCCGGTTCGGCCATCGAGATCTTCCCGGTCACCGGCCTCGGGGAATTCGGTCCCGGTTCCGATATCGCCGCAGAGATCATGGGCGCGGTGAACGGAGCCGGCGGACCGGGGCTCCGCGACGCCGACGTGGTGGTGGTGACGAGCAAGATCTTCTCCAAGACCGAAGGTCGCATGGTGGCCGCACCAACCGCACCCGAGGAGCGGGATCGGTTGCGCCGCAAACTGATCAGCGACGAGACCGTGCGCATCCTGGCCCGCCGGAACGCCACCTGGATCACCGAGAACCGCAACGGCCTGGTGCAGGCCGCGGCCGGTGTCGACGGATCGAACGTGGCCCGAGATCAGCTCGCGCTGCTGCCACTCGATCCCGATGCCAGCGCCGCCGGACTCCGTGAGCGGATCGCCGAACTGGCCGGCCGCACCGTGGGCGTCATCGTCACCGACACCATGGGCCGGGCCTGGCGGACCGGGCAGACCGACGTGGCCATCGGCGCGGCCGGTATCGCGGTGTCCCACGGCTACGACGGCTCAGTCGACGGGTACGGCAATCCGCTGATCGTCACCGACATCGCCGTCGCCGACGAGATCGCCGCGGCCGCCGACCTGGCCAAGGGCAAACTCGGTGGCGTGCCTGTGGCCATCGTCCGCGGGCTACGCGTCGCCGATGACGGCACCACCGCCCGCGACCTGGTCCGGCCGACAGCCGCCGACCTGTTCCGTCTCGGTACCGAGGAGGCCATCGCGCAGGGGCATCGGGAGGCGCTGCGCACCCGCAGGTCCGTGCGCACCTTCATCGATCGGGCGGTCGAACCGGAGTTGCTGCATGAGTCGTTTGCCGACGCGCTGACCGCCCCCGCACCCCACCACACGCACCCGGTCCGGTTCGTCCGGCTACGCGACCCCGCGCGTCGGGTGAGGCTGCTGGAGACGATGACCGAACGCTGGCGCAGCGATCTCCAATCCGATTCCAGGACAGCCGAATCCATCGACAAGCGGCTCTCGCGCGGCCGGATCCTGTACGACGCACCGGAAGTCGTCATCCCCTTCCTGGTGGCCGAGGGTGCCCACACCTATCCCGACGCCCGCAGGAATGCCTGCGAGCACACCATGTTCACCGTTGCGGCCGGCGGCGCGGTGAACGCTCTGCTGGTGGCGCTGTCCGCGCGGGGCATCGGTAGTTGCTGGATCGGCTCGACGATCTTCGCCGCCGACACCGTCCGCGAGGTACTCGGACTCGGCCCGGCCTGGGAGCCGCTCGGCGCGATCGCCATCGGCTACCCCGTCGACGACACAGCGCTGCGTCCGCCCGCCGCCACCGAAGGGCTGGTCCTGGAGCTATGAGCACCGCACTGCATCGTTCGGCCGTCACCGCATTGCGGGACTGGCAGGCACCCGACGACGCCCAAAACTCGTTGCGGCACACCTATCTCGCGTTTCTCGACGCGAATCCCGATGCGTGCCTGCGTAAGTCGGCGTCCGGACATCTCACGGCCTCGGTGATCGTCTTCGATGCCACGCTGCGGCACGTCCTGCTCACCCTGCATCCGCGGGTCGGCCAATGGCTCCAGCTCGGCGGGCACTGCGAGCCCGATGACGCGACCATCGCCGACGCCGCTGCGCGTGAGGGCCGCGAGGAGTCCGGTATCGAGGGACTCGATCTGAGCGTCGGCATCGTCGGGTTGCATACCCACTCGGTCACCTGTTCGCTGGGCGTGCCCACGCGGCATCTCGACGTTCGGTTCGCCGCGCTCACGCCGCCGCAACCGGACGACGGATTGCCCGCGTTCGTACGCAGTGACGAGTCCGTCGACCTCGCCTGGTGGCCGATCGATGATCTGCCGCCCGGCACCGCCGACGACCAGCCCGAACTGATCACCAGGGGCCTGGCCGCACTGCGCCGCTGACCGGGCCGGTCTATGTGTGCTGACCGGGCCGGTCTATGTGTGCTGACCGGGCCGGTCTATGTGACGGGACCTGCGATGGTCACACCTTTTCCGACGGCCACGACCCCGCCCGAGCTCACCGAATACTGCGCGCGATCGGCATCGTGGTCGACACCGATCTGCTGACCGTCGGCGATCACCACGTTCTTGTCGAGAATGGCCCGGCGCACCACCGCGCCCTTGCCCACCCGGACACCGGGCATCAGGACGCTGTCCTCGACCACCGCACCGGCCTCGATGAAGACGTCCGAGGACAGCACCGAGCGGGTGACCGTGGCCCCCGAGATGATGCAGCCCGCACCGACCACCGAATTCTCGGCGTGCCCGCCCTCGACGAACTTGGCGGGCGGCAGGTTCAGACTTTCGCCCCGAATGGGCCAGCGCCGGTTGTACAGGTTGAACACCGGATGCACCGACACCAGATCCATGTGGGCGTCGTAGAACGCATCGAGCGTGCCGACGTCGCGCCAGTAACCCTTGTCGCGTTCGGTGGCGCCCGGGACGTCGTTGTCCTTGAAGTCGTAGACGTATGCGGTGTCCTTGGCCACGAAGGCGGGGATGATGTCGCCGCCCATGTCGTGATCGGAATCGGAGTCGGCGGCGTCGGCCCGCAACGCCTGCACGAGAGCATCGGTGGTGAACACGTAGTTGCCCATCGAGGCGAACGTGACGTCCGGATCGTCGGGTGTGCCGGGCGGGTCCTTGGGCTTCTCGAGGAAGCGGGTGATGCGGCCCGAGGCGTCGGCGTCGATGCAGCCGAAGGCGAACGCCTCCGAGCGCGGCACCCGGATGCCGGCGACCGTGACGTCGGCACCGCTGCGGATATGCGCGGCCACCATCTGCGACGGATCCATCCGGTATACGTGATCGGCGCCGAAAACCACGATGTACTCGGGCTTCTCGTCGACGATCAGGTTCATCGACTGGAAAATGGCGTCGGCGCTGCCGGTGTACCAGCGCGGCCCGAGCCGCTGCTGCGCGGGCACCGGGGTGATGTATTCGCCGTGAAAGCCCGAACTCCACCAGGTCTGCGAGATATGCCGGTCGAGGGAGTGCGACTTGTATTGCGTCAGTACGCAAATCCGCTCGTAGCCGGCGTTCACCAGATTCGACAGGACGAAGTCGATGAGGCGATAGGCACCGCCGAAGGGCACCGCCGGTTTGGCACGGTCCATGGTCAGTGGGTACAGGCGCTTGCCCTCGCCGCCGGCGAGGACGATACCGAGCACGTGCGGCTGTGATCTCACCCTCTCAACTTAACCGCCAACAGTGGCCGGGGCCAGACGAACGAGCCGGTAATAGTCACGAAACTCTCCGACGTTCCGCCGATTTCATCGCGCGCGTCCCGCCGCCGCGTCCATTTGACGCAATGTGTGGCGGACCGCTGACGGGGGCACTAGCGTCGTTCACATGCGGGTTGCGATGATGACGCGTGAATATCCCCCCGAGGTCTATGGCGGCGCCGGTGTGCACGTCACCGAACTCGTCAAACACCTCGGCACCCTTGCCGCGGTCGACGTCCACTGCATGGGCGCCGACCGCCCGACCGCCGCGGTCTATCAGCCCGATCCTGGTCTGGCCGGGGCCAACGCCGCCATCACCACGCTGTCCGCGGATCTGCGGATGGCGGTGGGGGCGGCCGGTGCCGACGTCGTCCATTCGCACACCTGGTACACCGGACTGGCCGGACACCTCGCGGCACAGTTGTACGGTGTCCCGCACATCCTCACCGCCCATTCCCTGGAACCGATGCGGCCGTGGAAGGCAGAACAACTCGGCGGCGGCTATCGGGTGTCGAGTTGGGCCGAACGTAACGCCGTCGAGTACGCCGATGCCGTCATCGCGGTCAGCACCGGGATGGCGACCGACGTGTGCACCACCTATCCGTATCTGGACCCCGCCCGAGTTCACGTGGTGCGCAACGGCATCGACACGCAGTCGTGGTATCCGGTCGATGACCCGTTCGGCCCGGGGTCGACGCTGACATCACTCGGCGTCGATCCGAAGCGGCCGATCGTCGCGTTCGTCGGCCGGATCACCCGGCAGAAGGGCGTGGCGCACCTGGTGGCCGCGGCACATCACTTCGATCCGTCGATCCAGCTGGTGCTGTGCGCCGGCGCACCCGACACACCGGAGATCGGGGCCGAGATCGAATCGTCGGTGGCGGAGTTGTCGGCATCACGCGCAGGCGTCTACTGGGTCCGCGACATGCTCCCCCTGCCCAGGATCAGGGAAATCCTCACCGCCGCAAGCGTCTTCGTATGCCCGTCGGTGTACGAACCGCTCGGCATCGTCAATCTCGAGGCCATGGCCTGTGAAACGGCGGTGGTGGCCTCGTCCGTCGGTGGCATCCCCGAGGTGGTCGATGACACCGTCACCGGCACCCTGGTGCCCTTCGATCCGGCCGACGCGATCGGCTTCGAGCAGGGGCTGGCGGACGCAGTGAACGCCGTGGCGGGTGACCCGGCGACAGCGGCGGCGATGGGCCGGTCCGGGCGGGAGCGAGCGGCCGCGGAGTTCTCGTGGGCGACGATCGCCGAACAGACGCTCGACGTGTACCGGTCAACCCTTCGGTAGAAAAGCCGCCACCCGTACCGCTATCGTGACGGGAACCGTGGTCCGGTTTCCGGCCAGTGTCTGTGCCGCCGCGGCGATCTCGGCCTCGCCACGGTGAAACGCCGTGGGGCCCATCGCGACCAGATCCGCGACCAGTGAAACCGGCGCATCGATGCGGTAGCTCACCGACTGTGCGGTCGGCGCGCCGAAACCGTCCGCCATATCGGACTCCAGCCGGGCATCCTTGTCGTCGGCGATCCGTAGCATCCCCATCGGGCCTGCCAGTTCGGCCAGATGCCCCGGTTCGGGAGTCACCGTCACCACCACCCCACCGGGCCGCAGGATCCGGGCGAACTCGGCAACGTTGCGCGGGGAGAACACCGACAGGACGGCGGCGACCTGCGCGGACCGGATCGGCAGGCCCGACCATGCGTCCGCCACCACCGCAGTGGACCGGTCGTGGGACCGGATCGTCGCCCTGGCACAGAACTTCGACAGATCGATGCCGATGCCACGCGCGCCGGGCCGCGCGTCGAGAACACCGGCCAGATAGTGCCCGGTGCCCGAACCTATGTCGGCGACCACCGGATGTTCGCCGTCCGGATGTTCTGCGGTGCAGTCGGCCGGTGCCCACACCGTCCGCGCCCACACCGTCCGCGCCACCGCGTCAACGACCGGCGCAAACGCCTGCGCCTGGTGCACGCGGCCTCGTGCGGCGACCATCTCCGCCGTGTCCGATCGCAATCGACGGGTGCGTCCATTCAGGAGCGAGACATAGCCCTGCCGGGCAACGTCGAAGGAATGTGCCGCGTCGCAGACCAGCGAGCGGCGATCCGGGCCGACCCACAGCCGCCCGGGCGA
>NZ_JAGQTN010000168.1 GCF_020438995.1 Gordonia sp. (in: high G+C Gram-positive bacteria)
CCGTCGATCCGGACAAGTGGTCGCCGTCGCCGTCCGAGATCCGCCAGGCGCTGTCCGCATCGTTGGCGCCGTGGATGATTCCCCGCGACGTGGTGGTACTCGCCGAGTTGCCGAGAAACGAGCGGGGCAAGGTCGACAGGGGAGCGCTTCCGCGACCGCCTGCGCGGGTCATCGAACCGATGCGCGGACTCACAGAAGCAAACCTGGAAATCTTGTGGCTCGACGTACTCGCGCTCGACGAGGTCGGCCGCGCAGAGGACTTCATTTCCCTCGGCGGAGACTCGCTGGCTGCTGCCGCGCTGCTCAAACAGGTGAGCGAGCGTTGGTTCGTGGACATCTCGACCGCCGAGTTCGCGCGCGAACCCACCATCGTCGGGCTCGGCAGGCTTCTCGACAACGCGAGCCGGCGGCGTGTGCGTTCCGAAGGGGCCGGGGCCGGAACGATCACCCTCCTGCGCGGGGGGACGGGGGTGCCGCTGTTCCTTGTTTCCGGTGCCGGCGCACCCGCGGTGAGTTTGCTGCCCCTGGTCCGGGAGTTGTCCGGCGACTATCCCGTTTACGGACTGCAGTCGCACGGGCTCGAACGAAAAGGCCGGGCGGACCACACGATTCGCGCAGCCGCCCGGCGGGTGATCGCCGACATCACAGAAGTCGCACCGCACGGTCCGTTCCGTGTGGGCGGCTACTCGTTCGGCGGTTTCGTGGCACTCGAAGCAGCGGCGACGCTGGCGGGCAACGGGCACGACTGTGAGGCGGTGATTCTGATCGATCCGCTGTTCGAGCCCGAACTCGTGGCCAGGATCCGGAGCGGTGCGCCGCGGAGGCGATTCTCCATCGCGCGCCGGTCCACCGTCGTGCGGTCCACACCGGATCGGTCCGCCGCACCTGATCGGTTCGGTGATGACACCGAACCGGCCGGGCCACGCACGCTGTCCGAGCGGCTCACTGCACGGTGGAGTAAGCTGCTCATGGGTTTCCTGGTGACGACAGCCGGCCTGATCCGGCTTCCGACGGTGACGCACTGGTCGGTGTTTTGGGATCTGAGCAGGCGGATGATCAGGCGCCACCGGCCCGCCGCGTACCGTGGATCGGCCGTCCTGGTCGCGTCATCATCGAACACGGACGATCAGGCCGACTGGGAGAAGCTGGTGGGTACTCTCGACGTCGTCCGGGTCACGGGCGACCACCACGCCATGATGCGGACGCCAAGGGTGACGGAGGTGGCTGCGGCGGTCAACGCCGTGCTCGAACAGTTCAGCGGATCAGATGGACGTGGCCGGTGACCACTGTCGCGGCGGTGATCGCCGCTTTCGAACCGGGTCCGGAACTGATGTCGGTAGTGGAATATGCTGACTCCCAAGTGGATTCGGTGATCGTCGTCGACGACGGGTCACCATCGCGACTGCGTGGCGGCGACGGCCGGGTCGCTGAGGTACTGGAGTCATGTGCCGACGCGGGTGTCACGGTGATCGAGTCGCCCGAGAATTCGGGTATCGCACACGCGCTGAACACCGGTGTATGCGAGGCACTGCGGTCCGGTGCCGATATCGTACTGACTCTTGATCAGGACACCCGAATCGGCGACGGGTACGTCGACCGCGCCGTGGCCCATCTGGAACTCGCGAGATCGGTCGGCATCGTAGACGCAGTTGCTTCACCGAGCGTGATCAATGACGATGTCGCGCCCTTCTGGTTCGCCGAGAAGGGGCTGACGCTGGCCTTTGAACCGATCCAGTCGGGACTGATGATTCCACGCGGGGTGTTCGACAAGGTAGGGCTGTTCGATGAGTCGCTGTTCATCGACTGCGTCGAGACCGAGTTTTATCTGCGGGCACGTGCCCACGGTGTCCACGCGCTCGTGGTGCCCGGTACCCGGATCGTGCACCGGCTGGGAACACGCACCTCCTGGACGCCACCTCGCCCGCTGCGCTGGTTGCTGCGTGGCCGCGGACAAGATGCCTCGATCGGGTTCTCCGAACATGCGCCGTTCCGGCATTACTACATCACCCGCAACAGGCTTGTCCTCTACCGGCGGTACGCTCGCACGGAACCGCTGTGGTGCGCCGTGTCGGTGATGAAGGACACTGCGCATCGGGCCCGGTCGATGGCCGTCGGCTCCGATCGGTGTGCCCAGATGTACATGTCAGCTGTGGGGGTGTGGGCGGCAATATCTGGTGACATCGGCAAGGTGCCCGAACGTACGCTACGTCGGTCGGAGCGTCTGTGAGGCGCCGCATGGTCGGACCGCCGCCCGCCGAACGTCGATCCCGACGGGACCTCGGTGTGCCGTCGCTGGTGTCGGTCGTGATTCCGGTACGCAACGGAGTCGACGTGATCGATGAACAACTGTCTGCGTTGGCCAACCAGGACTATCTGGGCCCGTTCGAGGTCATCGTCGCTGACAACGGCTCGACCGACTCGCTGCGTGGCCACCTCGACGATCATCCGCTGGCCGACCGTATCCGTCTTCGGTGGGTCGACGCCTCGGGATTTCCCGGCGCCGCCTATGCGCGCAACGAGGGTGTTCGCGTCGCGGCCGGTGACTTCATTGCCTTTTGCGATGCTGATGACCGCGTGTACCCGGAGTGGTTGCGCGAGCTGACGGCCGTTGCCGCGTACAGCGAGGCGGTGGGCGGAGCGGTGGAAACCCACTCCCTCAATTCGCGACTCGTGCAGTCCTGGCGACCGATGCTACCGTCGGAGACCCCGTACGAGATTCCCGGATATCTGCGGGTGCCACCCACCTGCAGTTTCGGTATCTGGCGGCAGATGTTCGACAAGGTCGGCGGATTCGATACCAGTTACAACCGGGGTGCCGAGGATGCGGACCTGGCCATCCGTATTCAGCTTGCCGGCGGAGTACTCGGACACGCACCTAAGGCTCTCGTCGCCTATCGTCTTCGGGATACATTGCGTGGCATCTGGTCTCAGTCGGTGATGTGCGGGGAAGGCCACGCGCACCTGTACTCCGACTACCGGCACTACGGTATGCCGCGCGACAAGTGGTACGTAACGGTTGATCTGGTGTTGTACGTGCTCGTGCGTAATCCGCTGCTGCCGACCGTCCTGACCCGCGTGCCCACCGGTCACTGGCTTTTCCACGCGGGCAACCGGCTCGGCCGCATCCGGGGCAGCATCCGCCACCGTTGCTTCTACGCCTGACCGACCGCATACGCGGTCGGCCGGTGGCGAGCACACCACTGATACCCGACCTGGTGGTGCGCTCAGTTCAAGGTCGCGGCACGCCGGTAGCCGACGAGCGTCGGGCCGGTGAAGACGATCAGCAACGCCGCCGACCAAGCCAGCGTCAGCAGCATCGGGCGCGCCACCGGACCTTCGGTGGCCAGGGCACGGATCGTGTCGATGGTGCAGCTCATCGGTTGATACTCGATAGCGGGTCGCAACCAGGCCGGGTATGAGTCGGCGGGTACGAACCCGGTGTTGAAGAACATCGCCAGTTGCGTACCGATGGCCGTCCATTCGACGATATGCGAATCGCGGCTCATCAGCGCGAGCGCGGTGATCATCATCGAGAACGAGAGGCCGAATCCCGTGGCCACTGCGATGATGCCCAGGTAGCCCGGCAGACCGCTGTGGATACGGAAGCCGATAACCATACCCACCAGCAGGACGGCACTCACGGTGATGACGATGCGGACGGATTCGGCGAGGAGCCTGCCGGTCATCGCCGAGGCACGGTGTGTCGGTAGCGTCCACATCTTGCTCAGCAGCCCGGTGGTTTGTTCGCGCCGCAAACCGAGAGCGCTGATGGACGAACCCGACATGGCACCGACCAGTGCGACCATCGGCACCATGCCGAAGGTGTTGGATGTTCCGGAATGCTCGCTGACCGAGCTGTCGAGAACCAGCCAGAACAGCAGCACCGTCAACGCGGGGAACAGCAGCGACTGCAGCAGTGTCACGGGATCTCTGGACCACTTGAGCAGGATCCGCTGCGCCTGCAACACCGAGTCGTGCGACAGATCCTGAACGGTCGGCTCGGGTCTCCACCGGTCACGCGTCGGGAAATTCAGCGGTGACTCGTAGGTGACGACGTCGGCCACCTCGCTACCGAACGGCATGCGTGTGCTGTCGGTGGCTCTTCTACGCGCCTTGTCGTTGCGGCGACGGATCAGACGTGTGCGGGTCATAGATAATTCCGTCTGTGGGTTTGAATGTGGTGGGCCCACAAGAGGAACACGAGGGCCAGACCTGCCAGCCAGATGAGCGCGGGGAGCGCGGTCTGCAGTGTGGGATTCCCGTCGGCGAGCTCGCGCATCGTCGATGAGAAATGTGACACAGGCTGATTGCGGGCGAACGGCCGGGCCCATTCGGGAAATCCCGACTCGGGGACGAAGCCTGTCGACACCAGGCCCAGGACGAGCTGCGGTAGGACGAGCAACTGTGAGGTGGATTCGGTGCTGCGAGCGGTCATCCCGAGGCAGTCGGCACCCAGCGCCAGCAGGAGCCCGACCAACAGACTGAACCCGACGAACGCGATCGTGTCGAGTGCGCCACCGTTGAACGAGAATCCGAGGAGAGATCCGAACAGCAGAGCGGCGCAGATGGACACGATCGACCGGACCGCCGCGGTACTCATCCGGGCCGATACCGGGACGAGCGCGTGGACCGGCATTGCCGACAATCTGCGAGTCATGCCGCGCATCTTGTCCAGCGTGGCCCGTTGTGCTGCGGCGACGGCCGTGAACGCGGCGGTCTGCAGCACGATGATCGGCATCAGGAACTGCGCGTAGTCGATGCCGTGGTCTGCCATGACCAGCCGTAGAGGCACTTAGAAGCCGAGCGCAAACACCAACGGCATCGTGACGGCGGCCAGAAACTCACCCCCGACCCTGGCCGAGCGCAGCGACCGGGCGGTCATGGTGCGCCATTGACGCAGGAACACACTCCCTGGTTGCCACAGTGATCGGTCGCCGCAGTCGGGCCAGTCCAGGCGTTCACCCGTGACCGCGGTGGCGGTGGATCGAACGGTCATCGGTCACCGTCGGCAGCGGCGTCCCCGGTCAGACTGAGAAAGACGTCGTCAAGTGATGGTGTGCGCAATCCCACATCGGCCAGCTCGATACCTGCCTCGTGGGCGGCGTCTATCACCCGCCCCATGGTGTCCACGCGGTCCGGAGCGGTGAGGGTCACGGTGGCGGTGGCGCTGACCGTACAGCGGTGGCCGGGGCCGAACCGCTCGGTGAGCACGTCGCACAGCGCGGGCGCGAGTGATTCGTCGGCCGGCACCGCCTCGCAGTACGTGCCCCCGACCTTGTCCTTCAATTCCGCGGCGGTTCCCTCGGCGACCACCCGGCCCCGGTCGATCACGATGATGTTGTCGGAAAGCTGGTCGGCCTCTTCGAGATACTGGGTGGTCAGCAGCGTGGTGATACCGTCTGTGCGCAGCGCCGCGACCATCGTCCACACCGCCTGGCGACTGCGCGGATCCAGGCCGGTCGTCGGCTCGTCCAGGAACACCACCTCGGGTTTGACGACGAGACCGCAGGCGATGTCGAGTCGGCGGCGCATCCCGCCGGAGTAGGTCCGCACCAGGCGCTGCCCCGCAGCGACAAGGCCGAACTTCTCCAGCAGGTAGTCGGCTCGCTCCTGGGCACTTCGGCGGCGCAGGCCCCGCATCCGGCCGAAGAAGATCAGGTTCTCGCGACCGCTGAGGGTCTCATCGAGCGCGGCGTACTGGCCGGTCATCGATATCGAGGCCCGCACGCCGGCGGGGTCGGTGATCAGGTCGTGTCCGACGATGGTCGCGCTTCCCGAATCGGGTGTGGTGAGGGTTCCCAGTGTGGACACCAGGGTCGATTTGCCCGCACCGTTGGGGCCGAGGATGCCGAGCACGCTGCCCTTCGGGACGGTGAAGGAGATATCGCGGAGCGCCTCGACCTCATCGAACCGTTTGCTCAGACCAGACACGCGTACCGTGACCTCGGGGACGGGGTCGTCGGGCGAGGTGCCGGACTCGGGTGGGGCGGTCATGGGGCGTTCCATTCTTCTGTCGTGTCCGATTGCAGTGGCGCGTGATAGGCCGCGGTGGCACTGCGGCCGCGGTGCGCCGGGATGTCCTAAGTCTTTCGGGCTGGTCCGTACGTTTGGGTCAGGTCTGTCCGGGGATACTCGGTGACGCTACTATCGCATACAGGATTCTAGGTAAGGCTGTGCTAACCTATCGTGTCCTGAAGTGCATGACCGTACGGGGGTCGTCCCGGTCCGCGCTTCACACGAATCGACCTGACACAACAACAGTTGGGATAACGGAACTACCTTGACCGTCTACGAGCGCGGTGCACAGTTGCAGGCCGGTGGGGAGCCGGACGGCCTGGCACCAGCCGCCGACCGATACGTCCCGTTGTCGGCGGCACAGCGCAGCATCTGGTTCGCCCAGCAACTCGCCCCTGGTACGGCGTTCTCGATCGCCCAGTATGTCGACGTCAGCGGTGAGCTGGACACGTATCTACTCACCGACGCCGGCCGACAGGTCGCCCGCGAGTTCGGGACGGGCATGGTGAGGCTGGTACCGGCGAGCATCGTCGCGGACGGTGACAATCCCACCGGCGCTCCGTTCCAGGCGATCGATGACGAGGCGCGCGTCGAGTTCATCGACCTGGATCTGCGCACCGAGTCCGATCCCGAGGCCGCCGCCCGCGCCTGGATGGACGACGAGTTCCGTGGGCCGCTCGACCTGTTCGCCGACCGCCTGCTCGTATCGGTCACCCTGCGCATCGCCGACCGGCGCTGGTTCTGGTACTCGCGGGTCCATCACATCCTGCTCGACGGCTACGGCTCCACGGCTTTCACCGAACGGGTGGCACAGGTCTACACCGGACGGATCCTCGGCATCGAGGTACAGCCGTCGCGTGCGGGCAGTCTGGCCGACCTATATGCCGACGACCTCGCCTACCGGTCGTCGACCCGGTTCGAGCGGGACCGCGAACACTGGGCCGGCCGGCTTGCCGACCTGCCCGCACCGATCCGGCTCGGTAACCCGGGAGCCGGAGCGCCCACCCGGTCGCGGAGCGTCGGCGGCGACCTCGATCAGCGGCTTCTCGACGCGGTGAGCGCCTTCTGCGCCGACAACAATGTCACCGTCGCGGCGGTGGCGACCGCTGCGACCGCCCTCTATCTGTCCCGGATGAGCGGCCACGACGACGTGGCACTGAGCCTGCCGGTGTCCGCGCGCACCAACGCCCTGCTGCGCAGGTCGGGCGGAATGGTGTCGAACGTGGTGCCGATCCGGGCGAAGATCGGTGAGCACACGACTGTCGCGGAATACCTGGCGCAGGTCGCCGCCGAACTCAGCGGGGCGTTGCGGCATCAGCGGTTCCGGTTCGAGGACATGACACGGCAGTCGGACGGGGCGGTCGCGGACCGCGGCTTCTTCGGGCCCGTCGTCAACATCATGATGTTCCGGGGCGAGACCACGCTGGGGCACAGCACGGGCCGCAGCTACGTCCTGAGCACCGGACCGATCGACGATCTGGCGTTTACCGTCTATACCGGCGGCGGCGATCTGAGAATCGACATCGAGGCCAACGCCGATGCTTACTCGGCGGACGACCTCGACGGCCACCACCGGCGACTGTGTACCGTTCTGGCGGCACTGGCCGGGGCTCCGGCCGGTGCTCGTATCGCCAGGCTCGACGTCCTCGACCCCGACAGTCGTTCCCGGCTGGTACCCGCTCGCGGACCGCTCGCGGCCGTCGCAGAGCCCGTGCCCGATCTGCTCGCCCGGGTCCGGGCCACCCACCCGGACGTCACGGCGCTCATCGACGGCGAAACCACCCTGCGCTACGACGAACTCGCCCAGCGCGTGCACCGGCTGGCGCGCGTGCTCCTTTCCCATGGGATCGGCCCCGGCCGTCAGGTTGCGGTGCTCCTGCCGCGGGGCGTGAATTCGGTGACCACGACGCTGGCCGTGTTCGCCACAGGTGCCACATTCGTACCGATCGATCCCGCACTGCCCGACGATCGAATCGCCTATCTGCTGGAGGACAGCGGCGCCGAATTCGGGGTCGCCGGTCACGCGGGTGATGATCGTTTCGCCGAGTTGCCGTCGTCGTCCCCTGCCATCACGTGGCTACGCTTGGACGACCCGGCGCTGATCGCCGGATACCGCGCCGCCACGCCGGAACCGGTCACCGACGCCGACCGTCCGAGAAGACTGACCGTCGATGACGTGGCCTACCTGATCTACACCTCTGGATCGACCGGCCGGCCCAAGGGTGTGGCGATCTCCCATCGCGGGCTGTCCTCGTTCGCCGCCGAACAGAACGCGCGGTACGGCGTGGGTCCGGGTGCGCGCACCGTGCATTTCGCCTCCTCGAGCTTCGATGCCGCGATCCTCGAACTGCTGCTGGCCTTCGCCTCGGGCGCGACGCTGGTCGTCGTACCGCCCGATGTGTACGGGGGCATCGAACTGGGCCGGATGCTGCGGGCTGAGCGCATCACCCACCTGTTCCTGACACCGGCCGCGCTGGCGTCGGTGCCTCACGCCGATCCCGCGGTGACCGACGGCCTGCCCGATCTCGGAACCATCATCGTCGGCGGCGAGGCGTGCCCGCCCGATCTGGTGGCGCGCTGGGCATCGGGCCGCCGGATGTTCAACGCCTACGGTCCCACCGAGTCGACGGTGATGGTCACGCTGGCAGGTCCGCTTGAGCCCGGTGGTGAGGTGCCGATCGGCACTCCGATCACCGGCACCACGGTCGTCGTTCTCGATCGACGGCTGCTTCCGGTGCCGGTGGGGGCCACCGGTGAGCTGTATCTCGGCGGAGTGGGCCTGGCCCGCGGCTATCACCGGCGCGAATCACTCACTGCCGCAAGGTTTGTCGCCGATCCCTATGGTCCGCCCGGGGCGCGGCTGTACCGCACCGGTGATCTCGTGTGCTGGAACGAGAACCGGCAACTGGTCTACCGCGGCCGGGCCGACAGGCAGATCAAGATCCGCGGTTTCCGAGTCGAACTGGGCGAGATCGACGCCGCGATCACCTCGATCGACGGCGTCGAGACCGCGATCACCGAACCGCAGACCGCGCCCGGACCCGCCACATCGGCGGCCACGGACCTTCGTACCGTGCTTGTCGGGTACTTCACCGGAACCGCCGACCCCGCCGAGATCCGTGAACGGCTCCACACACTGCTGCCCGCGCACATGGTGCCGGCGGCGATCATGCATCTCGATGCCCTGCCGCTCACCTCGTCGGGCAAGATCAACCGCGAGGAGTTGCCCGTACCGGTGCTGCGTTCGGGGCCCTACTCGCCCCCCGGCACACCGGCCGAGGAGCGTGTGGCGGCGGCGTTCGCCGCATGTGCGCGGGCCGAGCGCGCCGGCCGTGACGACGACTTCTTCGCCCTCGGCGGGGATTCGCTGGCCGCGACCCGGCTGGTGGCCGAACTCGGCCACGAGTTCGGAATCGATATCCCGGTGCGCTGGGTGTTCGAGTCGCCCACGGTCGCGACCCTCGCCCGCCGTCTCGACGACGCGAGTGCAGTGGCGGCGGACAGCGCGGCGATGGAGGATGCCGCCGGGGGCCCCGGTCGGTTACCCATGTTGCGGCACAGCACTTCTGACGGCAACATCGTGCCGGTCTCGCCGCAGCAGAAGCGGATGTGGATCGTCAACCGGTTCGATACCGAGTCGACGATCTTCCATATCCCGTTCGCACTGCGGCTGCGCGGGACCCTGGACGTGGCCGCGCTCTCGGACGCACTCGTCGACGTCCTCGACCGGCACGAGACGTTGCGCACGGTATATCCGGACAGCCCGGAGGGGCCGATCCAGCAGGTATTGCCGCTCGATCGGATCACCCATCTGACCGATCCGGTCCGCAATCCCCGGCCCGTCGCGGCCGAGGACGTCCTGACCCGGATCGGCGACCTCGCCGCGACCGGATTCGATGTGTCCGAACAGGTTCCGCTGGCACTGACGTTGCTCAGGGTCGACGACGCCGACCACGTCCTGGTGTGCGTGGTTCACCACATCGCCGCCGACGGCTCGTCGTCGGCGCCCTTGGCCCTCGATCTGGCGCGGGCTTACAGTGCCCGGTGCCACGCAAGCGCACCCGAATGGCAGCCGCTGCCGGTGACCTATCGCGACTACACCCGCTGGCATCACGAACTCATGGGCAGTGAGTCCGACCCGGCGTCGGTATCGGCTGTGCAACTTGAGTATTGGCGCATCCGATTGCAAGGTCTGCCCGATCTGCTCGCCTTACCGACCGACCGGCCGCGCCCGGCCGCCACCGCGGCCGACAACGGGGGACACCTGACGGCCGAGGTTGCGCCCGATCAGGTGGCGCGGGTGCGGGCGGTGGCCGCCGCCCACGGCGTCACCGCTTTCATGGTGGCGCACGCTGTGCTGGCCGTGCTGCTCGCCCGGTTATCCGGGTCGGCCGACATCGCGGTCGGCACACCGGTCGCCGGGCGCGGGCATCGTGATCTTGCCGGGCTGGTCGGCATGTTCGCCGGAACCCTGGTGTTGCGCACCGAAATCCGCTCCGACCACACCTTCGCTCAGGTACTGCAGACGGTGCGTGACGCCGATCTCGGAGCCTTCGAGAACGCCGACATCCCGTTCGACAGACTCGTCGACCTGATGAAGCCGCGCCGTTCGGCCGCCTACCATCCGCTGTTCCAGGTCGGCTTCTCCTATCAGAACATCAGTCTCGGACACTTCACCCTCGACGGTGTCGACGTCGAGGTCATCGAACCCGAACTCGGCGTCGCCAAGTCGGATCTGCACTTGACCCTCGTCGACAACGGCGAGGCCGACGCGATCGCTGTGCGCTGGGACTACGACCGGGACCTCTTCGACCACAGCACCATTGAGCGTTGGCATGACCTGTGGACGGCGCTGCTGACCGGAGCGCTCGGCGACGCCGACACTCCGGTCGGCGATCTGCGCGTCGATTCCGCGGCCGCGACATCCGAACTGATGGGGGCGGTGAGCGGGCGTCCGGCCGGAACGCTGACCGGATTGCTGGAGCGGGCGTTCACCCGGTATGCCGACGCGGAGGCGCTGTGGGTCGACGGAGCCCGGTCGGTGATCACCTACCGGCAACTGTCGGTTCGGGTGAATCGGTTGGCGGGCAGGCTGATCGCCGCCGGGGTGGGCCCGGAGGTCAGGGTGGCGGTGGCCATCGAACGTTCCGCTGAGCTCATCGAGGCCGTGCTGGCGGTCCTCGTCGCCGGGGGTGCCTACGTGCCCGTCGATCCCGGTGCGCCGGCCGAACGGAACAGGCTGGTCCTGGAGTCGGTCGATCCGGCGCTGCTGCTCGTCGCCGGGGGAGTTCCCGACGGACTTCCACGTGGCGGTATCACGTTGTACGACATCATCTCCGGTGAAGTACCGGCCGAGCTGGACGCCGACGAGGTCATCGCAGCGGTGACGCGGCCGGCCAACACCGCGTACATCATCTACACGTCCGGATCCACCGGCGCACCCAAGGGTGTGGCAGTCTCCCACGGCGCCATCGCTTCCCAATTATGCTGGAAGGCAGCCACTTTCCCGATCGGTACCGGCGATGCCCTCGTACTCAGGACCAACCTGACATTCGATCTGTCGGTGTGGGAGCTGTTCTGGCCGTTGATCAGTGGGGCACGGCTGGCCATTGCCGAGCCCGGTGGCGACCGCGACCCACGCTACCTGGCCGCACTCATGGCCCGTGCAGGAGTGACCGCCGCCCATTTCGTCCCCTCGTTGCTCGACGCACACCTCGACGCGATCGCCGACGCCGGTTCGCTCGCACACCCGCTGGGTAGGGTCCTGTGCATCGGAGAGGCCCTCAATCCGGCAACCGCCAGGCGTGCGGCCGAGGTCCTCGGTGCCCGTGTGTTCAACCTGTACGGCCCCACCGAGGCGGCTGTCGGCATCACCTGCCACGAGTGGGAGACGGCCGCCAGGGACGGGGACACCAGGGACGGGGACACCAGGGATAGGGATACGAGGAATGGGGCAGTGCGAGCAGGGTCCACGGTGGCCATCGGCACGCCCGCCGACGATTCGGCCGCCGTCGTTCTCGACTCCCGCCTACACCGTGTACCCGACGGTGTGGCGGGTGAGCTGTATCTGGGTGGCGTTCAATTGGCGAGGGCTTATCATGGCCGCCCGGACCTGACCGCCGCCCGCTTCGTCGCCGACCCGTCCGGTGGTGGCCGACGGCTCTACCGCACCGGCGACACCGCCCGCGTCGGCTCCAACGGGCAACTGGAGTTCTTGGGGCGCAACGACTTCCAGGTAAAGATCCGGGGCCAGCGGATCGAGCTGGGGGAGATCGAAGCGGCCTTGGCCGCCGACCCCAGAGTCGCCTCGGCCGTCGTCGCGGCGCACGAAGAAGTATTGGTGGCGTACCTGGTGCCCGACTCCGCCGAACCCGGCTGGGACGGCGGCGCGGTCCTGGAGGACCTGGCAGCCCACCTGCCCGCCTACATGATCCCGGCCGTGAGCCTGACCCTGTCCGAACTGCCCCGCGGCATCCACGGCAAGGTCGACCGCGCCGCGCTCCCCACACCGCCGCGGACCCGGCGCGAGTACCGAGCACCTCGCACCGGCACCGAACGCGCTCTGATCGGTCTGCTCGGAGATCTGCTGCCCGGCGCGATACCCGATCCCGGCCACGCTTCGGCAGCCGGTACGCCGCTCGGGGTGACCGACGACTTCTTCGATCGCGGGGGAAACTCGCTGATCGCCGCCCGACTGTCGGCTCGCATCGAGGACGCCTTCGGAGTGTCGGTACCTGTACGGACGGTCCTGGACTTCCCGGAGATCGGCCAACTGGCCGCCCGGCTCGAGGAGGCCTCGCTCAGCGGCAGGCCGCGCCTGACCACATGGCCCCGCCCGGATCGAATTCCGCTGTCGCGTCAGCAGTTACGGATGTGGCTGCTCGACCAGCTCGACCCCGGAACCGGCGTCTACAACCTGCCGCTGGCACTACGGATCGACGGGCACCTCGACCAGACGGCGTTCGCCGTTGCGCTGCGACACCTGCTCGATCGGCACGAAAGCCTGCGCACGATCTACCCGGTCACCGGCGGTATGCCGCACCAGCTGATCCTCGGAGCCGACGACGCGCTTGCCGGAGCCGATATCACTCTGCCCGTCGAGATGGCACCGACCCCGGCCCGTGTACTCGCAGACAGTGAGATGGTTGAACTTCTCGCCGACATCGCCGCCCGCGGATTCGACCTCGGCAGCGCGATCCCGCTGCGGATTCACGTGATCACCGAAGCGGCGGACCGGCATGTCGTGGTGATCGTGGTGCACCACATCGTCGCCGACGGCTGGTCGATCCGGCTGCTGTTCACCGACCTCATCGCCGGCTATCTTGCCGCCCGCGAACAGCGTCGCCCCGAAGGCGCCGGACTCGGCCCGGCCGCGTCTGATCCCGCCGAACTCGATCGGGCCGAGCCGTTGCCCATCCACTACGCCGACTACGCGATGTGGCGAGCGGCCTTGCTCGATGAGGCCCACCCGAGTATCGCCGGTCAGTACGCGTTCTGGGACCGTACGCTCGCAGCACTTCCAGGGCCGCTCCCGCTGCCGCTCGACCGGCCACGCCGGGCGCACCCCACCGGCATAGGTGCGACCATCGCATTCGAGATCGAACCCGAGCTGGTGGCGGCGGCCTCGGCCTATGCCCGGGCCCGGAACGCCACGCTGTTCCATATGATCCACGCAGCTTTCGCCATCATGCTCTCGCGCCTGTCCGATACGCGCGACATCGTGATCGGCACACCGGTGTCGGGTCGGCCGAGTGCACTGCTCGATGAGGTCGTCGGCATGTTCGTCGAAACCGTAGTGTTGCGCACCGACGTCGACCCCGATGCGGGCATCGACCAGTTCATCGACGCGGTCCGCGTGAGCGACACAGCCGCACAAGACAATTCCGAGGTCCCCTTCGACGACATCGCAGCCCGGTACGAAGCCGACCCCGGCGGCGCCCACCATCCGGTGTTTCAGGTGATGCTGGCTGCGGGCGACCCGGCACCCGGCCCGATGACGGTCGACGGGCTCACCGTGGCACCTGTCGAGATCGACCTACCGGTGGCGCGCTTCGATCTGCATCTGACGATCGACCTGCCCGTCGGCACCGGCGGGGCGAACGACGCTGCGCGGGAAGCCGGCCAACCGGACACGGATCGAACGGACACCGACCAACCGGGTGCGGGGGCTATACGCGGTCGCCTCACCTACGCCACCGACATCTTCGACCACCGGACCGTCGCCCGGTTCCCCGGAATGCTGCGGCATGTGCTGCAGGCGCTCACCACCGGCCCGCGAACGCGTGTGCACGACATCGATATCGTACCGACGCAGGAGATGGACGTACTCCTGACACGGCTGTCCCATGGTCCGCAGCCGGTCATCAACCGCTGTCAGGCGACGTTGCCCGAACTCCTCGCGGCCAATGCATCGCTAGGCCGGGCCGCGGTCGTCAGGGACGATTCGGGCGGGATCGGCGCGGCCGAGTTCCGGCGCCGGGTAGCGCGTACAGCGCGGGCGCTGATCGACCGCGGCGTCGGGCCGGAGTCTACGGTCGCGGTCGCCGTCGCGCGTTCGATCGACATGCTTGTGGCGATTCACGCCGTTGTGTCGGCGGGCGGTGCCTACGTGCCGCTCGATCCGGATCAGCCGACCGTCCGGCTCGCCGGCATGCTCGCCACCGTCGATCCGGTCGTCGTCATCGCCACGGCCGCCACGGCAGAACTGCTGCCACCGGGATACGCCGACAGGCTGTTCGAACCGGGCGACCGGCACGCCGCCCGCTCCGACGCGGTGGTCGACGACCACGACCGGCGGACCCCACTGCTGCCCGCACATCCGGCGTACGTCCTGTTCACTTCCGGTTCCACCGGTACCCCCAAAGCGGTCAGCGTCAGCCACGAGGCCATCGTCAACCGCCTGTGCTGGATGCAGCAGAAATACCCGATCGGCCATACCCACACGGTCCTGCAGAAGACGCCGATCACTTTCGACGTTTCGGTGTGGGAACTGTTCTGGCCCTTCATCTCCGGAGCCTCCGTCGTACTCGCCGCACCCGGCGCGCACCGCGACCCGGCGGCGATCGCGCAGATCATCCGCGAACACGCCGTCTCGGTCGTCCACTTCGTTCCCACCATGCTCGACGCGTTCCTTGCCGCGCCCATCCCCGACAGCGACCTGGAATCGCTGCGTCTGGTGTTCACCAGCGGTGAGGCGCTGGCCGCGCGGACGGGCGGGGAGACACTGCGCCGGACTCTGGCCGCGGTGCACAACCTGTACGGACCGACCGAAGCCGCCGTCGACGTCACCGCTCATCAGGTCGGTGCGGGGGAGGCCGGGGGACGGTCGATCCCCATCGGACGGCCCGCCGCCGGAAACGAGGTGTACGTCCTGGACAGCAGGCTGCGGCCGGTGGCGGCAGGCGTCGTCGGCGAGTTGTACCTCGGCGGAGTCCAGCTCGCCCGTGGGTATCACGGAAGTCCGGCGCTGACCGCCTGCCGATTTGTCGCGTCGCCGTGGGATGTGGGCCGGCGTCTTTACCGCACGGGTGACCTGGTTACCTGGCGCCAGATGCCTGACGGTGAGTTGGCCCTCGACTACATAGGACGCAGTGACTTCCAGGTCAAGATCCGCGGGCAGCGGGTCGAGAGCGGCGAGATCGAGGCGGTGCTTCTGGCATATCCCGATCTGGCCGCAGCGGTGGTTCTCGTTCACGACGATCCGGTCGCCGGGCAGCAACTCGTCGCGTATGTGGTCGTCGACGAGGACGCCCGCGGCGACGACAGTGGCTCCGCGTCCGCGCCGGACATCCGCCGGCACGTGGCACGGCATCTTCCCGATCACATGGTGCCGGCGCATGTGGTGGTGCTGACCGAGATTCCGGTGACCACCAGCGGCAAGGTCGACCGGCGGGCACTGCCGGCGCCTGCTGCCGGGGAGATCTCCCGACGTGGTGGCAGCGGCACCGACGGGCGTACCCCGACCGAGACGGTGATACTCGACATCATCCGGCCACTGCTCGGTGACCGGGTCGGCCGCGGAGACGACTTCTTCGACATGGGCGGCAACTCGCTGATCGCGATGAAGGTCGTCGCCGCCATCCACACGAGTTTCGGTGTCCGGTTGCCGGTGCGGGCCGTCTTCGACGCGCGTACTCCTGAGGCGATGGCGGCCATGGTCGATGGCCTTGTCGCAGAATGGGAACGGTCATCGCTCGGTGAACGGGCGCATACCGATCGCTCCGGCCATCTGCCCCTGTCGGCTGCGCAACAGCAGATGTGGTTGCACAACCGCATCTCGCCGTCATCGAGTGCGTTCATGATCGTCGCACCGCTCCGGATTCCCGGACGTCTCGATCCGGCGGTGCTGCCGGCGGCGATCGGGGATGTCATCGACCGGCACGAGATCCTGCGTACCAGCTACCCGGAAACCGGCGACGGTCCGGTCCAGGTAGTCCGTGACGTGGTACCCGGCGACCTCGACCGGGTGGTGATCGTAATGGATGAGGTTGCCGCGGGCCACGACGATCCAGATATCGACGAGTGTGTGCGCGCCGCGCTCGATCGGCCCCTCGACCTCACCGCGGATCTTCCGCTGCGCGTGGCGATCCGGCCGTCCGGCGAGTTCACCGACGTGGTGCTGGCGATCCATCACATCGCCGCCGACGGATGGTCGCTGCGCGTGCTGGCCGGTGACCTGAACCTCGCCTACACGGCACGGGCGGCCGGAACAGCACCCGACCGGCCGCCGCTGCCTGTGCAATACGCCGACCATGTGCTCGCCAGGTCGGTACGGCTCGGCAGTGCCGACGATCCGTCATCCGAACTCGCCGGACACCTGGCGTACTGGCGCGCGGCCCTCGGGGACGCACCGTCCGATGCGGCCCCGGCGCGGGACGGCTCCGGCGGTGCGGCCGAACTGCATCGGATACCGGTGGACCCGGCACTGCTGCGCGAGATCGACCGGATCGCCGTGCGGTACAACACCACCCGGTTCGCAGTCGTCCACGCCGCGCTCGCAGTCACCCTCAGCAGATCAGGAGCCGGCCGGGACATCATCGTCGGCACACCGGTCGCGGGCCGCTCCGACGGTGACGTCGTCGGTCTGGTCGGCATGTTCGTCAGCATGGTCGCGTTGCGCTCGGATGTGGATCCGCAGCGCGGTTTCGGCGACCTGGTCGTGCGCTCACGGGAGACGATCCTCGATGGCCTCGACCATTCGGCTGTCGACGTGGAAGAGGTGATCGACCACCTGGGGATCGGCCGGGACGGGTCGCGGCATCCGCTCATTGCGGTCACCCTCACCGTCGACGCCGACGAGCATCCGGTGACCACCGGCGGCGCCGCGGCGCTTACGGAAGCTGCCGTGCGGATCGACCTGCCGGTCGCCAGATTCGATCTCGAGTTCGCCGTCACACCCACCGCGGGCGGCGGAGCAGAACTCACGGTCGTGCACCGGCCGGAGGCCTATCGCGCCGCGACGGCTGCGGCATTGCTCGCCGGACTCGACCACGTGCTGCATGTTGTGGTCGCGAATCCGGATGTGGCGCTGCGTGAACTGGACCTGCTGACCGATGCCGAACATGCGACGATGGCCGCGTTGTCGGGTCCGCCGCCCGTCGCGCCGCGCTTTCTCGACGACGTGCTGGCCACCCCCGGCTACCGGCTGGCCGGATACGACCGGACCGGCCGGTGGACGCGGTGGGACCACGACACGGTCACCGGATACAGTGCCCGGCTCGCCCGAGTGTTGCGGGCCCGCGGCGCCGGGCCGGAAACGGTTGTGGCGCTGTGTATCGGCCGCTCGCCGGAATCGGTGGCCGCCATGCGGGCGGTGGCCACGACCGGAGCCGCTTTCGTGCCCATCGACCCCGCCTATCCGGCCGACCGGATCGCGTTCATGATCGGCGACTCGGGGGCCGGGGTCATCGTCACCACGAGCCACGACAGGGCACGGCTGACCGGAGTCGACGCAGTGCTCCTGAACGCCGCGATCGACGCCGACGCTCCGGATCTGTCCGCACCGGCCGATCACGAGCCGCACGAATCCTTTGTGCCGAACGGGAGCCGGCATATCGATCAGCTGGCCTATCTCATCTACACATCCGGGTCGACGGGCATCCCGAAAGCCGTTGCCGTAACCCATCGGGGCGTCGCCTCGTTCGTCGCCGAACAACGCCGCTATCGCGTGGACGCCGACAGTAGGGTGCTGCATTTCGCCTCACCGAGCTTCGACGCGGCGATGCTGGAGATCCTGCTCGCCGCCGACGCAGGAGCCACCACCGTCGTCGCGCCCACGACGCTGTACGGCTCCGACGACCTCACCGCACTGCTGCGCGAGGAATCGGTCACGCACGCCTTCCTGACACCCGGCGTGCTGGAAACGATCACTCCGGCACCGCCCGAACCCGATCCGCTGCCTGCGCTCAGCACGCTCATCGTGGGCGGTGACGCCTGCGCACCGGCCACTGCCCGACGCTGGATCACGTTGGGCAAGAGGTTCTTCAATGCCTTCGGCCCAACCGAGACCACCGTCATGGCCACGCTCGCGGGGCCGCTCACCGAGGTCGACACCACGCCGATGCTGATCGGTCCGGGTGTCACCGGAGCCCGCATTCGGGTGCTCGACGACGTCCTCACCGGACTGCCGCCCGGCGTCGACGGTGAACTCTATGTGGCCGGTCCGGGCCTGGCCCGCGGCTACCACGACAGACCCGCGCTCACCGCGGCCACCTTCGTCGCCGATCCCGACGGACCGCCCGGCTCGCGGCGGTACCGGACCGGCGATCTGGTGCGTGCGGTGACCGACCACCGCGGCGTCCCGGCACTGACGCATCAGGGCCGGGCCGACCGGCAGCTCAAGATCCGCGGACATCGCGTCGAAACCGGTGAGATTGAGGCGATCCTGCGGGCGAATGCCCGTATCGGTGGTGCCGTGGTCACCTCGGCGACCGGCCCCGACGGAACCACCGCCCTGGTCGCGTACGTGGTGCCGGCAGATTCCGGGGCGGACACGTTCGATGTGGACGGGCTACGAATCGGCCTGCGCGGCAGGCTGCCCGGCTACGCAGTGCCGTCGTCGATCATGGTGCTCGGCGCCATCCCGCTCACCACCGCCGGGAAAGTCGACCAACGTGCGCTACCCGTACCGATATTCGGTGAATCCGGTTATGCCGCACCGGAATCAGCGATGCAACAGCTCGTCGTCGAGGTGTTCTGCGAGGTGCTGCACCGAGATCGAGTCGGTGTGCGCGACAACTTCTTCGATGCCGGCGGTACCTCGCTGTCAGCGGCATCGGCGGTCGCCCGCATCCGGTCCCGGGCCGGGCGCGAACTGTCGGTGCCCGACTTGTTCGACGCCCCGACGGCCATGGGACTGGCCACCCTGCTCGAGAACGCGGCCGTGCAGAACGGCCCCGAGCCCGGGGAACTGCCGCGACCGGACCGGATCCCGCTCTCACCCGCGCAGCAGCGGATGTGGTTTCTCAACCGATTCGACCCGAGCGCGCTCACCGAGAACATCCCGCTGGTCCTGCGCATCACCGGTGATCTCGACGTGGCGGCGTTCGGTGCCGCCCTGCGGACCCTCGTCGCTCGGCACGAGGTACTGCGTACCAGCTACCCGGACTCCCCGCAGGGCCCGTTCCAGAAGATCCACCCGGTTGCGGATGCGGGCGTGGAACTCATCGTGACCGACGTCGACCAGGCCTCGCCGGACGAGGCCGTCAGGTCGGTGGCCGCTGTCGCTTTCGATGTCACCGCCGAGGTTCCCGTCCGAGCCGTGCTGCTGCGGGAACGCGATCGGCCGGGCGGTGATCACAGGTCATACGTGTTCGTGCTCGTGCTGCATCACATCTGCGCCGACGGTCTGTCGGTGGTGACCCTCGCCGCGCAACTCGCCGCCGACTACGCCGCGCTGCGCTCGGGTGGCGAGCCCGACCGTACCCCGGATCCGGTGCAGTACGCGGACTTCGCGATCTGGCAGCGAGCCCGCCTCGATGACCCTGACGGGCCCGCCGCCACCGAATTGGCGCAGTGGCGTGAGCGGCTCACCGGTGCGCCGCCGGTCGTCGACCTGCCCACCGATAGACCACGGCCCGCCGATCCGAGCGGCAGAGGGGGCCGGATCGACTTCCGCATCGACGACGGACTGTGGTCGCGGGTCACCGACTTCGCGGCGCACCGCGGCCTCACCCCGTTCATGGTCACGCACACCGCACTCGCGGTGTTGCTGGGCAGGATCGGTGACAACCGTGACGTGGTGATCGGCACGCACATCGCCGGCCGCGACCAATCCCGGCTCGACGCGGTGGTCGGCATGTTCGTCAATATGCTCGCCCTGCGCACGGTGATCGACCCCGCCGCGACCGGAGAACAGGCGCTCGCCCAGGCGCGGTCCGCCGCTTTGCATGGCTTCGCCCATTCGGAGATCCCGTTCGACCGGATCGTAGAGACCCTGGACCTGCCCCGCAGCACCGCTCATCACCCCGTCTTCCAGGTGGCGTTCTCGTTCCAGAACCTCGGACCGATCGGTATGACCCTGCCGGGCGCGGAGGTGGAGGTGATCGACGATGACCAACAGATCGCCGAGTTCGACCTGCACCTCACTCTGGCCGAGAACCGGGATGCGGAGGGCGGTTCCGCCGGTGTGACGGGTCAGCTTGGTTACGCGTCCGACTTGTTCGACGAATCGACCGCGGTGGAGCTGAGCGAACGCTACGTGCGGTTGCTCGGCGCCCTCGTAGAGTTCCCCGGCCGCCCGGTCGGTGACCTGCCGCTACTCGCACCCGCAGAGCTCGACAGGCTGTCGGCGAGCGCACCACCGGCACGGCACACCGAGCCAGGCCTGACCGACGGCTTCTACGCACAGGCGCTGCGCACACCGGACGCCGACGCGGTGGTCACATCCGGCGAGGTTCTCAGCTACCGGGAGCTGGTCCGTCGCGTCACCGACCTGGCCGCGCTGATCGCCGGTCACGGCGTCGGCCCGGACGACCGGGTGGCGGTCACCGCACCCCGCAGCCTGTACCAGGTCCTCGCGCTGTACGCCGTCGCGACCGTCGGGGCGGCCTATGTCCCGGTCGACCTGACCGCCGGTGAACGCGCCACCCTGATCCTGAACGCCGCGGATCCGGCGCTCGTCCTGGGTGTGGGCCCGGCGCCGGCCGGTGACCGGCCGTATCTCGACCTCACCGCCCTCCCGACGGCCCCTACGTGGGTGAACACCCGGCGCAGCCGTCCGGACAACTCCGCCTACGTCCTGTTCACCTCGGGTTCGACCGGCGTACCCAAAGGCGTCGACGTGTCCATCGGCGCCGTCACCGAGCAACTTCGCTGGATGCAGGATCGATACCCGATGGGCGCGGGCGACACGGTGGTCCTGAAGATCCCGGCCGGATTCGACGTGTCGGTGTGGGAGTACTGGTGGCCGCTGCGCACCGGCGCACGGATCGTCGTCGCCGAGCCGGGGGCTGAACGCGATGGCCGGGCACTGCTCGACATCATCGTGCGACACGAGGTGAGCATGCTGGCGACGGTGCCGTCGGCGCTCGCGATGTTGCTCGACGCCGTGCGCGGGCCCCTGCCCGGATCGCTGCGGGCCATCCTGTGCATCGGTGAGGAGCTTCCCGCCGAGACCGTCGTCCGGCTGCGGGCCACCGGCTCTTCCGCGGTGCTGCACAACCTGTACGGGCCCACCGAGGCGGCGGTCAGCGCGACCGGATACGAGGTGCGCGACGACCACGAGTACGACCGGGTGCCGATCGGTACCGCGCAGCCTTCCGTGGTGGCCCGGGTTCTCGACGCCCGACTACGGCCCGTCCCGGACGGCGTCGCCGGTGAGCTGTATCTCGGAGGTGTCCAGCTGGCCCGCGGCTATCGGGGCAATGCCGCCCGGACGTCGATCACCTTCGTGGCCGACCCCGTCGACGGATCGCGTATGTACCGCACCGGAGATCTGGTGCGCCGGATGCGTGACGGCAACATCAGCTATCTCGGGCGCACCGATCACCAGCTCAAGATCCGCGGGTTCCGGATCGAGCCCGGCGAGATCGAGGCCGTGCTGCGGCAATGCGACGGAGTCGCCGACGCCGTGGTCACCACCGCGTCGGACAGGCTGATCGGATTCATCACCGCCACCGCCACCGGCCCCGATCCGGACACCGGCCTCCCGGACACGGGCCTCGCGGACGCCGTCGGCAGCCGGATCGCACATCGCCTTCCCGACTATATGCGCCCGGAAATTCATGTCCTGGAAGAGTTTCCGTACAACACCAACGGAAAGGTCGACCGCGGCCGATTGCCCGCTCCGGCCCTCGCGAGGAGTGGCTATGAGGCACCGCGCCCGGGTATCGAACTCCGCGTCGCGGAGATCATCGCCGACGTGACCGGCGCACCGCGGGTCGGCAGGAACGACAGCTTTTTCGACGTCGGCGGCAACTCACTGTCGGCCACCCGGGTGGCGTCCCGGTTGGAGGACGAATCCGGCCGGCGGGTACCCGTTCGACTGCTGTTCGACAGTGTCGACATCGCCGACCTCGCCCGCCGGCTGGCGGAGCAGCCGCCGATTTCGGACGGTCCGGTGCTGGTACGGGGTTCTGATGAGCTGACCGGGCCCATCCCGCTCGCCCCGGCGCAACGCCGCATCTGGGACTCGATTCAGGCGGGTGCCCCGAGCGGCTGGAACGTGCCTTTCGCCATCCGTTTCACCGGCGACCTCGATCCGGCGGCGTTGACCGCCGCGGTGCTCGATGTTCTGGACCGGCACGAGGCGCTACGTACCGGTTATCGGCAGGACGCCGACGGTGCGGTGATGCTCGTTCGGTCCGTGGAGTCGATCCGGTCGCACGTGGAAGCATGCCTGCGCCCGGCGTCGGTCGCCGACGACGCGCTGGTATCGGTACTTTCTGAACTCGCCTGGACCCCACTCGATGTCACCGCGGACCTGCCGATCCGGCTGCGGCTGCTGCGTATCGGGGACGACGCACACATTCTGGTGCTGACGGTCTCGCACCTGAACCTGGACGGCGGATCGACGATGCCGTTCGCCCGGGACGTGCTCACCGCGTTCACTGCCAGGTCCGCGGGCACGGTGCCGCAGCTGCCGGTTCCGGCCGTCCGCTACGCCGACTACGCGCGCTGGAAACGGGAGATGCTCGGAACTCCTGGACATCGCACACCCGAGTTCACGCGGCAACTGTCGTATTGGACGAACCGGCTGGATATCGACGGCGCGGATGCCGCGGCGCGGCACCGGCGCAACGCGGTCGCAGGTGATGCCCGGCCCCGATGGGATGCCGACGCCGGCGTCATTGAGTTCGGTATCGACTCCGAACTGCACACTGCGATAGACGATTTCGCGCGGTCCTCGGGCGTGGGAGCGTTCGCGGTGCTTCAGGCGGCATTTGCCGTCGTATTGGCGCACCGGGCCGGAGATCCGCAGGTGCGGGTCGCCACTGCCAATGCGAACCGGGCACGCACCGCGCTCGCCGAGGTCATCGGCAACTTCTCCGAAGATCTGCCGATGCTCCTGGACGCGGCGGATTCCCGTACATTCGCCGACCTGGTCGGCGAAGTCGGCGCGCAGTTGCTCGCCGGGCTTGCGCACCCCGACATCTCCGTCCCCGACCTGCTCGAGGCCGCGGGCATCGAGAAGGACGCCGCCGGATGCTCCGGCGACCCGATCTTCCCGGCCACCCTGATCCTGCAGGAGGCGACCGTCGACGAGGCCGATGGCGCCGAGATCGACCTCGGCACGGTACGTGTGCGGCGCGAGACGATCCCCGGCAACGAAGCCAAACACGAACTGGAGTTCACCATTGTCGAACTGCGCGATGGCCTGATCCCCGTGGGAATGCGGGGCACGCTGCTGTACCCCGTCGCGCTGCACTCCCGCACGAGCGCGGATTCGGTGGTCCGCGGACTACTCGCGGTCCTCGCCGCGGCAACGGGGGAGACGGCGACCGGCGGGCCCACCGTCGGGGAACTGCGAGCACTGTTGCGGTGAACATCTCCGTCGTCATCGCCTACTACGCGGGACTGCCCGTGCTCGACGACCAATTGGCTGCGCTCGCCGCTCAGGACTTCACCGGTGAGTTCGAGGTGATCGTCAGCGACAACGAGGGCAGTGCCGCGCTCCGGGAGCATATCGACGGCCATCGGAATCGCGAGCGGCTGGCACTGCGGTGGGTCGACTCGTCGGATGTGGCCGGAACCTCCCACGCGAGGAATGTCGGTACCCGAGCTGCTGTGCACGACTTTATCGTCTATTGCGATCAGGACGACGCGGTCCATCCGGGCTGGTTGTCGGCGATGTCCCGTGCCGCCGCCGATGCCGATATCGTCGGCGGACCACTGGAGCGGGACAGTCTCAACGATCCGGTCGTCGCATCGTGGCGGGCGCTGGGTGATCCGCGTGAACCCGAGGTCCTCGGTAGGTTCCTGCCCATCACCTTCGGCTGCAACCTGGGTGTGCGGCGGTCGGTGTTCGACGCCGTCGGGGGCTGGGACGAGACCTATCCGACGGCCGGCGGCGACGTCGAGTTCTGCTGGCGCATACAGACATCCGGGTACCGATTCGGCTGGGCACCCGAGGCGATGGTCGCCTACCGGTACCGCACCGGAATGCGCGAGTCGTGGAATCAGGTGGTCGAGTACGGACGCGAGGAGGCGCGGGTCGCCAAGCAATACGGTGCGCCGGGCAGACAGTGGTGGTGGACGTCGATCCATGCCGGGGTCGTACTCGTGCTGTTGCCGGTGTGGCCGTGGGCGTGGTCGCGGCGCCGTCGCGGCGAATGGGTCTGGATCACCGGCAATCTCGTCGGCAGGCTGTGGGGAAGCGTCAAATACCGTGTCGTCTACCTGTGACGATTCAACCCGGCTTGTGTGAGCAGAAGATCGCCGTTCCGGGAAAGTAGCTGCCGCGCAACGGACTCCACTGGCCCCACGTTTCCTCGAAACCGTCCGGCCATTCGGGTTCGATGATGTCGTCGAGGATCAGTCCCGCCCCGACGATCTCGCGTACGCGGTCACCGATCGTGCGGTGGTGTTCGACGTAGGTGACGTTGCCGTCGTCGTCGGTCTCGCGGTACGGGGTGCGGCTGAAGTACGGAATGGATACCGTGAGTCCGGCCGGGCCGGGGTCGTCGGGAAACATCCACCGCATCGGATGATTGACCGAGAACACCCACCGCCCGCCGGGCCGCAGGACGCGCGCCACCTCGCCCATTGCGAGCGCCGAATCGGCGACGAAGGGTATCGCGCCGAACGAGGAGAACGCGACGTCGAACGAGGCGTCGGCGAACGGTAGCGACTCGGCGGTCGCCTGGACGAGGGGCGTGGGCGCGTCGTCGCCGGCGATCGCATCGAGGCCGTGTCGCAGCATCTCTCGCGATAGGTCGAGTCCGATCACATGGGCTCCCCGGGCGGTCAGCCATCGGGCGCACGGCGCCGAACCACAGCCCACCTCCAGGACCGACCTGCCCTCCACCGGTCCGAGCAACGCGGCCTCGGCTTCGGTGAGTCCTTCCGGGCACCACCGGAACTCGCCGCCCGGGCGGGCCGCGCCCAGGAAATCACCGTGTTCGTCGTGGTAGTCGTCGGCGTCGTGGTCCCACCACCAGCGGGACGCGTGTTCGCTGACCGTCGAGTCGATATCGGCCAACGGGCGCGGCAGGTGCGGTTGATCAGGACTCATGGCACGCCCAGTGTAGGGCGCGTGCACATGCCGGTCGCGGTGGGTGCGCAGCTCATTTGCCCAGCACAACGCGCCTGGAGTAGCCTTGATTGCGCGCGCGTCCGATTTTGCGCGTGGTTCGGAGTGTTTTCGCACCCGGTTCTGCCCGACTCCGTGGCGGCCGGACGCGGGTCACTGTGAGCGACAATCAGACATTTCAGTACCTACTACAACCCTGTCCGGAGCAACTCAACATATGTCGTCCCCCACGATTTCCTCGCCGCAAGTAGCCGTCAACGATATCGGCTCGGCCGAGGACTTCCTCGCCGCCATCGACTCCACGATCAAGTACTTCAACGATGGCGACATCGTGGAAGGCACCATCGTCAAGGTGGACCGCGACGAGGTTCTGCTCGACATCGGTTACAAGACCGAAGGCGTCATCCCGTCCCGTGAACTGTCGATCAAGCACGACGTCGATCCCTCCGAGGTCGTCAACGTCGGTGACGAGGTCGAGGCGCTGGTCCTCACCAAGGAGGACAAAGAAGGCCGCCTGATCCTGTCCAAGAAGCGCGCTCAGTACGAGCGGGCCTGGGGCACCATCGAGGAGCTCAAGGAGAAGGACGAGGCCGTCAAGGGCACCGTCATCGAGGTCGTCAAGGGCGGCCTGATCCTCGACATCGGCCTGCGCGGCTTCCTCCCGGCCTCGCTGGTGGAGATGCGTCGCGTCCGCGACCTCCAGCCGTACATCGGCAAGGAGATCGAGGCCAAGATCATCGAGCTCGACAAGAACCGCAACAACGTGGTCCTGTCGCGTCGCGCCTGGCTCGAGCAGACCCAGTCCGAGGTCCGCAGCGAGTTCCTGCACCAGCTGCAGAAGGGCCAGGTCCGCAAGGGCGTCGTGTCCTCGATCGTCAACTTCGGCGCATTCGTCGATCTCGGCGGCGTCGATGGCCTCGTGCACGTCTCCGAGCTGTCGTGGAAGCACATCGATCACCCGTCCGAGGTCGTCGCCGTGGGCGACGAGGTCACCGTCGAGGTCCTCGACGTCGATCTGGACCGCGAGCGCGTGTCGCTGTCACTCAAGGCCACCCAGGAAGACCCGTGGCGTCAGTTCGCCCGCACCCACGCCATCGGTCAGATCGTGCCCGGCAAGGTCACCAAGCTGGTGCCGTTCGGTGCGTTCGTCCGCGTCGACGAGGGCATCG
>NZ_JAGQTN010000169.1 GCF_020438995.1 Gordonia sp. (in: high G+C Gram-positive bacteria)
CTGACCGCATTCAGGCGGACAGGAATACCTCGTCGTTGTGCCATTCGAGGAACTCTTTCGCCGGCCGGTCAGCGCGTTTTGCGGGTACGTCGATGGTGGTGCCCTCGCGCTGGTAGAACCAGTCGCCGTTGCCGAACTGTTCACGCAGTGCCGGGCTGACCCGCAGGCGATGCCGGAGGTCGACACCGAGATAGCCGCGGTCGAACAACGTATGGACGTCGGATCGAAGGAGCAGTCCGTTGTCGATTCGATGGATGCCACCGGCGGCCACGGGCAGGATGTGCGCAGCCTCGAGCACGGGCCGGACCTTGTCGCCGGTGATGGCGCAACGATGATTGTATGTTTCGGCGATCACCGCCTTGAATGCCTGCTGGCCGATACGAGGAACCGTCAACGTCGGTGATCCGTGCGTGGTCTCGGATAGGGCGCCTGCTTTGCTGTACTCCGATCCGGCGAGCAATTCATACCGCAGCAATGCCTCGACAACCGAGTGTCCCGCGCCGATGTCGGCCAGGTCGTACTTACGGCCGCGAACGAGGTTGGGGGCGAAATCATCTGGTGCGGGCAGGGTTTCGGATTCCGCAAAGAAGGTCACATCTTGGAGGAAGACGCAGCCGATCAGCGGATCCTCGAATCTGGTGATCGGTCTGCGAGCATAGTGTTCGATGCTCCCACGCAGCATTTCGAGTGAGGCGACACCGTTGGCGGTGCCCAAGAGACGCCATGCCTCGCTGATTGTCTCGCGCGCGAACCCCGAGAACAGGCCGACGCCCACAATCCGGTTGCTGATCTCCGGGTGGGACCGCTCGACGTGGGTCTTGAACACGAAGGGCTGCCCTGGACTCAGTGCCTGGAACCCCTGCTTCGGGCTCGGAAACCAGAAGTTGACCTCGTCGTGGTGAGGACCGGTCGCCAGGAGTCGGCGGTACCAGTCGCGGTCGGTCACGCCCACGTATGCCCGCATCGGTCGAGGGTCGTCAGTGGCCGGTGGTGAAGCGCCGGCGCACGTGGTTGCGCTGCTCGATCTCATCGACAAAGGCGACGGCGAGGCGGGTGTTGTGCGCGATCGATCTGCTCATGGGTTCCATAACTACCCGGTCCGCCGAGGATATTCCGCCGTTCGCCGTCTCCGATCGGCGACAACCCTCCTCGGCCCGGCGAGGGCAGTAGCGTCGTGGTCATGGCTGCCGACGCACCTATCACGATCTTCGGGCCCGACTTCCCGTTCGCCTACGACGACTGGCTGCGCCATCCGGCCGGCCTCGGCACCGTACCCGGCGAGGCGCTCGGTGCGGAAGTGGCGGTGATCGGCGCGGGTATGGCGGGGATGGTCGCCGCGTACGAGTTGATGAAGCTCGGTCTCAAACCGGTTGTGTACGAGGCCGAACGCATTGGTGGTCGACTGCGTTCGGAACCGTTCGTCCCCGGCGAGCCGGAGATCGCTGAACTCGGCGGGATGCGTTTTCCGATCTCGTCGCGGGCCTTCTTCCACTACGTCGACATGTTCGGCCTGACCGCGCGGCCGTTTCCCAATCCGCTCACCCCGGCGTCGGGGTCCACGGTCATCGATATCGGTGGCCAGACCCTTTATGCGCGGACTCTCAACGACCTGCCGGAGATCTATCGCGAGATCGCGAATGCCTGGGATGCCGCGCTCGAACGGATCGCCGGATTCGGTGACCTGCAGGATGCGATTCGCCGCCGGGACACCGACGCGCTCAAAGAGCGATGGAACACACTGGTCCGGGAGTGGGACGACCGGAGCTTCTACGATTTCCTCGCCACCTCCGACGAGTTCGGTTCACTTTCTTATCGCCATCGGGAATTATTCGGGCAGGTCGGGTTCGGAACCGGTGGTTGGGATTCGGATTTCGCCAATTCGATGCTGGAAATCCTCCGGGTGGTGGTGACGGCCTGCGACAGCGATCAGTTTCTCATCGAAGGCGGCTCCGAGCAGGTGCCCCGCCGGTTGTGGTCGCACGCACCCGGGAACATCGCGCACTGGCCGGCCGGAACGAGTCTGTCGTCGCTGCACCGCGGTGCGCCGAGGGCCGGCGTTGCGAGGATCCGGCGCCAGGGCGCTGATCGGATCGAGGTGACCGACCGGTGGGGTGATGCGAACGTGTACCCGGCCGTGGTGGCGACGTGCCAGGCGTGGCTGCTGTCGACCGAGATCGATTGCGATGAAACGCTGTTCAGTCAGGATATGTGGATGGCACTGGACCGCACCCGCTACATGCAGTCGTCGAAGACCTTCGTCATGGTCGACCGGCCGTTCTGGAAGGACATCGACCCGGCTACCGGCCGGGATGTGATGAGTATGACGCTGACCGACAGGCTCACCCGCGGCACGTACTTCTTCGACAACGGACCCGACCGGCCCGCGGTCATCTGCCTCACCTACACGTGGATGTCGGACGCACTGAAAGTACTGCCTCACCCGGTCGAGCGGCGCGTCGAATTGGCATTGTCGGCCCTGCGGAAGATCTATCCGGATGTGGATGTCGAAAAGCATATCGTGGGCAGGCCGTTGACGGTGTCCTGGGAGGACGAACCACATTTTCTGGGTGCATTCAAGGGTGCGTTGCCCGGTCACTACCGTTACAACACCAGGATGCACGGGCATTTTCACAACCAGGCCGCACTTCCGGATGCCGAGCGCGGAATCTTCATCGCCGGTGACGACGTTTCGTTCATGCCGGCCTGGGTGGAGGGGGCCGTTCAAACCGGATTGAATGCGGTGTGGGGTGTTCTTTCGCATTTCGGTGGGCACACCTCGGCCGAGAATCCGGGGCCGGGTGATCTGTACGCTCGGTTGGGACCCATCGATATCGGAGACTGATCGCATTGCCGGAGACACTGAGATTGGCGTTGTGGCAGTGTGCGCCGCTGCCTCGGGCGCAGTCACAGGCCGATGATCACGCAGTCGCGGACAACCTCGCGCGGCTGGAGGCCACACTGGCACAGGTGTCGGGCACCGTCGACCTGCTGGTCACACCTGAAATGTTCGTCTCCGGCTACAACGTGGGCGCCGAGGCGGCCCGGTTCCGCGCAGATCCGGTGCTGCGCGACATGACGATCCCACCGGTCGATGGTTCCATCGCCGATGCCCTCTCGCATATGTGTGCCCGGCACCGGGTGGCCGTCGTCTACGGCTGCGGCGAGATCGGCGACGACGGATCGGTCTACAACACCGCCAGGATCGTCGACGCAGCCGGTGTGCATTTGGGCAGTCATCACAAGTCGCACCTGTACGGCGGCCTCGATCGGGACATGTTCACGGCCGGCACCGAACCAGCCCCGGTCATCGAGTTCTGTGGCTGGGGTGTCGGCCTGCTCATCTGTTACGAGGTCGAATTCCCGGAGATGACCCGGTCGCTGGCGGCCCGCGGCGCCGACCTGATCTGCGTGCCTACCGCCAACATGGTCGAATACAACGACGTGCAGCGGGTTCTATTGCCCTCCCGGGCTCTGGAGAACCAGGTCTTCCTCGCCTACGCCAACTACATCGGCACCGAAGGCGATCTGACCTACGGCGGGCTCAGCGTCATCCTCGGCCCCGCCGGTGCGCCAGTCACCGCGAACCCAGGCGTGGCCGACCTCGTCACCGCCACACTCGTCCACGCCGACATCGAACACTCACGCAGCCAGTTCTGCTACCTCGACGACCGCAACCCCGACGTCTACTGACACCGTCTGCCCAACCGGGTGCTTCCGCCGCAGAGCGCAGAATATAGATGTAAGTAGATACTTGCCGCAGACTCTCGTCATGAAGTCAATCACCGTGGCCGAACTGCGGCAGAACCCTGCGGGACCCCGTGGTGCACGAGGATCGTCTCGAAGATGCCGTCGCCGCGGGTCACGCCGAGATCATCGGTGCGCAGCACGGCGTCGGTGACCTCGCGCCGGGTGATCACGGCGTCGGGGTCGTCACCACGGCCGGGCCGGACAGGTCGAGCACGTACAGGGTCAGTGGCTGCATACGGGTGATCTCTCCGGGGTGTCAGGCGGCGGTGTCGTCGCCGCTGTCGTAGAAGCGGACGGTGTTCTGCTCGACCCAGTGCACGTCGACGTCGTGGCCGAGGCCGGGACCGGTGGGGACGGTGACGACGCCGTCGTGGGCGGCGACGGGCGGGACGATGATGTCGCGGGCGTAGTACTTGTCCGAATCCGACACATCCGACGGCAAGGTGAAGCCGGGCAGGGACGAGATGGCGACGTTGGCGGCGCGGCCCACCCCGAACTCGTGCATTCCCCCGCACCAAACCGGAATCCCGGCGTCGACGGCGACATCGTGTGCAGCGCGTGCCGCCGTCAGACCTCCCATGCGGGAGATCTTGATGTTGAGCACGCGGCCCGCCTCCAGCGCGAGCATCGTGTGTAGATCGTGGATGTCCACCACTGATTCGTCGAGACACACCGGCGTGCCGATCCGGCTCTGCAGCCGGGCGTGGGCGAGGAAATCCCTTGGCGCGTAGGGCTGTTCGATCATAATGAGGCCGGCGCCGTCGAGGGTGGTGAAGACCTTCGCCGACGCGTCGTCGTCGGGGTAGGCGCCATTGGCGTCCACGTGCAGGTCCAGATCGGGATACGCGGCGCGCACCGCAGCCACCGGTTCGACGTCCCAGCCAGGGGTGATCTTGAGTTTCACCCGCCGGTACCCGGCGTCGACCTGATGTTGTACCTGGGTGAGCAGGTCATCGATGGTCGGTTCGATGCCGAGTGAGACCCCGGTGACGACCTCGGCCCGGGTGCCGCCGAGCACGGATGCCAGCGGCTTATCGACGGTGCGGGCGTGCAGATCCCATGCGGCGCCGGAGAATCCGGCCTTGGTGAACTCGTGGCCGCGGATCTTGGCCCAGGACGCCTCCAATTCGGGCGGGGTGTCCCAGTCGGAGTCGAGGGCGTGCAGAACCAGGTAGTCGATGGCGATCTCGAATGCGGTACTCGTGGTTTCCGAACAGTAGAACGGGTCGGCCGGGGAGGCGATCTCGCCCCAGCCGGTGCGGCCGTCGGTGTCGGTGGCGGCGACGAGGAGGTGGGTGAGGCCGGACTTGCGATGGGAACTGGTCTGGAAACTGTGCACCAGGTGCAACCGCACCTCGAAGATGCGCAGCCGCTCAATTCTCATGGATGTGTCTCCCTGTTGTTCGGGCCATGGGTGCCGGGCTGGTACAGGTCGAGGGCGGTGGCCAGTTCGTCGCGGATGGTGAGCCTGCGCCGCGCCCCCTTGGCGCTCGCGGTGGTCAGGGCGCTGAGCAGGTGACAGACGGCGGCCATCGCGGTGGGCGAGTCGGCGTACGACGCGCTGTCGGTACGGACCCGGATCAGTGCGTCGGCCAGCGGGGCGAGGGGAGCGTCGTCACTGTCGGTGACCAGGACCAGTTTGCCGCCAGCAGCGTGGAACAACTCGCCGAGCTTGGTGGTCTCGCGACGGTAGCGGCGCAACGAGAATGCGATCAGCAGATCCTTGTCCCGCACGTCGGTGAGCACAGTGAGCGGGGTGAGAGCATGTCCGTCGATGAGGAACACGTTGGACAGCGTCGCCGACAGGTCGGCGCTGAGCAGCCCGGCGTCCATCGCGGACTTGCCGGGCAGATGATTCTCTGACAATCAGACGACGCGGAGATCCCTGAGCCTGGCAAACCTGGTAAGACGACATTGTCCGCTCACCAGGTTTGCCGGGCTCGGTCGCCGGGTAACCGCACACCTCAACCGGCGGAAGGGGTTTCAGTCGCCGAACGCGGTGTCGATGATTTCCTTCTGCTCCACAGCGTGGACCTTGCTCGAACCCGACGACGGTGCCGACATCGCGCGGCGCGATGCCCGGCGCAGACCGCCGAGGAGATCCGGCAGCACCTCGGGCAGCCATAGACCCAGGAACGGCCACGGACCCTGGTTGGCCGGCTCCTCCTGCACCCACACGAAGTCTTTCGCGTTGGGGTACTGCTCGATGATCTTGCGCAGCCTGCGGTGCGGAACCGGGTACAGCTGCTCGACGCGGACGATCGCGATGTCCTCGCGCCCGTCCTTCTCACGGCGCTCGTCGAGCTCGTAGAACAACTTGCCGCTGACCAGCAGGATCCGCTTGACCTTGCTGTGGTCGGCGCCGCCGGTGGCGAACTTCGGGTCATCGAGCACCGAACGGAACTTGTCCTCGGTGAAGTCGGCGACCTGGCTGACGGCGTGCTTGTTGCGCAGCATCGACTTGGGGGTGAACACGATCAGCGGACGGCGGATGCCGTCGTGGACGTGGCGGCGCAGCAGGTGGAAGTAGCTCGCCGGTGTCGACGGCAACGCGACCGTCATCGAGCCCTCGGCGCACAACTGCAGGAACCGTTCGATACGGCCCGAGGTGTGGTCGGGACCCTGACCCTCGTGGCCGTGCGGCAGCAGCAGAACAACGTCGGAGAGCTGCCCCCACTTGGCCTCGCCCGAGGAGATGAACTCGTCGATGATCGACTGGGCGCCGTTGACGAAGTCGCCGAACTGCCCCTCCCACAGCACCAGTGCGTCGGGATTGCCCACCGAGTACCCGTATTCGAAGCCGAGCACCGCGAACTCAGACAGCGGCGAGTCGTACACATTGAAGCGACCCGGCTGTTCGGGGGAGAGGTGATTGAGCGGGGTGTACTCGGAGCCGTCGGTGCGGTCGATGAGGACCGAGTGCCGCTGGGTGAACGTACCGCGACGCGAGTCCTGACCGGACAGACGCACATCGGTGCCCTCGAGCACGAGCGAGCCGAACGCGAGCAGCTCGGCGAACGCCCAGTCGACATGCCCCTCGCGGGACATCTCCTGCCGGCGCTTGAGCACCGGCTTGACCCGCTGATGGGGAGTGAAGCCCTCGGGCACGTTCACGAAGGCGTCACCGATGCGTTCCAGCACCGACTTGTCGACGGCCGTCTCGACCTTGAGCGCCAGTGTCTGGTCCCGCTCCACCGACGGGCTCGGTTCGGGAACGTAGCGTTCGAGTTCCTTGACCTCGTTGAAGACGCGCTCGAGCTGACCCTGGTAGTCGCGCAGGGCGTCCTCGGCCTCTTTGGTGGAGATGTCGCCACGGCCGATCAGGGCTTCGGTGTAGGACTTGCGCACACCCTTCTTGGTGTCGATCACGTCGTACATTGCCGGTTGCGTCATCGACGGGTCGTCGCCCTCGTTGTGGCCGCGGCGGCGGAAGCACACCAGGTCGATGACGACGTCCTTATGGAACGCCTCGCGGTAGTCCACGGCCAGCTTGGCCGCCCACACGCAGGCCTCCGGATCGTCGCCGTTGACGTGGAAGATCGGCGCGCCGATCACCTTGGCGATGTCGGTGCAGTATTCGGTGGACCGGGAATGTTCGGGTGCGGTGGTGAAGCCGACCTGATTGTTGACCACGATGTGCACGGTGCCGCCGGTGCGATAACCGGGCAGCAGCGACAGGTTGAGCGTCTCGGCCACCACGCCCTGACCGGCGAACGCGGCGTCGCCGTGCAGCATGAGCGGCAGGATGGCGAACTGCTCGGACTCCTCGAGCTGGTCCTGCTTGGACCGGACCAGACCTTCGAGGACCGGGTCGACGGCTTCGAGGTGGCTGGGGTTGGCGGTGAGGGAGACGACGATCTCGTTGTCGCCGAACATCTGGTAGTACTTGCCCTCGGCGCCCAGGTGGTACTTGACGTCGCCGGAGCCGTGCGCCTGCGCCGGGTTCAGGTTGCCCTCGAACTCGCCGAAGATCTTGGAGTACGGCTTGCCGACGATGTTGGCGAGCACGTTGAGCCGGCCGCGGTGCGGCATACCGATGACCACTTCACGCAGGTTGTGGTCGGCGCTGCGGTCGATGACCGCGTCCATCGTCGGGATGGTCGCCTCCGCGCCTTCGAGTGAGAACCGTTTCTGCCCAACGTATTTGGTTTGCAGGAAGGTTTCGAAGGCCTCCGCGGCGTTCAGCTTGGACAGAATGTACTTCTGCTCGGCCACCGGCGGTTTGACATGTTTGATCTCGACCCGCTCCTCGAGCCAGCGCTGCTGCTCGGGTTCGAGGATGTGCGTGTACTCGATGCCGACGTGACGGCAGTACGCATCGCGCAGCACCGACAGCACGTCGCGCAGCTTCATCCGGTCTTCGCCGTGGAAGCCGCCGACCTTGAACTCGCGGTCCAGGTCCCACAGGGTCAGACCATAGGTCTGCACGTTGAGGTCGGGGTGCGCGGTCTTGGCGTCGCTGTTCATCATCAGCGGATCGGTGTCCGCCATGAGATGGCCGCGGTTACGGTACGCGGCGATCAGCTCGAGCACTCGGGTGCTCTTGTCCACCAGGCCGGCGGGGATGTCTCGGCGCCAGCGGATCGGCTCGTAGGGGATCTTGAACGCGGTGAAGATCTCGTCGAAGAAGCCGTCATCGAGCAGCAGCGAGTGCACCCGGCGCAGGAAGTCGCCGGACTCGGCGCCCTGGATGATGCGGTGGTCGTAGGTGGAGGTGAGGGTGATGAGCTTGCCGACACCCAGGTCGGCGATCTGCTCGTCGCTGGCGCCCTGGAACTCGGCCGGGTACTCCATCGCGCCGGCACCGATGATGGCGCCCTGACCCTTCATCAGGCGCGGCACCGAATGGACGGTGCCGATGGTGCCCGGGTTGGTCAGCGAGATGGTGACACCCGCGAAGTCCTCGGCGCCGAGTTTGCCCTCACGTGCCCGGCGCACGACGTCCTCGTAGGCGGCGTGGAACTCGCCGAACGTCATCGCCTCGCAGCCCTTGATGGCCGCGACCACCAGAGTGCGGTTGCCATCCTTGCCGGCGAGATCGATGGCCAGGCCCAGATTGGTGTGGGCGGGGGTGATGACATTCGGCTTCCCGTCGACCTCGGCGAAATGCCGGTTCATATTGGGGAAATCCTTGATCGCCTGGACGATCGCGTAACCGAGGATGTGGGTGAAACTGATCTTGCCGCCGCGCGTACGAGCGAGGTGGTTGTTGATGACGATGCGGTTGTCGATCATCAGCTTGGCCGGGATGGCCCGAACGCTGGTCGCGGTGGGGATCTGCAGCGACAGGTTCATGTTCTTGACGATCGCCGCTGCCGGACCGCGCAGGATCTTGTTCTCGTCCGCAGCGGGAGCGGCCGGGGTCTTGGCGCCGCCCGCTGTGGCCGACGCCGACGAGCCGCGACCGGCGGCGGCCTTGGTGGCCGGAGCCTCTCTGGCGGGTGTCGGTTTGCGCGTCGCCTGCTGCCGGTTGGGAACGGTGTCGAGGGTGACCTGATTGCTCGCCTGGCGCGGAGCTGCGGGCTGAGCCGGTGCGGTGGCCGGGGTGGCAGGGGCGGCGGGCCGGGCTGCGGTGGCCGGGGCGGGAGCCTTCGGCTGGGCCGGGGCAGGGGCTGCGTTGCCGTTGCTTGAGGTGGGGGCTCCCGCGTCGGCGTCCGCCGATTCGGGCTTGTAGTTCTTCAGGACCTCATGCCAACTCGGGTCTACCGAGGCCGGGTCCTTGATGAATTGCTGGTACATCTCCTCGACCAGCCAGGTGTTCTGTCCGAAATCCGAAACCGAACTGCTCACTGCGCTTTCTCGCCTCAATTCCCTCTGGTATCGGGTCGCCTGATCACGTCCTAGGTCCCTTGTGGAGACCGTCGGCGTGGACCAAACCCTGATGGTACGCGGTCTGCGACTGTGTGCAGTGCTGGGATCTCACAACACTCTCGGTGCATCAAATGAAGCACACACGACGCTCGCATGTGACCGGTTTCTCATACCGGATCGGCCGCTCCCGACTGCCAGAGCCGCAGGTACATTCCACCCGCGCCGAGCAACTGCGCGTGGGTGCCGAATTCGACGATCCGGCCGGCGTCGACGACGGCTATGCGGTCGGCCCGGGCGGCCGTGGCCAGCCGGTGGGCGACGATCACCGATGTACGTCGCGCGGTCACCGCCGCACCGGCCGCCAGCACCAGCGACTCGGTCTCCTGATCGAGGGTGGCGGTCGCTTCGTCGAGCAGCAGCAGGTCGGGTTCAACGAGTTCGGCCCGGGCCAGTGCGACGAGTTGTCGTTGCCCCGACGACAGCCCCTGACCGCGTTCACCGACCGGCTGATTCATTCCCCACGGCAGCCGGGCGATCACCCCGAGCGCCCCGACGGCGCGTGCGGCGGCGACGATCTCGTCACGGTCGGCCCCGGGCCGCCCGAACGCGATGTTGTCGGCGACCGTTCCCGTGAACAGATGCGCCTCCTGCGGGACGACCCCGAGCCGGTGCCGATAACCGGTGAGGGCGAACTCGCGGATATCGGTGCCGCCGACGCGGACGGCACCGGAGGTGGGGTCGTAGAAGCGGGCGAGCAGTTTGACGATCGTCGACTTGCCGGCGCCGGTAGGGCCGACGAGGGCGAGGGAGGTACCCGCGGGGATGGTCAGCGTCATATCGGTGAGCGCATCGGCGGTGGCCCGCGGATAGCGGAACCCGACACCGTCGAGGCGGACGTCGCCGTCGAGGTGGCGTGGCGTGCGCGCGCCGGGTACCGGCATCAGCGACGACGGCGTGCTCAGCAGGTCGGAGATGCGGCGCAACCCGACCGCCGCCTGCTGGTAGCCGTCGAAGACCTGCGAAAGCTGCTGCACCGGCCCGAACAGCATCGTCAGATACAGAATGAACGCCACCAGTGTGCCGGGCGAGAGGTCGCCCGCGGCGATCTGGTGGGCGCCCAGGGCCACCGCGACAGCCGCTGCGACATCGGCGGTGAACGTGATGAACGGGAAGTACACCGAGATGGCCCGCTGCGAGGTCATCCGGGCATCGACCCAGGCGAGGGTGCGGCCGGTAAACCGGTCCCGGGCGGCGGGGATTCCGCGGTAGGTCTGAGTGGTCTTGATGCCGGCGACGTTCTCCTGAAAGTCGGCGTTGACGACGCTCACCAGTTCCCGGGCCCGCGTGTAGGCACGTGCGGAGATCTTGCGGAAGACCACGGTCGCGACGATCAGGAGCGGAAACAGCGGGAGCATCGCCGCGCCGAGGGTCGGGTCGGTGAACACCAGCGCGGCACCCACCCCGCCCAGCGTCAGCACCGCCACCACCGCCGACGGCAACCCGGTCTGCAGGAACGTCGACAGGGCGTCGATGTCGGTGGTCATCCGGGTCATGATGCGCCCGGACAGCTCCCGCTCGTAGTAGTCCAGACCGAGCCGCTGGATGTGCGCATAGCTGCGGATCCGCAGTGCGTACAGGATGCGTTCGCCCGCCCGGGTGGATGCGATGACGGTGAGCCGGGCCGCGGCCCAGGCCAGCGCCACGGCGACGACGCCGATCGCGCTCACACGCCAGACGGTGTTGTCGCCGGAGCCGCCCGCGGCATCGAGAACGGTCCGGGCCAGCGACGGGAACACCAGCCCGACGAGGGTGTCGACGCCGATGCCGAGCACGGTGAGCGCGATCAGGATCCGCACGCCGCCGAGCAGACCGCGCAGCGAGAACGATTCGGAGTCCGCTCGGGCGGCGGCGACGTCGACTCGGGGATCCTCGGTCGCCGGGGGCAGCGCGGCCACCGCCGCGGCCAGTTGCCGGGTGACCGGCATCGACCCCAGCGCACCGGACCGACCGGTTGCCGGGGTCGCCGGCGCCCGCGTCCGGCTCGGTGACGGGCCGACGGGAACCTCGGGCCACAGCTGGCCGTCGTCGGGTTCGGTCGGCTCGGCCGCCGGGCTGGCAGCAGGTTCGGTGCCCGAACTCATCAGTGCCCGGAACCGCTCACTGCGAGCGTCGAGTTCGGCGACCGTCCCGACGTCGGTGATCCGGCCGTCGTCGAGTACCACGACGCGGTCGGCGATCGCCAGCGTCGACCGGCGGTGCGCGAGCACCAGCATCGTGGTGTCCGGTGTGCGTAGTTCCCGCAGGATGGCCTGTTCGGTGGCTGCGTCGACGGCCGACGTCGCGTCGTCGAGTATCAGGATGCGGGGCCGGGCGAACATGGCCCGGGCCAGTGCGATGCGCTGGCGCTGGCCACCGGAGAGGGTGAGCCCGCGTTCACCGACCACGGTGCCGAAACCGTTCGGCAGTGCGTCGATGAATTCGGTCGCACACGCCCGGCCGGCGGCGGCGCGGATCTCCTCGTCGGCGGCGTCCGGTACACCGAGCGCGATGTTGGCGCCGATCGTGTCGGAGAACAGGAACGGCTCGTCGAAGACCACCGACACCGCCGAGTGCAGCGCATGGGCATCCAGGTCGCCCACGTCGACGTAGTGTCCGCCGGCGCCGACGGAGATCGACCCGGAAACGGGCCGGTAGTAGCGGCATACCAGGTCGGCAAGGGTGGATTTGCCCGAACCGGGCGGACCGACAACGGCCACACATTCCCCGGGTGCCACGTCGAGGGCGACGCCGTCGAGCACCGTGCGCCCGCGGAGCTCCGCACTCACCGACGACAGCCGCAGCCCCAGCGGGCCGTCGGGTGCGGGTGCGGTGGCAGAGAGCGCGGGATCGGGCGGATGGTCGGCTACCTCGTAGACGCGTTCGACCGCAGACCTGGCCAGCTGGGCGGTCACCAGCAGGCCGGTGACCATGCGCGAGAGCGCTGTCATCGACGCCACGTAGGTGGCGAACGCCAGAAAGGTGCCCGCCGAGATCGAACCGTGGAACGTCAGATACCCGCCGACCGCGATCACCAGCACCATGCCGAGCTGCGGTATCGCCGACAGGGTGGGAGCGAGTGTGGCGTTGATGCGGGCCGCGCGCAGCCGCAGGCGGTACAGCCGGTCACCCAGCCCGACGAGCGTGTCGACGGCGCGATCTTCCTGACCGAAGCCCTTGACCACCCGGACGCCGGTCACGGTCTCCTCGACGTGACCGGCGACCTCGGCCGCGGCCTGCTGCGCCGACCACGTCGCGGCGAACAACCGTCTGCGCACCTTGAGCACCACCACACCGACAACCGGCACGATGATCAGCGCGACACCGGTCAGCAGCGGCGACAGGTACGTCATGATCGCGATGGCGACGACCAGTTGCACCGCCGATCCCAGCGCGAGCGGTACCTGCGCGAGCAACCCCTGGATGATCTGCAGATCGGAGATCGACCGGGACACGATCTGCCCGGTCCGGATCTCATTCTGCGCGGTGCCGTCCAGGCTCAGCAGGGTGTCGAACAGCCGCAGCCGCAGCGCGTTCTGCACGACGATCGACAATCTGCCCGCGGTGATCCGGCGACCGAACTGGCAGCCGAACCGGATCACCGCGGCCAAGATCAGCGCGGTCACGATCACCGGCAGGCCGGGACCGCCGTCATTGACGCCGGTCGCGTCGTCGATGGCCACTTTCGCCAGCAGCGGGGTCGCCAGATCGACGGCCACCGCGATCAGCGTCGCGGTACACGCGAGCACGACCAGACGCCGGTGCTGCAGGCATTGGGCGGTGAGTCGCCGGATCCAGCCGGGTTCGGCCGGCCCGGTCACCCCTTGGCCGCTGGGCGGTCACTCCTGTCGGTCGGCAGCGAACGGACGGGCGGGAGCGCGCCGGCCGCGTTAGTGGCGTCGGCGAGGGTTCCGTCGACAACCGGCCATTGCGCGGGCGGGGGACCGAACGCGATGCGGGCGTTCGCCACGACCTTCCTGCCCAGCGCGCGGTTGCCGATGCCGCCGATCACCGCACCGGCGCCGGCGGGCAGAAGCCTGCCGATGAGCAGTGGTGCCCGCTTGAAGGCGTACTTGCGGGCCATCCTGGCGGCGAGGTTGTGGTTGAGTTTGCCGATCCGGCTGGCGGGTGTGGTGTTCTTGCCGAGCCGGCGCAACACCCCGCTGCGCGAACCGACGACCTTGCCCACCGCGAGCACGCCCTCTTCGCCGAGGGCGACGGCCAGCACCAGCGCGGTGCGCCGCTCGTTGTCGTGCAACGGAATGCCGTGGACCTCGGCGATGGCCAGGGCCAGCAGCGCGGATGCCTCGATGAACAGCGCGCTTTCGCCGGTGGCGGCACTGAGCGCGGCGAAGGTGCCGATGCCGGGCACGGCCGCGGTCGCACCGACCGCGCTGCCGGCGCTGGTCACCGCACGCAGATAGTGCGTTTCGAGTCGCTCGATGATCTGCTGCGGTGTTTCTTCCGGATGCCGGCGCCGGATGCCGGCGACATACTTCTTGACCTGCGGTCCCTGCAGCTGCTGGGCCTTGCCGAGCCCCTTGCCGACCGTCTTGATGGTCAGCTTCGACGGCGGCTTGCTGTCCACTTCGGCCAGTGTGGACTGTTCGATGCGGTTGACGATGTCGCTCATGCGGTGGGATCCCAATTCTGTGCGGGGACGATTTCGGCGGAACGTGGCGGTGGTGGCGGGGTGCCGTCGCCGAAGGGCCGTCCGCCGAGCTGTTCACGATGGTGCGGGGTCAGCCAGTGTGACAGATCAGGGCCCTTCGGCACTATGCCCGTGGGGTTTATGTCTCGGTGCACGACGTAATAGTGCCGTTTGATCTGGGAGAAGTCGACGGTGTCGCCGAAACCGGATGTCTGGAACAGGTCGCGGGCGTACGCCCACAGCACCGGCATCGCGCTCAGCGTCGACCGGTTGCACTTGAAGTGACCGTGGTAGACGGGGTCGAATCGGGCGAGTGTGGTGAACAGCCGCACGTCGGCCTCGGTGATGGTGTCGCCGACCAGGTAACGCTGCCCCGACAACCGCTCGGAGAGCTCGTCGAGCTTGGTGAACAGCCTGTCGTAGGCGGCGTCGTACGAGTCCTGGTCGCCGGCAAATCCACAGCGGTAGACGCCGTTGTTGACCTCGGTGTACACGCCCTTGTTGACCTCATCGATCTCCTCGCGCAACGCCTCCGGATACAACTCGGGGGCACCGTCGCGGTGAAAGTCCGTCCACTCCAGTGAGAAGTCGATGGTCATCTGCGGAAAGTCGTTGGTGACCACCGCGCCGGTCGGGATGTCGACGATCGCCGGGACCGTGATGCCCTTGGGGTAGCCAGGGAAACGGCGCTCGTAGGCATCCTTGATACGGGGGATGCCCAGCACCGGGTCCAATCCGCCCGGATCGAGGTCGAACGTCCACGAATCCGCGTCGTGGGTGGGTCCGCACAACCCCAGCGACAGTGCGTCCTCGAGTCCGAGGAGTCTGCGGACGATCAGAGTGCGGTTGGCCCAGGGGCAGGCCCGCGCGGCGACCAGCCGGTACCGGCCGGCCTGCACCGGATATCCGTCGCGGCCGTCGGCGGTGATCCGGGTTTCGATGTACTTGGTGTCGCGGACGAACTCCTGCCCGCCGGTGACGTACTTCCCAGGGTTCGTGGTTTCCGGTGCCTCGCCGGGGGGTGTGTTCGGGGACATGTTCTACACAGTAGTGACTGCGATCGGGCGCCGACCGTTATCCGAGTGGCGGGTCCGGCCTATTCGTCCGGGCATTTGTTTGCCGGATATGCCATGAATCGCCCGGTCGCCGGAACTGACCTGGTTGGTCCGGACGGGCCACGACCACTAGCGTCGACGTGGCGGGGTCTCCGCGGAGCTTTTTGCGACTATCGGAAGTATTTGAGTCCTATGACAAATGGTTCGCCCGGCACACAGGGTGCGATCACCACCCGGCCGTGGATCGCGCTGATGGCGCTCTGTGTGGGCTTCTTCATGATCCTGGTGGACATGACGATCGTGGCCGTCGCCCAGCCGCAGATCATGGAAGCCCTCGGCACCGACGTCAACGGCGTGGTGTGGGTGACCAGTGCCTACCTCCTCACCTACGCGGTGCCGCTGCTGATCACCGGACGGCTCGGCGACAAGTTCGGCCCGAAGAAGGTTTATCAGTTGGGCCTGCTGGTGTTCACGCTCGCCAGTCTGTGGTGCGGGCTCTCGGATTCGATCGGCGAGCTCATCGCCGCGCGCAGCGTGCAGGGTCTGGGCGCCGCGCTCATCACCCCGCAGACGATGGCCGTGATCACCCGGATCTTCCCGCCCGAGAAGCGCGGAGCGGCGATGGGCGTATGGGGGACCGTCGCCGGTGTGGCCACCCTCGTCGGCCCGCTGCTCGGTGGTGTGCTGACCGACAGCCTCGGCTGGGAATGGATCTTCTTCGTCAATATCCCCATTGGGATCATCGGTCTGGTACTGGCCGCGACCCTCGTGCCCGATGTCGAGACCCACGACCACCGGTTCGACCTGGTCGGAGTCGGGCTTTCGGCGGTGGGTGTGTTCGCGCTCGTCTTCGGCATCCAGGAGGGTGAGAAGAACGACTGGGCCTGGTGGATCTGGTCGATGATCGCCGCGGGCGTGCTGGTTCTGGCCCTGTTCTTCTACTGGCAGTCGCGGATCCGCACCGAGCCCCTCGTGCCGTTGGAGCTGTTCCGGGACCGCAACTTCACGCTGTCCAATCTCGGTATCGCGTCGATGGGGTTCGCGATCTCCGGTCTCATGCTGCCCGCGATGTTCTTCCTGCAACTGGTCGGCGGGATGTCGCCGACGCAGTCCGCGGTGATGATGGTGCCGCAGGCGATCCTCACCGGCATCCTCGCGCCCATCGTCGGTCGTATCCTGGACCGGGTCGACCCGCGGCTGATCATCTGCACCGGGCTCGGCCTGGCCGCGATATCCATGGGCTGGCTGGGCCTGGCCGTCCGTCCGGAAACCCCCGTCTGGCAGGTCCTGATCCCGATGTCGCTGATGGGTGTCGCCTCGGCCGGGATCTGGGCGCCGCTGGCCGCCACCGCCACCCGGAACCTGCCGTGGCATCAGGCCGGTGCCGGGGCGGGCGTCTACAACACCACCCGCATGATCGGATCGGTGCTCGGCGCGGCGATGGTCGGTGCGCTGATGCAGACCCGGCTGGCCGCCGAACTGCCCGCGGGCATCGACACCGGTGCGGCACAGGACACCGTCGATCAACTCCCGGAGTTCCTGCGCGAGGGCTTCGCGACCGCGATGGGCCAGTCGATCTACCTGCCGGCGATCGCGCTGGTGCTGGGTGTGGTGGTGACCGCGTTCCTGCAGCGGCCCGCGTCGGCACAGCGTGCGGGGGCAGATGTTGCTGAGAGCGTCCGCTGACCGCGAGTTCGGGCCGGCGTGCGGGTCGTGGGTGTGCGACACGTTTGTAGGTTGGTCGGGTTGGTGCTGGTCATCTTCAGAACGCGGCGCACCGAGCAGGTCCGTAAGCACCTCGCTGTCGCGCTGATACTCACAACTACGGGGGATGCTGTCTGACTTCGCTTCCCTGACCGCGCAAGACAAGGTGTATGGGACGGTCGAATCGGATGTGATTGCAATCTCACGCGCCGAACACCTGGTCGAGGGCCTCGTTGCCGAGGACCAGTCGGGTGCTCCATTCGGAGATCTGCTCGGTGGTGGCGTGTTCGACCCGGTTGCGGATGCGGGGATCAAGCTTGCCGAACTTGGCTGTCAACAGCTCGATGAGCATGTCGGCTCGCGCTTCGACACGTCCTTCGGCGCGTCCTTCGGCGCGGAGTACGTCTGCTGTGTTCATGGCTGCCTCCATGGTGTCTGGTCCCACGGTGGCGGCGTAGCGGGCGACGTCGTAGATGTCTGTGGGACTTACTGTTACAAGATACTGGAAGTGGGCTTCGACGCTTTTGACGTCGAGTTCGATGATGTGGTCGGTCCAGTTGGGCATCCAGCGGGTGGCGTGGGGGTCGCCGGGGGCGTGGGTGAGGTACACGAAGGTGATGCGGGCTGCGGTGGTCAGGGGCCGGGCGCGCAGGGTGGCGTCGTCGACTGTGGTGAGGTCATCTAGCAGGAAGCCGGCGTGCGGTACGAGGTTGCCGGCTGCGGTTGCGAGGGAGTCGTCGATGTTGAGCAGGTAGGCGATGTCGGTGGGGGCGTTCCAATGGCGTCGGCCCTGGTAGATGACGACGGGGATGATCAGGGGGAGCGGTCGTTGACCTGGTTGGATCTTGTGCTGTTTGAGGTGCCGGTCCCAGATGCGGACCTGGTATTGCAGCCTGCGGAACGCCATCAGAGGGTCTGGGCTGCTCTGGTGCTCAACGAGCAGATACAGGTAGGCGTCGTCGCCGTGGACTGTTGTCTTGAACAGGACGTCGGTTTGCCGGTGGCGTAGGTGTTCGTCGACGAAGGTGCCCTCCTGGAGCACCATGCCGTCGAGATCGATGTGCGCGGTCAGTTCCGGTGGCAGCACCGAGCGCAGTTCTGATCCGGTGTTCTCCGGGTTGGTGAAAACCAACCGGAACAGTGCGTCGTGTGGTTGTGCGCTTCCGGACGTGTCCCCCTCGTTGGTCATGGGGCACACCGTAGCGGCAGGCTCGGACATTTGTTCGATACCGGCGTTTAGACTTCGGGTGTGCGACACGTTTGTAGGTTGGTCGGGTTGGTGCTGGTCATCACCCCCGCAAGCGCCTGAACACCACCAACCCCCAAATCGAACACACATACGATCTGCGCTACCTACAAATCCGTCGCACACCCGCGGGTCGTGCCGAATGTGGGGATTGTCGTAGCCGACTCGTAGGATCGCGGGAGTAGTTGCCGCGAGCTGAGAGTAAGGAGGGTCGATGACGGCGTCGCTGTTCGACCTGCCCGAGTTCGAGCCGCTGCCCGGTATGGAGTCGTTCGCGCCGGCACCGTCGCCGCCGGCGAAGACCCGTCGGCGCAGGTCCATCGTACCGGTGACCTCCGGGGCGGTCCCCGACCACGAATCCGGTGCTGTGGACGCGGCTCCTGCGGAGACCAGCAATGCCGATGCCGCGGCATCGCATGCGCACACCGTCACGTTCGTGCATACCGCGGACTGGCAGATCGGCATGACCCGGCATTATCTCGATGCCGACGCGGCCCACGCTTATGCGGCGGCCCGGCGTGACGCGATCACCCGGATCGGTGCGGTTGCCCGCGAGGTGGGGGCCGAGTTCATCGTCGTCAGTGGTGACGTCTTCGAGGATCATCGGGTGTCGGACAAGACGATCCGTCAAACCCTCGATGTACTCGGCGACTGCGGGATGCCGGTGTACCTGCTACCCGGCAATCACGACACCGCCGACCCGGCGAGCGTCTACCGGTCGCGGGCGTTCATCGACGGACAGCCCGCGAATGTGACCGTGCTGACCGACAGCGCGGTGCGGGTGCGGGAGGGTATCGAGCTGGTGCCCGCGCCGTGGGCCAATAAACACCCACTCACCGACCTGGTCAACGCGCGCATCGACTGTGCGGGAGTCAACTCCGGCAACGTGATCCGCATCGTCGTCGGGCACGGCGGTGTCGACACGATCGTCCCCGGCGACGATCCGGCGCTGATCTCGGTGCAGGCGCTGGAACGGGCCGTCGAGTCGGGGCAGGTCGACTATGTGGCCCTCGGTGATCGTCATTCGGTCACCGATGTCGGTGGGAGCGGGCGCATCTGGTACTCGGGTGCTCATGAGGTGACCAATTTCGACCACATCGAGACCGAACCCGGCCACGTCCTGGCGGTCACGTTGCGTCGGGAGGGCGAGCGGCGGGAAATCGACGTTGCCCCGCATCGGGTGGGCGAGTGGAGTTTTCGCAGCATCACGCGCGATATTGCCGGCGCCGACGACATCGAAGCGCTACGCGCCGAACTGGAAGCGGTCGACGGCAAACCCCACGTCGTGGTGCAGTTGGGGTTGGTCGGGGCGGTCACCATCGCCGAGTACGCGGTGCTTGAGGAGATGCTCGATCAGTTCCGGGACCGGTTCGCGGCCCTGGTTCCGTGGGGCAAGATCGACCAGCTGACCGTTGTCGGTACCGAATCCGATGTGGAGTCAATGGGTTTGACGGGCTATGCGGCCGACGCCGCCCGCGAGTTGCTGGCCGTCGCCGATTCCGAGGCCGACGATGCGGCGCCGACCGCCAGGGATGCGCTCGCCCTATTGCGCAGACTGGCCACCCGATGAGACTGCATCGCCTGAAGCTGCGCGATTTCCGTGGTATCGGCGAGCGTGAGGTGTGCTTCGCCGACCAGGGTGTCACGGTGGTCGAGGGCCGCAACGAGGCCGGCAAATCCTCGATGATCGAGGCGCTCGATGTCCTGTTGAGCCTACGGGACAGCAGCAAATCCTCCGCCGTGCGTTCGGTGATGCCGTCGGGACGCGATGTCGGCTCCGAGGTGGAGGCCGAGATCAGTTGCGGTGAATGGCATTTCACCTACTTCAAACGTTTCAACAAACAGCCGGCGACGACGCTGACGGTGCACCGACCCAAACCGGAGCAGCTCACCGGCCGTGCCGCCCATGACAAGGTCAACGAGATTCTTGACACCACCGTCGACAGGGCCCTTTTCGATGCGCTCAAGCTCCTGCAATCGGGGGCGGATCCGGCGCTGACCGATCTGTCGGCGGCGGCCGCGCTCTCGCGGGCTCTGGATCGGGCCGCCGGCGGACCACGGGGCGCCGATGATTTCGCCGAATCCGTTGCGGGAGAGGAGGATAGCGTTCTCCTGGACGCGGTGGCCGAGGAGTATTGCCGGTACTACACCCGCAAGCAGGGCAAACCGACCGGTCAGCTGGCCGAGGCCGCGAGGCGGGCCGACGCGGCCGGTGACCGGTACGAACGATTGCGGCGCAGTCGTGAGGTGCTCGACGACGATATCGAACGCCTTCGGGCGGCGGTCGCCAGGCGTGGGGAGTTGCAGCGCACCGACGAGCTGGCCCGCGCCGACCAGGAGCGGGTCGACACCGAATGGCAAGCGGCGCAGGCCGTGCTGTCGAAGGTCGGCGGCGCTGCGCAGACGGTCGGGCACCGCCGGACCGCACTGACCCTCGCCGAGCGGGTGGTGGCCGAGCGCACTGACATTCGCCGGCAACGTGAGGTGTTGTCCACGGAGGCAGTCGAACTCGATGCGCAGGCCGGACAGGTGCGGGAGCAGACAGTGCAGGCGCAGGCGGAAGTGGCCGCGCTGGAAGGCGAATTATTCTCGGCCAGAACGATCCTCGACGACCTGCGAGCCCGGCTGAACGCGGCCAGACAGGTGGCCAAGCGTGAGCGGCTTGCCGCAGAGGTCGCCGAACTCACCGACGTGCTCGACAAACTCGCCGGGTTTCGGGCCGAACTCGACACCATCGACGCCGAATTGGCAACGCACAGCGTCGATGCGGAGGTCGCCGGGGCGGCGCAGGCATTGGCGGGCCGGATCGACGTGGCACGCGGGCGGTTGGAAGCCGCGTCGGCGACACTGCGCGTCGAGACGCTCGGTGCCCATCAGGTGAGCGTCGACGGCGAGTCCGTCGATGGTGCTGTCGATGTCGTCGCCGACGCCGATCGGGTGATCGAGGCGCCCGGGGTGGTTCGGGTGACGGTGCGGCGCAGCGTAGACACCACAGCCCTCGCCGAAGAGCTCGACCGGTTGCAGTGGTCGGCGCAAACCCTTTGTGATGCACACGGTTTGGCAGACCTGTCGGAGGCGGCGGTCAGGGCTGCGGCGCGTACGGACCTCACCCACGAGCGGGCGCTGATCTGTGAGCGGCGTGACAGCCTGCTCAAGTGGCGGACGTTCGCCGAGATCAGGGACTGGCGCGATGTGGTCCGCACCGAACTCGAAGGACTCCTCGCCGCCGAGGTGCGGGAGCACGAGTCGGTCGAACAACTCGCGGAGGCGGAGCAGGCTCAGGCCGACCTGGTCGAGCGGGCACATGCCGCAGCCGTCCGGCGCAAGTCGGAGGCGTCGGCGCTGGGGGAGCGGCAGGAGTCCGTGGCCGCCCGGCGCACCCGGGTGGGTGCACAGATCGACGAGTTGGACACCAGGCTGGCCGAACTGGTCTTCGCACTTCCCGACGAGGACGCCGAGGCTGCGGTGGAGCGGTCCCGGCAGGAGTTGCAGTCCGCCCGCGACGAGCAGAACCGGTTCGATGCCGAAGCAGCCGAACTCGATGCCGAGGGACTGGAACTGCGGCGCGAACAGATCTCCCGCGACATCGCCCACGGCACAGCCGAACTCGACGCTGTCGGGCACCTGATCACCGAACTGAGCACCAAACTGGAGATGTACCGCGGCGAGTCCCGCCTCGACGAGTTCGACGAGGCGCAGGCCGAGTGGGAGGACGCGTGCGCCGGTCTGCGACGGGTCACGCGGCGCGCCGAGGCGGCAAGACTCTTGCACGAGACCCTGACCCGTACACGCCTGGAGTCACGTGCCAAGTACGCCGACCCGTTCACCCGCCGCCTCGACAAACTCGGCGCCATCGTCTTCGGGGACACGGTGCGCTTCGACGTCGACGACGACCTCAACGTCGTCTCCCGTACCGTCGACGGCGTCACCGTTCCCCGCGACGCCCTTTCCGGCGGCGCCAAGGAGCAACTGGGCCTGCTCTCGCGCCTGGCCTGCGCCACCCTCGTCGACCAGGCCGATGGCGTGCCGGTCATCATCGACGACGCCCTCGGCTACAGCGACCCCGACCGCATCGTCGCCATGGCCTCGGTCCTCACCGAAGCCGCCCGCGACGCCCAGGTCATCGTCCTCACGTGTAGCCCCCACCGCTACGCCGACGTCCACAACGCCCACGTCGTCACCGTCTGAGCTACCTGCACGCAGCACTTGCACACGTGCCGCACAAAGGCGGAAGTACGTGCAAGATTTGAATGCAAGTGCCTGCTGACCATTGGGTTTGGGGAGTGAGGTGTCGGTGCGCTACTCTGACTCTCGCCCGATGAGCCCCCCTAGCTCAGGGGATAGAGCGTCTGCCTCCGGAGCAGAAGGTCGCAGGTTCGAATCCTGCGGGGGGCACAGTGACATCCTTGCCGGCCTCCGGCCGGTGTGCGCCTACTGTGTTTGAACAAGATCTACGCAGGCGCACCAAGCCAGATTCATTCGAACCCACGTCCTCCTGCGTGGGTTCGTTCGTTTGTCCGATGCCTGTCGCTGCTCGGACTACGCTGGTCGTAGGCCACTTCGGGAGTGAGGCCTCGCTATGTCCCTCAAAGATCCCCTGCACGAAGGCCAGCTTGAGCTCCTGCGCTGGATCGGAGACGGCTGTCCCGACGGACGTTGGAAGGGGCACAGCTACAAGACGTCGGCCACGGCGCTCGTCAGCCGGCGACTGATCGAGGTCTCGAAGAAGGGCGGCGTGTGGAGCGCCACGTTGCTTCAGGCCGGGACTTATTACCTCGAGCACGGCGACTATCCCGACGGGCACTGGGAGCGCAAGCGCCGCCGGTCAACCGGAACCGAGTCTGCTACCGACGGATCAATGAGGTCGCCACGGCCGAAGCCGAGACCTCGGCCACAGCCAAAGCCCGTAGCGCCGAAGGAACCGCCGCCGGACCTCGAACGTAGCCGTCAACTGGTCGTGGAGTTGGAAGAGGCAGGTGGCGTCTTGGAGCGTCGGACGGATGACCCGATGAGCTACTTCGATCTCGCGACGACCATCAATAGATATAAGGTCGCGCCGACTCCCCAGGAAGTGATCGTGTCTGGTGCCGGCGAGCGTGGCCATCTGCGGATCCGCCTCGTCGACGTAACGACGTGGCGCACCGAGACGCCGGCCGAGGTGGCAATGGAGGAGCGTGTCGGACGTTGGCATCCGGTCGTTGCTGATCTGCGATCCGATGGGCGACTCGACAACGTCAGCAAGGATCACCAGCGTCGAGTGATGATCCTGCTCCACTGCCTCGCAAAGGAGGCGGAATCGCGTGGACTTACTGTGGAGATGATCATGTCGCCTCCGAGATCTGGCTATTACGCGCAACGCGACACACCCAAAGGATTGCTCGAACTGAGAACGTCTGGTGGTTCTACTTATCGTGTCGGGATCAAGCAGTACTTGAACCGCACGAAGCATGTGCCGACGGCACAGGAACTCGCGGAATCGAAGCGCTCCGGCTGGCAGCGCTATCCGACGTACGACGATGAGCCTTCGGAACGCCTTGCGGTGCTCATCTACGAGGGTGAAAGCAACTACTCACCGAGGGAGTGGGGCGACACCAAGAGGCGGCTATGCGCGGAGGAGAAGCTGGGCGATATCCTCGCGGCGATCAGCAGGTCGGAGATGTCCGCAGCGCGGATGGCCGAAGAACTGCGACTCGCTGAGGAGGAGCGCACCAGGCGGATTGAACGCGAGAACGCGTGTGCTCGCGCGGCGTACGTCGAACACGCCACCGGGAAGCGTTTGAAGCAGGACTCGGCCAAGTGGGAGGAAGCGGACCGTCTGCGGAGGTACCTGGCGGCTATGCGGACCCGCGTCGCCGACATTGCCGACGACGAGCGTAGCGCGGCTGACGAGTGGATTGCGTGGTGTGAGCGCTACATCAACGAGACGGTCGACCCGCTCGGCGGTCCGATCCGACGGCCGGATGTCAACGAGCCGAGCCAACAAGACATCGCGGAGTTCCGCCGCCGACTGGGCTTCGACCGGCGCGGATGGTTCTGACGGGGC